>NZ_JBSGTG010000048.1:0-39797 GCF_053607285.1 Streptomyces sp. NPDC055140 | reverse complement strand
GGTGTGCGCGCCGCCCCCCCGCCTTCCGCCTCCCCTTTTTGCCTCCCGCGCCCCCCCCCCTGGGGGGGGGGGCGGTCCGGGCGGGCCCCGCGGCGGGGGGGGCGGGGGGCCCCCCCCCCCCCGCCACTGTTGCCGGAGGCCGTGTATGTCGGGAGCCGGTGTGCCGGGGGTCCTGTATGTCGGGAGTCCCGTACGTCCGGGGTTCTGCGCGTCAGGGGTCATGTGCTTCGTGGGCCCGGGTCCCGTTCCCGTGCTGGTCCGGCTGCCGGTGCCGGGGATATCCGTTCCCCTTGCCACCTTCCGCCATGCGGACGTATAACGTTGCAAGCCCGGCTCCAGAGCCTTTGCGCCGGGGCCATGGTTCCGGCGCCGTGCGGGCACGCACCGGTACCGGCGCCCGGCAGGCCACCGGAAGGAATGTTGTGCGGGTCAGCCTCAAGGACGTCGCCGCGCGTGCGGGCGTGTCGATCAAGACCGTCTCGAATGTGGTGAACAACTACCAGCACGTCACACCCGCGATGCGTGAGCGGGTGCAGCAGGCCATCGACGAGCTCGGCTACCGGCCCAACCTCACCGCGCGGCACCTGCGTCAGGGGCGGACGGGCATCATCGCCCTCGCCCTTCCCGAGCTGGGCAACCCGTACTTCGCCGAGCTCGCGGCCGCGGTGATCGACGCCGCCGCCCTGCACGACTACATCGTGCTCCTGGACCACACGGGCGGCCGGCGCGAACAAGAGGTCCTCGTCAGCCAGGGTTTCCGCGCCCGCGTCATCGACGGCCTGATCCTCAGCCCCATCGAGCTGGAGGCGGAGGACCTCCGTGAGCGTACGGAGAACGTGCCTCTGGTCCTGCTCGGCGAGCGCCACTACGACCTGCCCTACGACCACATCGCGGTGGACAACGTCGCAGCGGCCCGCACCGCAGTCCGCCATCTCATCGATCTGGGACGCCGCGAGGTGGCGTTCATCGGCGCCCGCCGCGGCCACAGCCAACCCGCCCACCTGCGTCTTCAGGGGTGGCGCGAGGAGCTTCTCTCGGCGGGCCTCTCCGTGGACGACGGGCTGATCGCGACGACCGAGGGGTGGGGGCACGCGGACGGCGCGGCGGCGATGACCCGGATCCTGGCGACCGGGCGCCGGCCCGACGCCGTGTTCGCGTACAACGACCCCATCGCCATCGGAGCGATGCGGGTGCTGTCGGAGCGCGGCATGCGCGTGCCCGAGGACGTCGCCGTGGTCGGCTTCGACGACGTCGTCGAGGGGCACTTCGGGACGGTCACACTCACCTCCGTGTCGCCGGACAAGGAGGCCATCGCGCGGATGGCGGTGGAGTCGGTCCTCGCCCGGCTCAGCGGCCAGGCGCCCGAGCCCCGCCGCGTCTGGGCGGACTATCGGCTCATCGCGCGCGAGAGCACGCTGGGGCGGAGCACGCAGGCCGGACGGAGCGCATAGGCCGGGCGGCGGGCCCGCGAGCCCGTTCCGCCACCCGGCAAAGGGACTTCCCGCCGAAATCCCCGACCGGGCAGCCGCCGGATGACCGCCGGATATCCGAAAGACCCGAGCAGATACCTGTACCGGCCCCTTACAACGTTGTAATGTCCAGGCGTCCGCAGCTGCCGGTCTCCGGCTCCGTCCGCGCCCCGTCGGCATCGCCCGCGTCCGGCGCCGGACAGAGCCCGGCCCTCACCCCCGCGAGGAGCCCATGTCCTTCGCCGCCCCTTTCCCGGCACCCTTCGGCGCCACCCCCTCGGGCCTCCCGGTCGAACGCTGGACTCTGCGCAGTGCGAGCGGAGTTGAGGCCGCCGTGCTGACGTACGGCGCCGTACTGCACTCCCTGCGCGTCCCCGGCCCCGAACGCAGGCCGCCCACCGAGGTCGTCCTGAGCCTCCCGGACGTGAAGCACTACGCCACCCACGGCGCGTATCTCGGGGCCGTGGTGGGGCGGTTCGCCAACCGCATCGCCGCGGGCACGTTCACCCTGGACGGAACGCGGCACCACATCCCCGGCAACGACCGGGGCAACTCGCTGCACGGCGGAGCCGACGGGTTCGACCGCCGGTTGTGGCGTGCCGAACCGTGCGAAGGGCCCGACGGCGCCGCGAGTGTGCGGCTGAGCCTGGACAGTCCGCACGGCGACCAGGGCTTTCCCGGTTCGCTCCAGGTGTCCGTCACCTACACCCTCGCGTCCGACGGATCCCTGACGCTCGACTACCACGCCGTCACCGACCGCCCCACGCCGGTCAATCTGACGCACCACGCCTACTTCAACCTCTCCGGCAACCCGGACCGAGGGGTACTCGACCACCTGCTGACGGTGGACGCCGCCGCGTATCTGCCCATCGGCGAGACGGGCCTCCCGCTCCCCGGGGCACCCGCACCGGTGGCCGGTTCGCCGTTCGACTTCACCCGGGCACGGCGGATCGGTGCGCGGATCGCCGAGCCCGACGAGCAGTTGGCGCGTGCCGGCGGCTACGACCACTGCTGGGTGCTCGACGACCGTGACCGTCCGTCCGGCGAGGGGCAGTTGGGCCTGCGCCGTGCGGCCCGCCTCGAGGACCCCGGCAGCGGGCGCGTGCTCGAGGTGCACACCAGCGAGCCGGGACTCCAGGTCTATGCCGGGCAGCAACTCGACGGCGGATTCGCCGACTTGCTGGGCCGCAGGCTGGGCGCCCACTCGGGCCTGTGCCTGGAGACGCAGCACTTCCCCGACTCCCCCAACCGTCCCGACTATCCGAGCACCGTCCTGCGCCCCGACCAGGCCCTGCGCAGCCGGACCGTGCTCAGCTTCCCGCACCTCACAGCGGTCGCACATTGACCGCGGTCGGGCGGCCCACCCGAATCACAGGGCGGTCACGTCCCGCACAAAGGCTTTACACCCTCCTTTCAACGATGTAAAAACTCCTGCGGGCGGACCAGTCGAGGCTCTCGCCTCGTCGAGCCGCATACTCGCCGCCCGCGCCGCTCCCTGCCAACCCTCCGTCGCCGCGCCACCCGGATCGGGGTCACCATGAAGCACTTCGCCCACCGCCGTCACCTCACCGCCCGCCCTGTGATCGTGGCCCTGGCCGCCGCCATGGCCCTCACCGCCTCCGGCTGCGCCAAGTCCGAGGACGACGCCGCGAACAAGTCCGACTCCTCCGCGTCCGCCGCCGACGCGGGCCAGAAGGTCGTCACGCCGAAGCCCGGCAGCAAGGGCTGCACGATCGACGCGTACGGCGGGAAGAAGCTCGACCTCAAGAGCGCGACGGTCGGCTTCTCGCAGTCCGAGAAGGAGGCCAACCCCTTCCGGATCGCGGAGACGGCCTCGATCAAGGCCGAGGCGAGCAAGCGCGGTCTGAAGCTGCTCACCGCCAACGCCCAGTCGCAGTTCTCCAAGCAGATCAGCGATGTGCAGGACCTCCTCGCCAAGGGCGCCGACCTGCTGGTGATCGCCCCGCTCAACTCGGACGGCTGGGAGCCGGTGTTGAAGGCCGCCGCGGCCAAGAAGGTGCCCATCGTCACCATCGACCGCAAGATCAACGCCACGGCGTGCAAGGACTACGTCAGCTTCATCGCGTCGGACTTCGTCGACCAGGGCAAGCGGGCCGCCGACCAGATGATCGAGGCGACCGGCGGCAAGGGTGAGGTCGCGATCCTGCTCGGCGCCGCGGGCAACAACGTCACCACCGAGCGGACCAAGGGCTTCAAGGACCGCATCAAGGAGAAGGCCCCGGACCTCAAGGTCGTCTTCCAGCAGACCGGCGACTTCGCCCGCGAGAAGGGCCAGCAGGTCACCGAGCAGCTGATCCAGTCCAAGCCCGGCATCAAGGGGATCTACGCCGAGAACGACGAGATGGGCCTCGGCGCGGTCGCCGCGCTCAAGGGCGCCGGCAAGAAGGCCGGTGACGTGAAGATCGTGACGGTCGACGGAACGCGCAACGCCGTCCAGGGCATCGTCGACGGCTGGATCAGCGGTGTGATCGAGTCCAACCCGCGCTTCGGCCCGCTCGCCTTCCAGACCCTGGACACGTTCACCCAGGGCAAGGAAGTCCCCCAGGACGTCATCATCCAGGACGGGGCCTACGACGCGAAGAACGCCAAGTCGGACATTGGCAAGGCCTTCTGACACGGTCTCAGACGGGCGGGGTGGTGGGCCTGCACCGGCCCACCCCCGCCCCTGATCCGTGTACTCCCCTCCTCTCCCCTGCCCTAGCCCTCACCCCACTCTGGAGGCACAGGTGGTTCCCTCCGCCGAAGTCCTCACCGTCCGCGGACTCAGCAAGTCGTTCCCCGGTGTCCGGGCCTTGGACGATGTGGACCTCGTGCTGCACGCCGGTGAGGTCCACGCCCTGATCGGCGAGAACGGCGCCGGCAAGTCGACGCTCATCAAGGTGCTCACCGGTGTGTACCGGCCCGACGCGGGAGACATCACCTTCCAGGGCCGCCCGGTCTCCTTCGCCACGCCGCTGGAGGCCCAGCACGCGGGCATTTCCACGATCTACCAAGAGGTCAACCTCATCCCGCTGTTGAGCGTGGCCCGCAACCTCTTCCTGGGGCGCGAGCCGCGCAACCGCTTCGGGCTGCTCGACTTCGGCCGCATGCACCGCGAGGCCGAGGAGACGCTGCGCGCGTACGGGGTGCGGGTCGACGTTCGGCAGCCGCTGCGGACCCTGGGCGTCGGCGCCCAGCAGATGGTGGCCCTGGCCCGGGCCGTCGCCACCGACGCGCGTGTCGTCATCATGGACGAGCCGACCTCCTCCCTCGAACCGCGCGAGGTGGAGACCCTGTTCGAGGTGATCCGCCGGCTGCGTGCCGACGGGATCGCCGTCATCTACGTCAGCCACCGGCTCGACGAGCTGTACGCCATGTGCGACACCGTGACGGTGCTGCGGGACGGCTGCCGCGTGCACACCGGACCGCTCGCCGATCTGGACCGGCTCACCCTGGTGTCCACGATGCTGGGGCGTGATCTGGGCGAGGTCCGCAGTGAGGGCCTGACCAAGTTCACCGGCGACCACCATGCCGCCGACTCCGAACCCGTGCTCAGCGCAAGGGATCTGACGGTTCCTCACAAGCTGCACGGAGTCTCGCTGGACATCCGTCCTGGCGAGGTCGTCGGTCTGGGCGGCCTGCTGGGGTCGGGGCGCACGGAGACCGCGAAGGCGATCTCCGGCGCGCTGGCGTCGAAGGCGGGCAGCGTCACCGTGGCCGGCGTGCCGCTGCGCGCGGGATCCACGCCCGCCGCCATCCGCGCCGGCATCAGCCTGCTGCCCGAGGACCGCAAGAGCGAGGGCATCGTCCCCGGGCTCTCCGTCCGCGAGAACATCGCGCTGGCCGCACTGCCGAGGCTCTCCCGCTTCGGTCTGGTCTCCGAGGCCCAGGTCGACAAGATCGTGGACACCTTCGTCAAGAGGCTCCGCATCAAGGCCTCCTCGCCGCACCAGAAGGTCGGCGAGTTGTCCGGAGGCAATCAGCAGAAGGTCCTCCTGGCCCGCTGGCTGGCCATGAACCCGAAGGTCCTGCTCCTGGACGAGCCCACGCGCGGCATCGACGTGGGCGCCAAGGCCGAGGTGCAGAAGCTGGTCGACGAACTGGCCGAGGACGGCCTCGGTGTCCTGCTCATCTCCTCCGACCTGGAGGAACTCATCGAAGGGTCCGACCGCGTGGTCGTGCTGAAGGACGGCGCGGTCGTCGGCGAACTGACCGGCGACGACGTCACGGAGGACAAGCTGATGCAGACCATCGCGGCGGGCAGCCCCGCCCCCGGCGCCGCCGGGGAGGTGACCCGCCATGGCTGAGGCCGCGATACGGCCGGCCGCCCTCGACCGCGCCCGCGTCCTGCAGTGGATGCAGACGTACGGCGTGTACGCGGGCGTGGCCGTGCTGCTCGTCGTCAATATCGCCGTGACCCCGCACTTCCTGTCCGCCGAGAACTTCCGGACCCAGGCCGTGCAGGTCGCGCCCGTGATCATCGTCGCGCTCGGCATGGCCCTGGCCATCGGCACCGAGGGCATCGACCTGTCCGTGGGCGCCGTCATGGCGCTCGCGGCCTCGGTCACTGCCCTCTATCTGGGGTACGGGCTCGTGCCCGCCCTGCTCACGGTGGCCGTGTTCGCCGCCGTGGTGGGCCTGGCCAACGGGGCGCTGGTCGCCTGGGTCGGCGTCCAGCCGATCGTGGCCACGCTCGCCCTCATGGTCGGCGGTCGCGGCATCGCCCTGGTGCTGCTGCCGCAGCTCAAGGACCTGCACAACCCGGCGCTCGCGTCGCTCGGTTCGGGTGACGTCCTCGGCATCCCGTACCTCATCGTCATCGCCGCGGCGCTCGCGCTGCTGGTGGCGTTCGTCATCCGACGCACCACCTTCGGGCGGCAATTGCTCGCCATCGGCGACAACCGGGCGGCGGCGAAGCTCGCGGGGCTGCCGGTGCGCCGGGTCCTGATGCTCGTCTACGTGGCGTGCGCGCTCCTCGCCGCTGTCGCGGGTGTGCTCGCGACTGCGCGGCTCCAGGCCAGCGACCCCACGTCGCTGGGCAATCTGATGGAACTGTCCGCGATCACCGCGGTGGTGGTCGGCGGCACCCCCCTGAGCGGCGGCAGGGTCAACATCGCCGGAACGGTGGCGGGCGCCGTCCTCATCCAGCTGCTCACCGCCACCCTCATCAAGCACGATCTGCCGCCTTCGTGGACGCAGATCGCCCAGGCCATCGTGATCGTGCTGGCGGTGTACGCGGCGCGCGGACGGGGGAAGCGATGACGGCGACCAGGACGGAAACGGAAGAGGCCGTGGCCCGTACGGAGAAGGAGCTTCTCGACGCCGCCGAGCCCGTCGGCAGCAGCCGCTCCGAGCGGCTGAGCGCGCTGGTCCAGCAGCACGGCGCGCTGGCGGTCCTCGTGATCGTGTCGGCGGTGGCGTCACTGAGCTTCGGCTCGTTCGCCACCGGGGACAACTTGTCCAACATGGCGACGAGTTCGGCGTTCCTGGCGGTCGTCGCGCTCGGCATGACGTTCGTCATCATCACCGGCGGCATCGACCTGTCCGTCGGTTCGCTCTTCGCTCTGGGCGGCGTTCTGGCCGCGTGGGGTTCGCAGTACGGCACCTTGGTGGCGCTCCTGCTGCCGATGGCGGTCTGCGGTCTCATCGGTGTGGTGAACGGTCTGCTGATCGCCCGCTCGCGGCTCGCTCCCTTCATCGTCACGCTGGCCGCGATGCTGGGCGCGCGGGGCCTGATGCTGTCACTGACCGACGAGGGCGCCGACACCTATCTCGTCGCCAAGGGTTCGTTCCTCGCGGAGCTCGGCCAGGGCACGACACTCGGCCTCGGCAACCCCGTGTGGATCACCCTGGTCCTGTTCGTGGCGGGCGCGGTGGTCCTGCGCCGCAGCCGCTTCGGCCAGCATGTCTACGCGGTCGGTGGCAACGAGGACGCGGCCGCTCTCATGGGTGCTCCCGTGGCCCGCACCAAGATCATTGTCTATACGCTGTCCGGCGTCCTCGCGGGCGTGGCCGGCGCGCTCAACGCCGCCTGGCTGGCCTCCGGCGTCACGATTCTGGGCAATGGCATGGAGCTCGAGGCCATTTCCGCGGTCGTCATCGGCGGCACACTGCTGACCGGCGGTCTCGGCTACGTCAGCGGCTCCCTGGTGGGGGTGCTGCTCCTGAAGGTCATCCAGAACGTCATCAACCAGATCGGCTCCCTCGACTCCTCCTACCAGCAGGTCGTCAGCGGCGCGTTCCTGGCGGTCGTGGTCATCGCGCAGACGTGGCTCGGCCGCAGGCGGCAGTTGTTGTGACCGACGGGCACCGTGCCGTTACGCCGTGGTACCCAGCGGGCGGGCCCGGGCGATCAGGAGGGCCACGTCGTCGTGGTCGTCCTGATCGCGCAGTGCGACCAGGAGGTGGTCGCAGACCTCGTCCAGGGACCCCTGCGGGTCGGAGAGCAGATCGACCAGGGTGTTGATGCGGGCGTCTATGGCGTCGGATCGCGTCTCGATCAACCCGTCGGTGTAGAGCACGAGCTGGTCGCCGCACTCCATCTTCACCGTCGTCTCCTGGAAGGAGATGTCGCCCACGCCGAGGGGTGTTCCCGAGGGCAGGTCGAGGAGTTCGGGACGCCCGCCCGGTCTGACCAGGATGGGCGGCAGGTGGCCCGCGACGGCGATCCGGCACTCGCCGCGGTGCGGGTCGTACACGGCGTAGATGCACGTGGCGAACGCCGGGTCGAGTTCGGCGGCGGTGTGGTCGAGGTGGCGGAGCACTTCGGCCGGTGCGAGGTCGAGGTCGGCCAATGTGCGGGTGGCGGTGCGTAGTTGGCCCATGGTGGCGGCGGCGTTGATGCCGCTGCCCATGACGTCGCCGATGACGAGGGCGGTCTTGTCACCGGCCACCGGGATGGTGTCGAACCAGTCGCCGCCGATCTCGCTGGCCGACTGGGCGGGCTGGTAGCGGTAGGCGATCTCCAGGCCGGGCCTGCGGGGCGGCCTGGGCGGGAGCAGGTGGCGCTGGAGGGTGAGGGCGGTGCGTCGTTCGCTCTGGTACGAGCGGGCGTTGTCGATGCAGACCGCCGCGCGGGCGGCCAGTTCACCGGCGAGGACGACGTCGTCCTCGTCGAACGGCAGCGCGTTCCTCGCACGGCCCAGGTCCAGCGCGCCGAGCACCTCGCCGCGCGCGATGAGCGGCACCGCCAGATAGGAGTGCAATCCCGCGCGGGACAGGACCCGGGCGGACGCCGGATCGGGGGCGATGCGCTCCAGGTCCTCCTCGCTCACGTGCTCCACCAGCACCGGGCGCCCTGAGGTCACGCACTGGGTGATGTACCGGTCGGCCGCGTAGCTGGCGATCTGCCCGGGGGTGTCGGCGGCATGGAGCGCGTTGGTGGAGTAGGCCGCTGTCACCGCCAGCGCCCGGAACAGAGCGGGTCCTCCGGCGGCCGGGGTGGTCTGGCGCCGGCCCTGGAGCACGGCGTCGAGGATGTCGACCGCCGCCAGGTCGGCCAGCTCGGGGACGACCACCGACGCCAGTTCGTGCGCGGTCTGCTCGACGTCCAGGGTGGTGCCCACGGTCGTGGACGCGCCGGCGATGACGGCCAGGCGCCGTCGGGCCCGGGCGGCCTCTTTCGACGCCCGGTGCTGTTCGCTCACGTCCACCACGGAGATTGCCAGGCCGAGCACCCGGCCTACCGGGTCGTCGAGCCGGTAGTAGGACACCGACCAGGCATGTTCCACGTCGGCGGCGCCGCCGGGGCGGCCGACGGTGAACTCGTTGAGGAGCGGGGTGCCCGTCGCCAGGACCTGGCGCATCGTGGACGTGATGGCTTCGGTGTCCAGGAACGGAAGGGCCTCCCCGACACCGCGGCCGATGTGCTGCTCGGCGGGCAGGGCATTGATCCGTTCCAGCGCGGGGTTGACCATCACATAGCGCAGATTCGTGTCCAGGACCGCGAGCCCGATGGGCGACTGGGCCACGAGCTGCACGGACAGCGCGAGGTCCCTCTCGACGCGGCGCAGGAGGGCCCGGTCGCTGGCGATGCCCAGGGCGTAGACGTCTCCGAGTTCGTCGTGGAGCCGCATGTTGCGGAACTCCACCAGGCGGGTGCTGCCGTCCTTGTGGCGTACGGGGAACACACCGGCCCAGCTCCGGCCGCTCTCCATGACCTCGGCGAACAGGCTGAGCACGAGATCGACGTTCTCCGGGGCGACCAGGAGCTGAGCGGCCCGCTGCCCGAGCGCCTCCTCGGCGGTGAACCCGAACAGTTCCTCGGCCTGGGGGCTCCACAGGCTGATCCGGCCCTCGGCGTCGACCATCACCGCGGCAACCGCCAGGGCGTCCAGAAGGCCGCCGGGCTCGGATACCGTGCCCGCCGTCAGGCTCGTCCGCGACGAACCGATCGCATCCATCCAGACACCTCCCCAGAATCGCCGGGGTCCGAGGGACGGCTGAAGAAGATCAGCCCGGTTCGGGATGTCATGGACTCCATCGAGGACGAGTATTTTGTCAGCCGGAGCCCCGGCGTGTGGTGCGGTCCAGATTCTCGGCCATGCTGCCTCCAGACTCCCCACGGCATTTTATGCCCCTTTCCCGGGGAAGGTCATGTTCGCTTCCTCCGCTGCTGGCGGGCCGCGCCCACGCAGGGCCGGTGGGCCTATCGAGTGCCGATCATCGCCAAGCTGTCGACCGCCGCCGGGGACAGCTCGGACTCCCGCAAGCCGGAGAGGGGCATCCAGGTGACGGCGCTCGTGGAGTCGTCCGCCTTGGTGACCACGAGCGGGCCGGGCTTGACGTCGACGCGGTAGAAGAGCCCCACCAGATGCCAGTCGATGCCGAGCCGGTGAGCGGTGTACGCCCGCGCGTCGACCAGCCGGGCGTCCAGGAGTTCCAGGCCCGTCTCCTCGTACAGTTCGCGCCCCAGCGTCTCGTGCGGCTGTTCCCCCGGGTCGATCCCTCCACCGGGCAGGTGCCACAGGCCGGGCTCGAAGACCGGTGAGCTTTCCGCGAGTTGGGTCAGCAGCAACTGCTCCTCCATGACAGCGATCGCATACGCCGAGACTCGCGAACGCATCTGACCTCCCACGTTGCACCACTGCGGACATCACCGTCCCCGATGACGGCCGATGCAGGGGAACAACCTATCGATCACGCGCCCCGCGCGGTCAGGAATCACGCTGAACCTACTGAGCCTGCACAGCGCGTCAACGTGACACGCCGATCAACCACGTCCGGGTGCCGTGTGCCGCCATGGCAGAACATGGCACATGCCGACTCGTTGAGGTACCCGAGGACGTCTTCGGGTTCCTGTCGTGGCGACGGCAACCGGTGCACACCCTGAGGGCAGGCCTCCATCACGGCCCCCTCTGTGCCCCCACCGGGTACGGAGGGGGCCTTCCTCTTCGTTCCGCCCGTGGGCCGGCCGCGTGGGCATCAGCCGATCGGCTGATGCCGGTGTCGTCCGTAGGGGTCCGTAGCCGCAGACGGCAGGCCGACCGGTGAGGGCGGGACGCGGCCGGAGAATGGACTCCGGAACGGAAAGCGGAGGCGCCCCCGTTCCTTCCCTACGGACCTGGAGCATCGAGATGCACGACCGCGACCGCCGACTCCTGGAGGCCGCCCGGCGCGGTGACGCCGCCGAGGTGCGCGCAGCCCTCGATGCCGGGGCCTCGGTGGAGACCTGCGACGAGGAACTGCGCTCCCCGCTGCTCCTTGCCGCTCTCAACGATCACGTCCAGGCCGCGCGGGTCCTGGTCTCGGCCGGAGCGGACCCGGACGCCCAGGACCGGCGGCACGACAGCCCGTGGCTCGTCACCGGCGTGACCGGCAGCGTCGCGATGATGCGCGCCCTCCTCCCGGCGAGCCCGGATCTCACTCTGCGTAACCGCTACGGCGGCGTCTCGGTGATCCCCGCCAGCGAGCGCGGCCACGTCGCGTACGTGAGGGCGGTGCTCCGGGAGACGGACATCGACGTCAACCACGTCAACGATCTCGGATGGACCGCGCTCCTGGAAGCCGTGATCCTCGGCGACGGGGGCCGCGCGCACCAGGAGATCGTGGAGCTGCTGCTCGCGGCGGGCGCCCGCCCGGAACTCGCGGACGCGGACGGTGTCACGGCCCTGGAACACGCGGAACGCCGTGGCTTCGACGCGCTCGCGGCGCTGCTCAGGGCGGCGGCATGACGGCCCGCGCGCGTGGTGTGCTCGGGGCGATGGCGGTCGTCCTCCTCGCGGCGGGGTGCACCTCGACCGGCGCCGCCGACTCCACCGCGCCCTCGCCCCCGGTCGCCACCGTCACGCCCTCGGCGCCGGCGCCCGCGCGAACCGCTCAAGGCACCCTGCTGGTGGCCGACTTCGGCAGCGACACGGTCACGTTCGTGGACCCGGAGCGCGGCACAGTCGACTCGGTGAAGGTGGGCACGGCACCGTACGGGCTCGTCGTCGGCAAGGACGGCCGGGCCTGGGTGGCGACGGCCGAAGGGGTGGCCGTCGTCGACACCCAGGCGCGCGAGAACCTCGGCCGCATCCCGTACACGACGGAAGCCGGCCCCGCCACGACCGGCGAGTACCGCGGCGGCGGCATGGGGATCGCCCTCGCGCCCGACGGAAAGCATGTCTATGTGGGCGTCAACGTCCCGGACAGGAACGGGGTGTTGGAGGTCATCGACACGGCGACGCGGAAGGTGACGGACACCGTCCCGGTCGGCCGTCGCCCCTTCGATGTCGACGTCTCGCGGGACGGCGGCGAGGTGTACGCCACCGGCCACGACTCGTTCGACGTGACCGCCGTACGCGCCGACACGCTCACCCCGCGCCGGTTCGAGGTCGCGCCGTACGGCACGGAGGGCGGACTCGGCTCGTGGCTGAAGCCGCACTACGCCGTCGTACGCGATGACGGGAAGCTCCTGCTGCCCTTCGAGGGCGAGAAGCTGGCCGTCCTCGACCCGCGCACCGGCAGGGTCGCCGTCGAACCGATGACCGCCGACACACACCAGCACGGCGCCCGGCTCACCCCCGACGGCACCCTTCTCGCCGTCGGCACGGGACCGATCAGCGCCGGGGACGACGATGCCTCGCTGACGATCCGTACCGCCGACGGGAAGGAGCGCGTCGTCCCCCTCGACGGCCCGCACGAGGACGTCGCCGCGTCACGGGACGGCCGGACCGCCTATGTCACCGGGGGATTCACCCGGGACGGATTCTGGGACGGGATCACCGTCGTGGACCTGAAGAGCGGGGACACCCACCGGCTGCCCGCAGGTCATCGGCCGCTGGGCATCGCCGTACTGTGACCGGGCCCCGCCCCATGCGCGTGGGGGCCTGACTCAGATGCGGACCGGCAGCGCGATCGGGTAGGTGCCGTCGCCCGCGAATCCGACGCGCTCGACGGCGTCCCGATCGACGGCCAGCTCGAGGCTGTCGCGCCGCAGGAACAGCTCGTCGATGATCACCTCGGTCTGGAGGTTGGCGAGCGCGGCGCCGATGCAGCGGTGCGCGCCGTGCCCGTACGCGATGTGCCCGGCCCCGCGCGCCGCCTCGCGTGTGAGATCGAGCTGCGTGGCGTCGTCGAAGGTTCCCGGGTCGCGGTTGGCGGCGAGCAGGCCGCTCGTCACGCCCTCCCCCTGGCGTACCAGGACGCCACCGAGTCGCACGTCCTCGGTGGCGTACAGGGTGGCACCGACCCGCACCGCGGACACGTGACGGAGCAACTCCTGGACGGCGCGCGGCAGCAGGTCGCGCTCCGTCCGCAGCCGGGCCGCCTCCTGCGGGTGGTCGAGGAGGGTGAGGACCGCGTCGGTGATGAAGAAGGCGGGCGGTGCGATCCCCGTGTTGATCAGCAGGAAGACGAGTGCGATCATCTCCTGGCGCGTAAGGCGCTGCCCCTCGGCCGCCGCCGCGCTGGAGCGCAGCAGATCGGAGACCAGGTCCTCCCGGGGCGCCGGGACACGGAGGTCGAGCAGTTCGCCGATGTACTCGGCGAGGTGGTCGATGCCGGGCAGGAACCGGTCCGGCTCACCGGACTCGTAGTCCCTGATCCAGCCGCTCACCCTCGGCCGGTCGGCCGCGTCCACGCCGATGATCTCGCAGATGACGTCCGTCATGACCGGGTAGGCGAAGGCACTCAGGAGGTCGAACTGGTCACCCTTCGCGGCGAGTTCACCGGTGGCGTCCTGGACGATGCGCTCGATGCGCGGACGCAGCGAGGCGATCCGGCGCGGCGCGAAGGCCCGCATCACATGCGTGCGCAGGCGGGTGTGCTCGGGCCCGTCGACCATCACGAGGATCTCCAGGTACTGCCGGTACTCCGGCGGCAGCCCCGCGTCGTCGAGCAGTTCCGCACCCACACCTCCGCCCTGCGCACCCGGAACCCTCGCGAGGTCCCGCACGAAACGGGTGTCGCCGAGCGCCGCCTTCACCACGTCGTAGCGCGTGGCCAGCCACACGGGGGTCGTGGTCCCCGGGAGCGTCACCCGCACCAGCGGTACGCCATGGCCGTGCGACGCCTCGTCGATCTGAGCGTGGGTCAGTTCCAGTGGTGCGGCGGCCGGATCGGTCATGTCCTCACTCCGTTTCGCGAGCACGTATCCCCTGACGTGATCTCGGTCGCCAGCATCCAATAGAACAGGGGTACGGGTGGGTGGCGTGACCAGTTCGTGATACGAGGGTGAGCCTCGCGCTCAACGGCCGGAATCACCTCCGGAGAGCCGTTCAACGGCCCGGGACGTACTCGCCGACTTCCGCTGGGCGGCCTTCTGTTCGAGTGCGGCATCCCGGACCCGTACGGACGCCTCGTCCGCCGCCTCGGCAGCGGTGCGCCGCTCCTCCTCGGCCTCGCCCAGCCGAGCCGTCAGGAGTGCGACGCGTTCGTCCGCCGCGGACCGGCGGGCGGTGGCCTGCTCGTGCCCCTCCTCGGCCCGGCGCACGTCGTCGTCGCGGCGGCTCGCCTCGGCCGCGGCCTCGGTGGCCGCCTTCATCGCCTCTTTGAGGCGGGCGCGGCGCTTCTCCTCGGCGGCGTCGGGGGCCTTTTGCCTTGCGGGTGCCGGGGTGGGCTTTTCGGGCTTTGTGTCCTTCTTCGACACCTGCGCCAAAGGCGCCGTACCGGGGAAGTCCGTGGACACGGCGGGGACCTTCGTGAGCCTGCCCGTGGCCCACTGCTCGGCGACCTCCGGGTCGGCCAGCGCCGCGTGGAGGATCTGTTCGACCTCGTGCAGAACGCTCGGGCTCACCGCCTGGCCGGCCTGCCGGGCGAGGCCGCCCGCCTGTCGCGCGAGGCCCGCGATCACTACGTGCTGCTGGTGGCTGAGGGTCCGGAACTGCTCCGGGTCGAGCGTACGGTGCGCTGCCCGCAGCGCCTCCGCGAGCTCGAGGAGCTGCCCCGCCTCCTCCTTCTCCCGCGCCAGCAGGTTCGACACCCAGGCGGCGAGAGTCGGCTTGTGGAAGGCGGCGATCCGGCGCGCGGTGGCCGCGTCACCGGCGCGTTTCGCCTCGGCGACCCGCGCGTTGCGCGCGGCCGTGAACTGTACGGGCGGCAGGCGGTAGAGATCCTCGGCAACATCATCTGCATCCACATGTCCACTCTGCCGTGCGGGTGGCGCAGGCGGTCGAGACGCGCCGGTCGCCGTGGTTCACCCGCTACGGCGCTGTCGCGCCGAGCGCCGGCGAACATGTCGTTCAGCGCGAGGCCAGTACGCGGTCGAGGGTCAGCCGACCGGCCCGCCCCCACGTGGGCTTGCCGCCGGGCAGACCCCGTTCCCCTGCTTGGCCGATCGCGACCAGGGACAGAGCCGACAGCACGGCCCACCCGCGTGCGCGTCGGATCATGGCCTCGTCGGCACCCCCGCCGGCACCGCCGTAGGTGTCCAGGAACACGGGGATCG
The DNA here is from genome assembly GCF_053607285.1 of Streptomyces sp. NPDC055140. NCBI lineage: Bacteria > Bacillati > Actinomycetota > Actinomycetes > Kitasatosporales > Streptomycetaceae > Streptomyces > Streptomyces sp. NPDC055140. The sequence continues at coordinate 24,461 of NZ_JBSGTG010000048.1, read as the reverse complement.
CGGGGGCGGGCAGGAGGTGCCATCCCGCCGCGAGATCCGTCGCCGGATCGCCTGCGCAGAGTTCGCCGAAATCGACGACGCCGGAGAGTGCGCCGCCCGAGACGACGACGTTCGCGGGGTGCAGGTCTCCGTGGAGCCACATCGGCGGACCTTCCCACGCGGGAGCCGCGACAGCCTCGTCCAACACCTGCCGGACACCTTCGGGTACGTGGGAGGCGACGGCTCGGAGCGCCTCCTCGAAGTGGTGTGCCAGCGCGGCGAGGGGAACTCCGCGCCCGGGGTTGGCGGGTGCGTCCGCCGGCGCCTCCTGGTGGAGCGCCGTCAGGAAGCCTGCCAACGTCTCGGCAGACCTCCCACCCTCACTGATCGGCGAACGGTCCGCCGGATCGCCGGGGACCCATTCCGCGACGGTCCAAGGGTGCGGGAAGAGGCCGGACGGTTCGGCGAACCTGAGAGGTGTGGGGACCGGGAGGGGAAGCCGCGGGGTCAGGAGCGGCAGCCAGCGGTGCTCCTTGCGCAGCAGGTCCGGGGCGCGTGGCGTACGTGGCAGACGTACCGCCAACTCGGCGCCCAGCCGCCACAGTTGGTTGTCCCAGCCCCTCACCGGCTGATGGAGTTCCAGCCCTGCCAGGTCCGGACACTGCTCCTCGAGAAGCGAACGCACCACCGCTTCGCCGATGCCTTCGTCGATTCGCTCGTCGAATGACTCGTCGATCCCATGGTCAGTCATCCGGAGAGTCTGCACGACCGGCGAGGCGATCGCCCGCCTCCGTGCGCCGGTAGACCACGCGTCGCCCCACTCGCGTACCGACGACCATGTCCGCATCGCGCAGGACGGCCAGGTGGCCGCCGACGGTGCCGAGCGACTGGGCCAGGTGCGCCGCGAGTTCGCTGCTGGTCGCCGGACGTTCGAGTTCGTGGAGGAGGGCGGCGCGGCCGCTGCCGATCAGCCGGTCGAGAGCCTGCGGCACTCGGGCCCGCCCGGTCTGCTCGGCCGTGCCGCGGGCCGGGTACACCAGGGCGTACCGGTCGGGAGGCGCCTCGGCCAGCCAGGTGCCGCTCGTCACGCAGACCGGGACGAACAGCATTCCGCCCTCGCCGACGATGCAGTCGGGACCCGGCTGGTCACTGAAGCGGATCGCGTCGGCGCCGACCCACGCACTGCGCCGGTTCATGTGCTGGAGGGCTCTGGGCCAGCCGAACGCGGCGAGCAGGCCCGCCCGGTACGTGACGTCCCGCTCCAACAGTGCGCGGCGGCGCGGCCAGTCCGGCGACACATGCGTCGTCCACACCTGCCGGAAGAGTTCGGCGGTCCGGGCTCCCCATCCGTGCCCGGTCAGCCACTCGAGGTCGTGCCGCTTCCAGCTGCGGGCCACCGCCGCGTCGAGGTCCGCGCGTATGTCGTCGTCACGGGCCGCGGCGACGACCTTCAGTTCGTCGTCGAGCGTGGTGCGCATTCCGCCGGACGGCGGGCGGCTCACGTACCCGGGGAGGTACTTGGTCGAGCAGATCAGCTCGACGAGGCCTCTGGCGAACGGATCCGCGTCGAGCGCGGCGTGGAAGGCGTCGTGGTGGCGGGTGTACCAGGGGGTGAGCCACGGGTCGGAGCAGGGCTTCGTCAGGACGCTCATCGACCCCAGCGTCTCGGCGCTCGGCGACAGCGCGAACCGGGACTGTGACAGGGCCATCGAGCTCAACCGCAGCAGCACCATCTTTCGCCTCCTGCCGAAACGTTAGCGTGCGCGCCGACGGCTCCCCACACTCGGGCCGGTGCGTTCCTCCCTCCTCCAACAGGCCGCGTTCCGTTCGTTCTTCGCCGGACGTCTGGTGTCCCTGCTCGGCAGCTCGATGGCTCCGGTGGCGCTCGCCTTCGCCGTCCTCGACGCCTCGGGCAGCGGTCACGACCTCGGCGTCGTGCTCGCCGCCCACATGCTGCCGCTGCTCGCGTTCCTGCTCGTGGGCGGCGCCGTCGCCGACCGGTTCCCGCGCCGGACCGTCCTGGTGAGCGCCCATCTGGGGGCGGCGTTGACGCAGGGCGCCGTCGCCGCGCTCCTGCTGACCGGGCACTACTCGCTGCCGCTGGTGGCCGCCCTCGAGTTCCTCAACGGCGCGCTCGCCGCCTTCACGACCCCGGCGCTGCGCGGCGTCGTCCCTCAGCTCGTCACCAAATCCCTTCTGCGACAGGCGAATTCACTCCTCGGCTCGGCCCGCAACACCGCGAAGATCCTCGGCCCGAGCCTGTCGGGCGTGCTGGTGGTGACGGTCGGGAGCGGGCCCGCCATCGCGTTCGACGCGCTCACGTATCTCGTCGCGGCCGGATTCCTCGCACGGCTCCCCCTCGCCGACGCCTCGGAGGCGTCACCGCGAAACACCGTGCCGGCCGACATCCGCGACGGCTGGATCGCGTTCCGTGCGATCCGGTGGGTGTGGGTCGGCACGCTGTCCTTCTGCCTGCTGAACCTCGTCCAGACCGGTACGTGGCAGATCCTCGGTCCCCAGCTCACCCGGCAGCTCAGCGGCGAGACGACCTGGGGGTTCGTCCTCAGCGTGCGCGGCGTCGGCATGCTGGCGTCGAGTCTGCTGATGTACCGGCTGGTGGTGCGGCATCTGCTGCGGTTCGGGCAGCTGGCCGGGGTGCTGGGCGCGCTGCCCCTGATCGCGCTGGGGGCACAGGCGCACGCCCCGTGGCTGATCGCGGCGGCGTTCGTCGCGGGGCTCGGTTCCTCCGTCACCGCGGTCGCGTGGGACACCTCGCTCCAGGAGCACGTCCCCGCACATGTGCTGTCGCGCGTCTCGTCCTACGACGACCTGCTGTCGTATGTCGCGGTTCCGGTCGGGCAGCTCTGCGTGGGCCCGCTGGCCGAGGCGTTCGGCGCGTTCCGGGTGACCGCGGTCGCCGGCGCCGTCTCCGCCGCGGCCACGCTGATACCCCTGGCCTCCAGAGCCGTACGCCGACTGCCCCACGCACAGCCCGACACCTCCGCACCCGCCACGGACTCCTGCTCGGCTGCCTGATGGCCCGCCGGATCACCGGCGGTCTGGGTCCAGGTCCAGGGCGAAAGTCCGATACCTGCTGGTCGTGGCCTTCCCGGGACCGTTCAGACCCCTTGTTCGTGAGCCCTCGACGGCGGCGCTCCGTCGGGGTGCGCGTCGGCCTGGTCCGTCATGGGGTGGCCGTCGAGCAGCGGGCGGAGCAGGTGGTGGGTGGGGACGCGTTCGATGACGAGGAGCGCGATGTCGTCGTTGAGCTGCCCGCCGGTGTGGGCGAGCAGATCACGGTGAATGTGGTGCAGCAGGGAGTCAGGGCCGCCGCCGGGAAGAGACGGGAAGGACGCGATCCGCTCGGCGAGCGGATAGAAGGCGCCGGTGGGCGAGCGGGCCTCGATGACTCCGTCGGTGTACAGGACGAGGAAGTCACCGGCCGTGAAGGTGAAGCGGTCGGCACGGAGCGGGGGGACGGGCAGGTCACCCATGCCCAGGGGTGGCGCGGAGTCACGTGGCACCAGCGCCGTGACCTGGCGTTCGCGCACCAGCAGTGGCGGTGGATGGCCGGCGGTGACCATCTGCGCGTGCGGGCCGTCGTCCGGGATGTCGAGCACGAGGGCGGTGACGAAGTGCTCTCCGGCGTCGTGTTCGGTGTCGGCGACCTCCTCGAGGTTCCGGGCGACGCTGTCGTCCATGGCCGCCATCAGATCGGGCAGCAGAGCGTGGCGGTGAGCTCCCTCGCGGAACGCCCCGAGCACGACCGACGCCTCACCGATCGAGGCGAGACCCTTCCCGCGTACGTCGCCGATGACCACGCGGGTGCTGGGGTCAGCGGCGCGGGCGACGGCGAACAGGTCGCCCCCGATCTTGGCCTCGTCCTCCGCAGCCAGGTACAGCCAGGCCACGCGCAGCGGACCGACCCTGCGCGGCGGAGGTCTCAGCAGCACCCGCTGCGCCGCCTCGGACACCGACCGCACCCGGTTCAGCTCCCGGATGCGCCGGTCCCGGGCGCGGGAGAAGAGCACGATCAGCGCGGAGAGGAAGGTGATGGCGATGATCTGCGAGATGTGGTTGGTCGTGGACAGACCGCCGTGCAGTGCCCCTATCAGGATCTGCGCGCCCACGGCCAGGAGTCCGATCAGGGCGGTCAGCCAGGGGCCGGCGATCGAGGCGGTCAGGGCCGGTGCGATGACGAGCAGCGGGCCGAGGTGGACATCTGTCGGTGAGTGGAGGTCCACCAGGGTGATCACCACGATCAGACCGAGTGGAACAGCCACCAGACCGCGCCCCGATGGCCGCTCCAGGAGGCGATTCATCGACCATCGCCGGTATCTCACATGGGAATTTTATACCCGCGTGACGTCGGCGCCCTGTCGCACGGACGGCTCACCGGCACCCACCACACCCCCTGCGACCTGCGCGAGTACCGCGTGCACCCGGCACACCACTCCCCCGGCGCGGGTGCGCCACCCAGGCGTTCCCCCACCCATCCAGAGGACGCGCGCCGCCTCCGACCACACAAAAGGGAAGCAAAACTGCTCAGCTCAAACTGGACAGGCACAACTGTCGAATCTACGGTGGAGGCATGAGCAAGCACGCCGAGACCCCGCTGCACACCCGCCAGGGGCTGACCCGCCCATGAGCAACCCCGACATACCCGCTCAGGTGGCCGGTGACCCGGCGGCAGAAGTCGACCCCGGCGAGCACGACACCCCGGCGCGTCAGTTCGACCGCAGGCTGATCCCGCCGATGATCATCGGCTCGGTCCTGAACCCGATCAACTCCACGATCATCGCCGTGGCCCTCGTCCCCATCGGCGTGGCGTTCGGCGCGCCTCCCTCGCAGACCGCGTGGCTCGTCTCGGCGCTCTATCTGGCCACCGCTCTCGGGCAGCCCGTCGTCGGACGGCTCATCGACCTCTTCGGACCGCGTCGCCTCTTCCTGGTCAGCACGTCCCTGGTCGGCATCGCGGGCCTCGCCGGCACCATGGCCCCCAACCTGGGCTCCCTGATCGCCGCACGCGTGCTGCTCGGCTTCGGCACCTGCGCCGGTTACCCCGCCTCGATGTCCCTGCTGCGCAGCGAGGCGGAACGGACCGGTCGCGACAGTCCCGGCGCCATCCTCACCACCCTCGCGGTGTCCGGCCAGACGATCGCCGTCATCGGGCCCTCCCTCGGCGGGCTCCTCATCGATGTGGGCGGCTGGCGCGCCACGTCCGCCCTCAACATCCCCCTCGCGGCGGCCGCCCTGATCCTCGGCGCACGCCGGCTGCCGGTGCAGGCCCGCCCGCGCCGCACCGGCGGCAGGAGCATCGCGTCCGAACTCGACCTCCCCGGAATGGCGCTGTTCGCCGCGCTGCTGTTCTCGCTCCTGCTGTTCCTGATGAACCTGCACGCCGACACGTGGTACCTGCTCGCCGTCGCCGCCGTGGCGGCCTCGGCATTCGCGGTGCGTGAACTGCGCGCCCCCGTACCGTTCATCGACCTCAGGGTGCTCGCCGGCAACACCCCGCTGCTCGCCACCTACGCCCGGGCCCTGGTCGCCTACGTGGTCTCGTACGCCTTCCTCTACGGCTTCACGCAGTGGGCCGAGGAGGGCCGTGGGCTCTCGCCCTCCCAGGCCGGCCTCGTACAACTGCCGATCTTCCTCACCGGTATCGCCGTCTCCACCCTCACCGGCCGCCACCAGGCCATCCGCGGCAAGCTCCTCGTCGGGGCGTTCTGCCAACTCGCCGCCTGCACCCTGCTGTTGCGGCTCGGCGGCACGAGCCCGATCTGGCTGCTCCTCGCCGTCGCCCTGATCTTCGGCGTGCCCCAGGGACTCAACAGCCTCGCCCTGCAGAACTCGGTGTACTACCAGGCCGATCCGGAGCGCATCGGCACCTCGTCCGGGCTGCTCCGCACGTTCATCTACCTCGGCTCGATGGTCGCCTCCGCCGCCTCCGCGACCGCGTTCGGGCAGCACGCCGACACCGGCGGGATGCACCAGCTCGCGTGGTTCATGCTCGGCGCCGGCGCGCTCTTCCTGCTCCTGACGGTGTTCGACCGGGGGCTGCGCCGCGTCGCCGCGTCGGGCTCCCCCGCCTGACCCGGGAGGTCGGCTACCGTGCCTTCGATGACCACTACATCGATCGGCACGGACTTCAACACCCCTATCGACGAACGCTACTTCGAGGACTACGTTCCCGGGTGCAGCTATGTATTCGGGAGCCTCACGGTGACCGAGGAGGAGATCCTCCGGTTCGCGGGCGAGTTCGATCCGCAGGACATCCACACGGATCCCGCGGCCGCGGAGCAGGGTCCCTTCAAGGGGCTGATCGCGAGCGGCTGGCACACCGCCTCCCTGATGATGCGCATGTACGCCGACCACTACGTGAGCAAGGTCGCGAGCCTCGCCTCGCCCGGCGTCGACGAGCTGCGCTGGACCCGCCCCGTGCGGCCCGGTGACAGCCTGTCGATCCGTACGACGGTGGTCTCCGCACGTCCCTCGCAGTCCAAGCCCGACCGCGGGATCGTGCACACCGACATCGAGGTGTTCAACCAGCGCGGCGAAACCGTGCTCACGCTGTCCGCGATGAACTTCCTGCGACGCCGGACGCAGTGACGGCGGGCCCCGGACCCGACATGGCTGCCGAGGCCCGGGCGGGCAGCACCCTTCTCGCATGCGGGAAAAGCCGGTGCACACACCAGCGGCCTCTCCGGGGTGCATACATGCCGCCTGCTCCCACCCGGGTCCGCCCGTCTCAGCTCGCCGCCCGCGCCGCCACGGTCACGGCCTCACCCGTACGGGAGATCCTCGCCCTCACTGCACGGCCCGAAGTCATTGCTTCGTCAGCAAGACGCCCGACGTGATCCGGGAGGACCTCGGACGGCTGGGGGCGGCGCTGCGGGGGTGACGCGGACCGTCGGTCACGGACGGTCCGCGGGCCCCTCCCGCGTCGGCTCCGCGCCACTGTCCGGGCGCGGTCGGGGTGCGAAGACCGTGAACCGGGCGCCCTCGGGGTCGAGCAGGGTCACGGAGTCGCCCGTCGTGTCCGCGTCCCGGCCCGTGACCGCTCCCCCGTGCTCCACGGCGGCCCGTGCACACGCCATGGCATCTCGGACGGTGAAGCGAACCTGCCAGTGCGGCCGCACCTGCGGGTCGGGGGCCGATCCCAGCGTCCCGCCGCCGAGTGTGGCCACCGGCTGTCCCGAACAGACGAGGACGATCTCCTCGTCCTCGTACCGCACGTCGCAGCAGCCCGGGCTCGTCCACCCGAGGACTTCCCCGTAGAAGATCGCGGCGTCGAACGCGTCGCGTGTGACGAGGCGCAGCCACAGGGGCGCCTCCCGGCGCCACGCGCCGAAGTTGCGGACGAGCGCGCCGGCCCAGATCCCGAAGACGGCGCCGGCGCGGTCGGACACGAGGGCCGCCCGCCCGGTGGGGAACCCGATCGGTCCGACCCCGACCGTGCCTCCGCGCTCCTGTACGCGGCCGACCGTCTCGTCCGCATCGGCCACCGCGAAATAGGGTGTCCACGCGACGGAAACCTGCAGAGCCGGAGCAACCGCTCCGATCCCCGCCACGGCCCGCCCCTGCGCGAGCGCCACCACGAACCGCTCACCCAGCGTGCCCGCACGGAACGTCCAGCCCAGGACAGCGCCGTAGAACGACTCCGCGGCCGACAGGTCACGCGCCGCGAGGCTCACCCAGCAGGGAGAGCCGAGGATCGCATGGTGCGACGTGGCCTCGTCCGATCCGGTCCTGGAGATCAGTTTGCTGCTCATGAAAGGCCGCCCCCTTTCGCCCACGGGGGCTCGGTCAAGGACTGGCGGCGACCGGGTACCCGTAACACCGCGTCCGACACACCACGTCCTGGAGGAAACACCGTCCGCCGAGCTCCGATGACGTGCCGTGACGCGGCGCCCGCCGAGTCGCATCCGGGCACGTGCGGCCGGAGAATCGTAGTGCAGTCGCATGTCGATGCTTCGGACCGGAGGCACTTACCTGCGAGCGGCGTACCGCTCCTGATGGATGCCGGCGCCCGTTCCCGCGGCCCGCGCCGGCACACCGTTGAGGAGCGAATCCCGATGCTCACTAACGTCACTGCGGTCGCCACCCACCGCCGTCGGACCTCGCGCCACGCCCACGACGACTCCCCCGACACGACGGCGGCCTTCGCGCGCGTGGCCGGTCTCGCCGAGGGACCCGAGCGGGATCTCCTGTGCGAGGAGCTCGTCGAGGCATGGCTGCCCATGGCGCACCGCATCGCCCGCCGGTACCGCAACAAGGGCGAGAGCACGGAGGACCTGGAGCAGGTCGCGGCCATGGGACTGGTCAAGGCGATCAACCACTACCAGCCCGAGCGCGGCCCCTTCCAGTGCTACGCCGTGCCCACCATCACCGGCGAACTGCGCCGGCACTTCCGCGACCGGATGTGGGACGTGCACGTGCCCCGCCGCGTGCAGGACCTGCGCAACAAGGTCCGCGCGGCCCGCCGCGACCTCACCGAACGCCCCGGCAGCCCCGAGCCCGGCATCGGCGCCATCGCCGCGTACGCGGGGCTGACCGAGGCGGAGGTCCGTGACGGGCTCAAGGCGATCGAGAGCTACAGCGCGCTGTCCCTCGACGCGGAGCTCTCCCCGTCCGGTCACGACGGACAGAGCCTCGCCGACGCGCTCGGCGCACCCGACACCGCGTACGACCTCATCACCGACCGCGAAGCCGCCAAGACGGGTCTGCGCCATCTTCCGGAGCGCGAGCGCGCCATCCTCTACCTGCGTTTCTTCGAGGGCATGACGCAGGCCCGCATCGCCGAGGAGTTCGGCATCTCGCAGATGCACGTCTCCCGCCTCATCCATCTCAGCTGTGCACGGGTACGCGCCGAGGCGGGGCGGGAGTACGGGGCGGCCGACGGCCTGCCGGCCGCCTGACACCTGGCGCTTTACCCGGCCGGGGGGAGGACACTGGGATCAGGGGTTGTACTCCGCCCCCTGCCCCCGGCTCCCGGTGGGAGCAAGGGTGGCGGCCGGCGGGGAGCGGCCGCCGCCGGGATGACTTGGGTGACGGTCGTGGGGCGCGAGGACGCAGCGTTTCCCCTCCGCGATGTCCTCGCGTCCGCCTCCCCTGCACTCGACGAGCGCCTCACCGGCATCGCGGTCACCATGTTTGAGGGGGTCGCGGGGGAAGGAGGCCTTGACCGTGGCGCCGAGACCGGAACTGCCCGGACGGGGCGAGTCGTACTGGATGCACACCAGCGGCACGACCGCCTACCCGCCGCTCACCGAGGACGTCGAGGTCGACGTCGTGGTGGTCGGTGGCGGAATCGCCGGGCTCAGCACGGCCTGGGAACTGACGCGCGCCGGCCGGACCGTCGCGGTACTCGAGGCCGACCGCATCGCCGCCGGAGTCACCGGCTACACCACGGCCAAGGTGTCCGCGCTGCACACCCTCGTGTACGACCGCCTGCGCCGCACGCACGGCGAGGAGGCCGCCCGGCTGTACGCGACGTCGCAGCAGGGTGCGGTGGAGCGCGTGGCCGAGATCTGCGCCGGGGTCGCGATCGACTGCGACCTGGAGCGCGCCCCGGCCTTTACCTACTCGGTCCGCCAGGAAGGCACGGACATACTGCGCGCCGAGGCCGAGGCCGCCCGCGAGGCCGGGCTCCCCGCGCGGTACACCGAGGACACGGGCCTGCCCTTCGCCGTCGCGGGGGCGGTGCGGGTGGACGACCAGGCGCAGTTCCACCCCCGCAGGTATCTGCTGGCCCTTGCCGAGGATCTGGTCGCGCAGGGCGGCGTGATCTTCGAGCGGTCCCGCGTGACCGAGATGCTCGGCGGCACCCCGTGCACGGTGACCACCGAGGCGCAGCACACGGTGACCGCGCACGCCGTCGTCGTCGCCACCCATTACCCGATCTTCGACCGGGCGTTCCTGTTCGCCCGCCTCCAGCCGCGCCGGGAACTCGTCGTGGCCGCCCCGCTCGCCTCCGACCCGGGCCCGCTCGGCATGTTCATCACCGAGGACGAGGGCAGGCGTTCGGTGCGCACCGCTCCGTACGGCGCCGACGGGCAGCGGCTGCTCATCGTGACCGGAGAGAGCTTCACACCGGGTACGGGCGACGCGGCGGCGTCCTTCGCACGGCTCGACTCGTGGATGCGCGAGCACTTCGCCGTCGAGGACACCGCGTACCACTGGGCAGCCCAGGACAACGACTCCGGCGACGGGATCCCGATGATCGGGCCCCTGCATCCCGGGGCCCGGCACGCGTATGTGGCGACGGGCTTCGGCGGGTGGGGCATGAGCAGCGGCGTCCTGGCCGGACAGCTGCTGAGCGGGCTGATCACCGGCGACGACGTGCCCTGGGCCGAGCTGTACGACCCCCGCCGCCTGTGGCACGCAATGCGGGAGGCGCCCGCTCTGCTGCGCCAACAGGCCGATGTCGCACGGCACTTCGTCCGCGACCGGCTGCACACCGCCCACGTCGACTCCGTCACCGAGATCCCGCCGGGATCCGGCGCGGTGGTGCGTGTGGACGGGCATCGGTGCGCCGTCCACCGCGCCGAGGACGGCACGGTCCGCGCCGTCTCGGCGCGCTGTACGCATCTGGGCTGCATCGTGGCGTTCAACGCGGCGGAGACGACGTGGGAGTGCCCCTGTCACGGTTCGCGCTTCGCCACGGACGGGTCGGTCCTTCAGGGACCGGCCATGTGGCCGCTGGCACCGGTGGAACTACCGGATACGCCGCCCCCACCGGATGACGGGTGAGGAGGCGCCACGACGAGTGGGCCATGACAGTGGCTACCGACTGCACCTCTTCCCGTAGAGACCGTTCCCATAGAGACCGAGAGACACGGAGAACGACGTGAACGGCACATCAGCTTCGACAGCCTTCCCCGCGGAGGCCCCCTCGTCCCGGGACCTGGTGGAGGTCGTGCTCGGCGACTGCTCCGCGCCGGACGCCGACGCGGTCTTCCACTTCCTGGGCAACCACTTCGACTCCGACCGCGGCGAGGCAGTCCCCCATGGCAACGAGGGGCCGCGCCCCGCCGCGTGGACAGGCAACTTCCTCGTGGAGCACTCCCCCGCCGAGGTCTCCGGCGCCGTGCTGGCCGGAACGGTCACGGCCGATCTCCAGGGCTGCCCCGTGGCGGTGGAACGCCTCTGCCGGACCCTGGACGCGGCCTTCGCCGTCGAGAAGGTCGGCAAGGTCGCCGGCGACCAGGAGGTCGAGGTCCAGCTCCATATCAACAACCCCTGACCACCCGCACCCCCGGTCACTCAGGAGGGAACCACCATGCCCCGAGGGTCGAACGCGAAGCGCGAGCGTCAGTACGAGCACATCAAGGAGAGCGCCGAGGAACGGGGAGAGAGCAGGAAGCGGGCCGAGGAGATCGCCGCCCGCACGGTCAACAAGGAACGCGCCCGCGCCGGTGAGTCCCGTACGGCCAGCGAGAGCTCGATACAGGACATGTCGTCCGGCCGGCGCGGCGGGCAACGCTCACACTCCGGCGCCGAGGGCCCCACGTACGACCAGCTCTACGCGGAGGCCCAGCGGCGCAACATCCACGGGCGGTCGTCCATGGACAAGGCGGAGCTCAGGAAGGCCCTCGGCGACTGAACCCCGCACGGCCCGGACTCACTCCGCGCAAGGGACGGCCGCCTCCGGGACGGGAGCCCGCTCGGCACAGCGCTGCGCGCGGCCCACGCGGCGGGCGATGACCACTCCGAGAAGCGCCGGCGCGCCGCAGGACGCCCAGACCGTGACGTACGCGCTCTCGGAGGCGACGCGGGCGCCGGTCGCGTCCGCGGGGAGGCGGTTCATGATCGCGGCGAAGGCCGCGCCCACCACCCAACCGGCCAGGGTCTTGCGGGCGTTGTACATGCCGGTGCCGATCCCGGTCTGGTCAGCGGGCAGGTGCCGGACGAGCAGCGTGGGCAGGGTGGCGATGGCGTTGCCGATGCCCGCACCGCCGGTCCCCCCGAAGACCGCCGGCGGCCAGGGCGCGCTGTGGGCGAAGACCACGCCGAGGTAGCCGAGTGTCACCAGGGTGAAGCCGCCTATGAGGGGAGGGTGTGCTGCGGGCCGAAGCGGCGGACGCCGCGGTCGTCGCGCAGGTAAGGGCGACATCACGCACGCGATGCCCGCCATCCACCCGGCGATCGGGGTGCTGGGCGCCCAGCGCATGCCGCACACCCGCCGGTTCGCCGAGGAGGTCTTTGGCGCGGACGGGGACGAGGCGGTACTGGACGGCGCACCGGCGATGGCCCGGTCGGGCCTCGACCTGGCCGCGGACCCTCAGTGGCGCACGCGCTGCGTGGCTTCCCGCCACGGCTGATCCGCCCGGCGCGACGGTCAGGTCATGGCATGGGGTGCCCAGGTTCGACTAGGGCCTTTCGTTTGGATCATGCTGGGCCGCGATCAGTTCGGCGAGCGTCCCGGCAGGTACGTCCAGTTCGCGTTCCGCGGTGGTGATGGCCATGGCCGTCACCGCCGGGGGGCGGTTGGTGCGCTCCGTGTTGGCGTGGGCGCCGAGGCCGTCCAGGACCACGAGGATCTGGATCGCGGCCACCTCGGGGTTCTCGGTGCGAAGGGCTCCGGCCGCTACGCCGTCACGGATGAGCCGCGTCAGGCGTTCGCGCCACTGGGCCTCCTGGTGACCTACCCGGTCGCGCAGCCTGTCGCGGTAGCGGCTCAGATGCCTGGCGTTGAGCCACAGGCGGCTCATGCCGTCGAAGCGGTCCCCCGTGGTCAGGCGGAAGAAGCGGGCCAGGTCCTCCAGCGTCTCGCCCTCGGGCCGATCCACGGGAATCAGTTCGTCCAGCTCCGCCGTCGCCGCCACGCCGAAGGCCTCGGCGACGAGGTCCTCCGCGACCGGGAAGTAGTGGCTGATCAGGCCGGGGCGCACCGCGAGCTCGTCGGCGACCCGGCGCATCGTGATGCATTCGAGGCCCTCCGCGAGGGCGATCGCCGCCGCCGCGGCCACGATCTCGGCGCGGCGGGCCTCCGGATTCTTCCGCACCCGTTTCGGCCGGGTGCTTGACGGCACCCCCTGCTCACTATTGGATTCGTGACCAATAGACAAGTCGGCTCCCGTGCTCGCCTGTTCGGAGGACTGCATGGCTCCCACGATCCCAGACCCCTCGGCACAAGCTGCCGCACCCCCTGCCGACCAGGCCGGGCGCGTGGAGGCGCACGGCATCGACTTCATCCCCGACGCCGAACGGCACGGCCGCGCCCGCGAGCTGTTCGCCGTGTGGGCGGCGCCCAGCGTCAGCTACCTCAGCCTCGTGGTCGGCGGCGCCCTCATCCTGATGGGCCTCGGTCTCTGGCAGGCGCTGGGCGTGATCGCGGCCGGCAACCTGTGCTGGGTGCTGGTCGGGCTTGTCGCCGTGAGCGGTCCCGCGGCCGGCACCCCGAGCCAGGTGATCACGCGTGCGATGTTCGGCATCCGGGGCAACCGGGCGAACATCGCCCTGACCGGCTGGTTCGTGTCCGTCTGCTACCTGGCCCTCAGCTGGGCCGCGGCCTCGCTCTCCGCATTCAGCCTCGTCGACAAGGCCGGCATCGCGCTCACGACGGGCGTCAAGGTCGTCGTCATCGTGGTGCTCGCCGCGGCGACGCTCGCCATCAGCGTCTACGGCCACGCGACCATCGTGAGGCTCTATCTTCCGTTCACCCTGGCCCTGACCGCGGTCTTCGTCGTCCTGGCCGGCTACGTGCTCGGCCACGTCGACTGGGGTTACGCGCCCCGACACCCGCTCCATGGCACGGAGTTGTGGGCCGTGGTGATAGGCGGCATCACACTCGTCGCCTCCGCGCCCCTCTCGTACAGCAACAGCGCCGACTTCGCCCGCTACCTGCCCCGTACCACCTCGCCGTGGGCGATCGCCGGCTGGACCACCCTCGGCGCCTACGTGCCCAGCGTCCTGTTCACCTCACTCGGCGCCCTCGCGGGAACCGCGCTCGACATGTCCGACCCGCAGACCGCTCTCGAGGCCATCCTGCCGAGCTGGTTCAAGCCGGCCTTCCTCCTGGCCGTCATCCTCGGCGCGATCTGCAACAACGCCATGACCGCCTACAGTTCCGGCCTCGCCCTCCAGTCGATAGGGGTCCGGATCCGCAGGTCCCGCAGCGTCGCCCTCGACGGAGCCCTCGGTGTGGCACTGACGCTGTACGCGCTGCTCGTCTCCAACTTCCTCGACACCGTGAGCAACATGCTCGAACTCATGGTGGCGCTGATGGGCCCTAGCATCGCGATCTACGCCACCGACATCCTGTGGCGCCGCAACCGCTACGACGGCAGGGAACTGACCGACGAGTCCCGGGGCAGCGCGTTCTGGTACACGGGCGGCGTCAACTGGGCCGGCGTGACCGCCTTGGTGGTCGCCACCGCCATCGCGTCCCAGTGCGTCAACACACAGATGTACACCGGCCCCATCGCCCGGGCGGCGGGCGGCACGGACCTCTCCCTGCCGACCGGGATCCTGGTCTCCGCGGCCGTGTACGTCGCCATGATGCGCGTGCGCCGGCCCGCCGAGGCCCCGACGCGGGTGACCCGACACCTCACCTCCGGGTGACGCCGGGGCCCGGCGCAGCCAACTGCCGAGCCGGGCCCATCTGTTCACCTCATCGGAGTACGCGCCTACGCCGCGCGCTCGCCACCAGTTCATCGACCGTGGCCAGCTTGACCCGTGGCCGGCCGGCCTCGCGCCCCCGCCCGGCCTCGGCCCGTCCGATCGCCGCCAGGCCCTTCGCGTCGAGGACGCGCCGGTTGCGGCGCCTGGCCAGCCGGTGGAAGGCCTTGGTCGCGTGCGGTGGCGTCGGCAGCGCGCCGGAGACGGCGTCGGCCAGCAGCGTGGCGACCGTCTCGGCCGCGCAGGTGCGGTTGGCGCCGATGCCACCGCTCGGGCCTCGCTTGATCCAGCCCACGACATACGTTCCGGGCATTCCGGTGACGCGCCCGCCGTCGTGCGGAACGGTGCCGGTGACCTCGTCGAAGGGGAGGCCGGAGAGCGGTACCCCGCGGTAGCCGATCGCACGCAGCACCATGCCCGCCGCGATCACCGGCTCCCTGAACGCCCGGGCATCCTCGCCAGAGTCGGGTGAAGAAGGTCGCCGACCCCGAGGGCGGCGACCGCGCAGTCATCACGCTCGACGGCAAGTACCTGTCGACAAAGCCTTTCTGATCCGTCGTCACACCATTTCCCGGAGGACCCCGCGCCCCCATGGACTTCGCCCAGCGCACCATCGACCTGGCCCGCCAGAACGTCGAAGAGGGCGGACGCCCCTTCGCCACCGTCATCGTCAAGGACAGCGAGATCCTCGCCGAGAGCCCCAACAGGGTGGCCCAGACCTCCGACCCCACCGCGCACGCGGAGATCCTCGCCATCCGCGACGCCTGCCGCAAACTCGACACCGAGCACCTGGTCGGCGCCACGATCCACGTACTCGCCCACCCCTGCCCTATGTGCCTGGGTTCGCTGTACTGCTGCTCCCCCGACGAGGTCGTCTTCCTCACCACCCGCGACACGTACGAGCCGCACTACGTCGACGACCGCAAATACCTCGAACTCGACTCCCTCTACGGCGAGTTCGCCCAGGACTACACCGAGCGGCGCCTGCCCATGCGCCACGAGCCTCGCGACAACGCCGTCGAGGTGTACCGGCTGTGGCGGGAACTCAACGGCGGCAGCCGCCGGGTGCCCGGGGCGCCGACGGCCTGAGGCGGTCGCGCGCCGGCTCAGCCCAGAATGCCGCTGCCGACCTGCGCAGGGATCGCCACCCCCGTAAGCCCCCGTGGCACAGTCGCCGTCGGCAGGCCACTACGGCTCCCCCGGTCGATGTCGGTGATCAGATCCCGCAGCGCGGCGCAGCCGTGCGGTGCCGGCAGCCGGCCGTCCAGGGCGGCGAGCGCACGGTGCGCACGCAGACGGGCCCTGCCGGTGCGCCCGTCGCTGCGGTCGACGAACGCCTGGGCGTACCGGGCGACGAGACAGGCCCAGGCGTCACCGCGGATGCCGGGCTGGCTCAGGGCGCGGCGGGCGCTCCGCCGCGCCGCCCTCGGCGACTGCTGCGCCTGCGTCACGGCGAGAGCGGCCAGGCTCACCGCGGGCGGCAGACCGCCGGGCACGTGCGGCGGGATCGTGCTCGCCGCTTCCTGGAACTGCTCGGTGGCCCGTTCGAGGTCGCCCTCGCGGAGCGCCAGCATGCCCTGGACGTGTGCGATCCGCCCGATGGTCGCGTCATCCCCGGCCAGGACCGCGGCCGGCCACGCGTGCCGGAGCAGCTCACTCGCCCCGTACGCGTCGCCGTACACCGTGAGCCAGGCCGCGAGGCACAGACCGCGCGCGATCAGGAGGGTGTCCGAGCGGCACATCGGTAGCAGCCGCAGCAGATGACGGCGCCCTTCGTCGGCGGCGTCGTAGACCGCCCACCAGAACCACAGGTTCAGTACGGACTCCAGGGCCGCCGACGCGAGTTCGGGCTGGCGGGGCGCGTACTCCAGCATCGCCCTGAGCCCTTCGGCCTCGTCCAGGACGAGTCGTACGGCCTGCGGCTGACTGCCGAGGCTCCACAGGTTCTCGGCGAGGGCGGCCACCCGGTGGAAGTGGATCGCGCGGCGTTCGGCGGCGACCTCGAACTCCCTTGCCTCACGCAGCCGTTCACCGCCGAAGTCGTGGGCGGCGGGGGCCATGCGGTAGCGGGGTTCGCGGATGCCGCCGGGGTCGCGTACCGGAGTCAGGACGCCGACCGCGGCGAGGCGGGTCAGGCATGCCGGCACCCGGGTCGGGGCGAGGCCGCCGCCGGCGCAGACGAACGCCGCCGTCGACTCGTCGAAGTCTCCGGCCAGGATGCTGGCGCGGGCCCACACGATCCGCTCATCGCGGTCGCACAGCACGTAGGCCGCGGCGACGGCGTCCCGCAGCGAGCGGTGCCGGGGAGCCGCCATGTCCGGTGCGCTCAGCCAGCACTGGTGTTCCTTGAGCCGTTCCGCGACCTCCCCCACGCTGCTCCTGGCGGCCTGCTCCGCGGCCAGTTCGACCGCGAGCGGAAGCCCGCCCACGTACCGGCAGATGTCCGCCACCGAGCTCAGGTCCGAATCGTCGGCGTCGAAAGAGGCGCCCGCCCGCTCCAGGGACCGGTCCAGGAACCGGTCCAGGAACAGCTCCACGGCGGGCGCGGTCCCGTGCTCGTCCGCGGGCTCGGCGCTGAGCGGCGTCAGGCGCAGCACGGCCTCGCCGCCCAGGCCGAGGGGCCGGCGCGCGGTCACCAGGACGCGCAGCGACGGCACGAATTCCAGCAGCGTCTGCACCATCCCCACGCACTCGGCATGGACCGGATCGACGTCGTCGAGGAGGAGCAGCACGTCAGCGGCGCGCAACCGGTCGGCGAGGGCGCCGACACCGGCCGCTCCGCGCCGCCCGTGGATCCCGGCCGCCGCCTCCATGACGGCGGCGGTCAGCGAGGCGGGCGAGCCCGGCCCGGCGTCCTGCCCGCCCTCCGGCCAGCGGACGAGCACGATGAGCGGCCCGGCCCCCTGCGCGCCGAGGCCGGCGACCGCATCTGCTGCGAACCGGCCCTCGCCACCGCCGAGCACGCACTCCCCAGGGCCTTGCGCCACAACGCCCGCGACCGCCTCCGCTGCCAGCCGGCTCTTGCCCACGCCGACCTCGCCGGCCACCGTCACCAGTCGATGGTTCTCCAGGAGCGTGCGCAGGTCCTGCGACTCCCGCTCCCGGCCCACCAGCGGACCGGGCACCGGGCCGCGGTCCTCCGCCGACGGCGCGCTGTCGCGGCCCTTGCGTGTCCACACGTCCGCCATGCTCCGCACATTCCTGCCCCTCGTCCGTCGACCGCCGCCGCCGTCCGCAGCCCGCGCCCAGTCCGTGCAGAACCGTCACTGCACTTGCGCCACGGCAACCCCAACGCCTGAGCGGCCCCAGGGTGTCGTCGCCGGACGACGGTCCACCCTTCGCGCGGAACAGTCGAACGCGCGCCCGACTCCACGGAGAGGCGGAGGACCACCCGAAGTGAGCAGTTTTGGAGAAGCGCCGGTCATGGGCCGCGCCTAGCCTGAACTCCGTGGACAGCGCCCCTCACGGCAGCTCTCCCGCCGTCCTCGAACCGGACGACGGCGACCACACCCACGACCTTCAGGAGTGATCATGACCAGCTCTTCCACCCAGGGGATCAAGACCGTGCTGCACCCCGTCTCCGACCTGGAGAAGGCCAAGGCGGTGTACGTCGCCCTGCTCGGCGCGGAGCCGACGGCCGACGCGCCCTACTACGTCGGCTTCGACGTAGCGGGCCAGCACATCGGGCTGGTGCCCGGTGGCGGGGGCATGACCTCGCCGGTGACCTACTGGCACGTGCCGGACATCGAGGCGAAGCTCGCCGAGGTCACGGCCGCGGGTGCCGTGGTGAAGGAGGCCGCGCACGACGTCGGCGGCGGCCGCCTCGTCGCCACCTTCACCGACGCAGACGGCAACGTCCTCGGGCTGCTCCAGGACAGCTGACAGACGGCCCGGCCGACCGGGTCCCGGGCAGAAGACAAACAGCATCAGGCGGACGGCTCGAAGCTGGTTAGATCGAGCCGGGCGACGCCGACGGGGTCCGCGAGGGCGGCCCCGCGCAACAGATGGAGACACGATGAGCATGGCCAAGGGGACGCAGGCGCAGTCACCTGCGCTGCACGCTGCCGACAGCCACGATCTGATCCGCGTGCACGGTGCGCGCGTGAACAACCTCAAGGACGTCAGCGTCGAGCTCCCGAAGCGCCGGCTGACGGTGTTCACCGGTGTCTCCGGCTCGGGCAAGAGTTCGCTGGTCTTCGGCACGATCGCCGCGGAGTCGCAGCGGATGATCAACGAGACGTACAGCACGTTCGTCCAGGGCTTCATGCCGACGCTGGCCAGGCCCGAGGTCGACGTTCTCGACGGTCTGACGACCGCGATCATCGTCGGCCAGGAGCGGATGGGCGGCGACGCCCGCTCCACGGTCGGCACGGCCACCGACGCCAACGCGATGCTGCGCATCCTCTTCAGCCGGCTCGGTAAGCCGCACATCGGCTCGGCCAAGGCGTTCTCCTTCAACGTCGCCTCGATCAGCGGCGCGGGTGCGGTCACCGTCGAGCGCGGCGGCGAGAAGGTGAAGGAGCGGCGCAGCTTCAGCATCGTCGGCGGCATGTGTCCGCGCTGCGAGGGCCGGGGTTCGGTCACGGACTTCGACCTGACGGCGCTGTACGACGACAGCAAGTCGCTCAGCGAGGGCGCGCTCACCGTCCCCGGCTACAGCGTCGACGGCTGGTACGGCCGGATCTTCCGCGGCTGCGGCTTCTTCGACCCGGACAAGCCGATCCGCAAGTTCACCAAGAAGGAACTGCACGACCTGCTCCACAAGGCGCCGACCAAGATCAAGGTCGATGGCGTCAATCTGACGTACGAGGGTCTGATCCCGAAGATCCAGAAATCGATGCTGTCCAAGGACATCGACTCTCTTCAGCCGCACATCCGCGCCTTCGTGGAGCGGGCGATGACCTTCACGTCCTGCCCCGACTGCGGCGGCACGCGGCTGAGCGAGGCGGCCCGGTCGTCGAAGATCAAGAAGATCAGCATCGCCGACGCCTGCTCGATGCAGATCAGCGATCTCGCCGAGTGGGTGCGGGGACTGAAGGAGCCGTCGGTCGCGCCGCTGCTGAAGGCGCTCGGGGACACCCTCGACTCGTTCGTGGAGATCGGGCTCGGCTACCTCGGCCTCGACCGCCCGGCAGGCACGCTCTCGGGCGGTGAGGCGCAGCGCGTCAAGATGATCCGCCACCTCGGGTCGTCCCTGACCGATGTCACGTACGTCTTCGACGAGCCGACGATCGGGCTGCACCCGCACGACATCCAGCGGATGAACGAC
This sequence comes from Streptomyces sp. NPDC055140, assembly GCF_053607285.1. Lineage (NCBI taxonomy): Bacteria > Bacillati > Actinomycetota > Actinomycetes > Kitasatosporales > Streptomycetaceae > Streptomyces > Streptomyces sp. NPDC055140. The sequence goes on along the minus strand of NZ_JBSGTG010000048.1, from coordinate 4,591 downwards.
CTGCTGCTGCGGCTGCGGGACAAGGGCAACACGGTGCTGGTCGTCGAGCACAAGCCGGAGGCGATCGCGATCGCCGACCACGTCGTCGACCTCGGCCCGCGGGCCGGCACCGAGGGCGGCGAGGTCGTGTTCGAAGGCACGATCGAGGGGCTGCGGGCCAGTGACACGCTCACCGGGCAGCACCTGGACGACCGCGCGACGCTGAAGCCCACGGTGCGGACGCCGACGGGGAAGCTGGGGGTGCGCGGCGCGGGCACCAACAACCTCCAGGACGTCGACGTCGACATCCCGCTCGGCGTACTGACCGTCGTCACCGGCGTCGCGGGTTCGGGCAAGAGCTCACTGATCCACGGCTCGGTGTCCGGGCAGGAAGGCGTGGTCACCGTCGACCAGGCCGCGATCCGCGGCTCGCGGCGCAGCAACCCGGCGACGTACACCGGGCTGCTCGACCCGATCCGCAAGGCGTTCGCCAAGGCCAACGGTGTGAAGCCGGCGCTGTTCAGCGCGAACTCCGAGGGCGCCTGCCCCACCTGCAACGGCGCGGGCGTCATCTACACCGACCTGGCGATGATGGCCGGTGTGGCCTCCACCTGCGACGACTGCGAGGGGAAGCGGTTCCAGGCCTCTGTCCTCGACTACCACTTCGGCGGGCGCGACATCAGCGAGGTGCTCGCGATGTCGGTGGCCGAGGCCGAGCAGTTCTTCGGCGCCGGGGAGGCGCGCACGCCGGCCGCGCAGAAGATCCTTCAGCGGATGGCCGACGTCGGGCTCGGCTACCTCACGCTGGGGCAGCCGCTCACCACGCTGTCCGGCGGCGAGCGGCAGCGTCTCAAGCTGGCGACGCACATGGCCGAGAAGGGCGGGGTCTACGTCCTCGACGAACCGACGACCGGCCTCCACCTCGCCGACGTCGAGCAGCTGCTCGGCCTGCTCGACCGGCTCGTCGACTCCGGCAAGTCGGTCATCGTCATCGAGCACCACCAGGCGGTCATGGCCCACGCCGACTGGATCATCGACCTCGGTCCCGGCGCCGGTCACGACGGCGGACGGATCGTCTTCGAGGGCACACCCGCCGAACTCGTCGCGGACCGCTCCACCCTGACCGGTGAGCACCTCGCCGCCTACGTGGGCGGCTGACCGGAACGCGAGTGCGGACATCCTCCGGGCCGGACACGCGAGCAAGTCGTGGCATGCCACCTGCTCGTGACGAGGCGAGGCTCCCGGCGCACCATCCTGCGGATCGACGTTACTCGCAGCGACGGCTCCGCCGGGAGCCGAGCCTTCCTCTGTGTCCGACCCGGACCGCACCGCCTCGCTGAACCGCCCGCGACTGACTCACGGCGGGCACATACCGGCGATCCCCAGGCGTGCGGGCGCCACCGCAGAGCCGTCACGACGAGCCTTCGATCTCACCTGGGGACCGGGCGCCGCGTCCGGCCACATCGCGTTCGACGACGGCCGGGCGGAGTGGCATGCCGCCCTCAACTCGCCCGCAGGCGTGCGGTATCCGGATCCACTGGCCGAGATGCCGCGCCGGTTCGCCGGGTGGCACGACCCGATTCCCGCACAGCTCGACGCGACGCGGCCCGAGGCCGTACTGCACCACGACATCAACGAGTTGGTCGCCCCGTTGCCCACCTACGCGGTGGGCCGCGTCGCCCTCCTCGGCGACGCCGCCCACGCCATGACGCCGAACCTCGGCCAAGGTGCCTGCCAGGCACTGGAGGACGCCGCCGTGCTCGCCGCCGCCGTCGCCGGTGCACCCACCGTCGAAGCGTCGCTCGCCCGTTACTACACGGAGCGCCGGCCACGCAGCCAGTCCGTCGCCCGCGCAGCCCGGCAGGCGGGCCGATGGGCCGGCAGCTGACGCATCCCCTGGCCATCGCCCTGCGCAACACCGCATTTCGCCTGGCCCCCTCACGCGTGACCGTCCGCGCGATCCTGCGCCATGCGGACTGGACACCACCTGAGCTGCCGAGTTGCCGTGAGGCTCACGGAGCGTAGTCGTCCGCCGCGCGACTTCGCTTCCGCCGTTCTACGTTGGTCGAGCAAGACCCGTACAAGACAAAGGAGTCGTAATGGCTGACAAGGGCGGCATGGACAAGGTCAAGGGCAAGGCCAAGGAGATGACCGGCAAGGTCACGGGCGATCGCCGCAAGGAGGCCGAGGGCAAGGCCGACCAGGCGAAGGGCGAAGCCAAGAAGACCATGGGTGATACTCACGACCGCGCCCGCGGAGTCCAGGACTCGCTCAAGCGCCACGGCTCCTGACCCGAGCCTCGGAGAAGCCCCCGCGCCTGCTGCGCGGGGGCTTCTCCCCTGCCGTCACACGGCCTTGGCCAGCCGGAACCCGAGGTCGTCGATCGCGAACGTCGGGTGGCTGCGGCGTCGCACGGACGCCCCGCAGCCCCGCTCCGACTCGGCCCAGCCACCGCCCCGGAAGATGCGGTACGAGCCGTACACCTCCTCGTCGTACAAGTCCCAGCACCACTCCCAGACGTTGCCCAGCATGTCGTGCAACCCCCATGCGTTGGGGGCCTTTCCGCCGACGTCCCGGACTCCGCCCCCGGAGTTGCCCGCGTACCAGGCGATGTCCTCGATCGCCCCGTACCGGTAACCCTCCGTGCCCGCCTTGCAGGCGTACTGCCACTCGGCCTCCGTCGGCAGGCGGTAGCCGTCGGCATCCCAGTCGCATGCCACCTCGCCGCTTTCCGCGTCGCGCGCGTAGACCGGGATCAGACCCGAGCGCGCCGAGATGGCGTTGCAGATGTCGATCGCGTCGAGCCAACTGACGTTCGTCACCGGCGAGGCACCGCTCACGGCACCGCTCGCGGCGGGAGCGGGGTCGGCTCCGGTGACGGAGCGGAGGAGGTCCGCCGTGACGGGATGGCGGCCGAGCAGGAAGGGGGCGATGTCCGTCGTCCAGCGAGTGCCGCGCCGGTCGTCCCGTAGGTCGACGGTGCCACCGGGGACGCGCACCATCCCGTTGGCGATGGTGTCGACGGTGGCGTCGGTCGCAGGGTGCACGTCGTGAAGCCTCTCCTCAGGGATCATCCGTAGAAGTTGCGCTGCCAGCGGTGCCCCGCCAGCACGGCGAGTTGGTCGGCGGTCAGCGGGCGTCCGTCGCTCAAGGCCGTGTTCCGCTCGACGTTCCGCACGGTGCGCATGCCGGGGATGACGGTGGAGACGGCGGGCGAACTCAGCACGAAGCGCAGCGCGTGCTCGGCGATCTCGTCGGGCGCGATGCCTAGGTCGGCGACGATGGCGGCGACCTTCCGCTCGACCTGCGCCGGCCGGTCGTCGCGGAAGTAGCGGGCGCGGAAGTCGCCTTCGGGGAACGTCGTCCCGGCGGTGATCCGACCGGTGAGCCCGCCCTCGTCCAGCGCCACACGGACGATGACACCGACGCCGTGCTCCTCGCAGGCGGGCAGCAGCGCGTCGGCGGGTGCCTGGTCGAAGATGTTGTAGATGACCTGCACGGTGTCGACGGCGCCGCTGCGCACGAGGGCGAGTGCGTTGTCGGGCTGATGGTCGTTGACGGAGACGCCGAACAGGCGGATCTTCCCCTCCTTCTTCAGCTCCTCGACCGTCTGCAGCCAGTCGCCCCGGCCCAGCCACTCGTCGCTCCAGACGTGGAACTGCACCACGTCGAAGTGGTCGAGGCCACTGACCCGCAGACTGGTCTCCACGCTCTCGCGTATGTGGGCGCCGGGGAACGCCTCGGTGGGGTCGACGCCGTCGGGTGCGGGCCAGATCCTGTTCTTCGGCGGGACCTTGGTCGCCACCAGCACCTCGTCGCTGGCCCGTTCGCGCACGACCCGGCCGACGATCCGCTCGCTCTCGCCGTAGCCGCGGGCGGTGTCGATGAAGTTCACCCCGAGGTCGACGGCACGGTGCAGGGCGCGTACGGACTCGTCCTCGGTGGCGCCCACCCACCCGGACGCGCCGATGCCCCAGGCGCCGTAGCCGATCTCGGACACGGACATTCCGCTGCGGCCCAGCTCGCGGTAGCGCACTCTCAACCTCCACGTCGTGTTTCCTCGCCCGGGCCGCATCGAAGCCGGCGCCCGGAAGCGTCCCCACGATCCATACCCTCTTCAGGCGGCGCGCGTCCCCCGATCTGGACACTTTGCCTACGCCGGAAACGTCACCGGTAGACTCGTTGGCTGATTCCTCCGGTGCCGGGGGCGTCGCCAGCCAAGGAAAGAGGGAAGTCTCGACGTGTGGGCCGCACAGCACGAAGCTCCGATCTACAGTCGGCTCATCCAGGAACGAGGCGACATCCCCGCCCAGGTCCGTGCCGTAGCCGAACAGACCCTGCGCGATCTGGAACGGGTGATGCCGGCGCCGCTGCCGCGCGCCATGCCGACGCAGCAGACGCACTCGCCCGCGCTCAACAGCGGCGGGCAGGGCTCGCTCTAGCGCCTACGGAAGCCGGCGGCACCAGGAATGTTTCCCGGTGCCGCCGGCTTCCGTATGTTCGGTTCTCGATCAGCCCTTCGCGGCCAATTCCTTGAGGGCGATGTTGAGTTCGAGGACGTTGACGCGGGGCTCGCCCATGAAGCCGAGTGTTCGGCCGTCGGTGTGCTCGT
>NZ_JBSGTG010000047.1:19681-43090 GCF_053607285.1 Streptomyces sp. NPDC055140 | reverse complement strand
AGCCGAGTACTTGTAGGTCCCCAACGGGAACTCCTGATCTCTGGAACTTCATAGATCCAGTGTCCAGGGTGTCCACGACCAGGGGGAAACCTCCGTGGAAGCCTCGACCGCAATCCGGTCGTGATCACGCACTACCTTTTTTTGGCCCACTTGCGCCTGGCGTCCTGCCGCTGCCGGGCCACCTTCTTGTGCAGGGTCGCGGTCTGCCGCTTCGCCTCGCTGTAGCTTTTCGAGGCGGCCTGTCCCTTCTTCAGTCAGGGGACCAGCGGCCCGGCCAGCACACTCAACCCCGCCTCACGGTCCCCAACCCAGGTCACCGATCCAGTATCCCGAGGCTTACGCCCCCACAACATCAGCAGCAGGTCCTCGGCAGTGCCCGAGACCTCCGCGATCGGCTCACCGGTCCCGTAAGTCCAGCAGCGGCCAGAGTCGGTGGTGGTGATCCGCACGGCCTGCTCGGGATAGGCGGCGGCCCCCTTGGAGATCATGCGGGGGGCCATGGTGTCGAAGACCTCGGCGACACCATCGGCGGCGAGCGCCGCATCCATCGGCGTCGCCGAGCCGAGCGCGTACTCGGCGTCCCACCGGTGCATCAGCGTTTCCTGGCTGCGGCGCCGACGCCAGAACCCGACCGTGTGCGGCGGGAAGAACGTCCACGCCCCGGTCGAGGGATCATTCGACAGGGCCTGCACGAGCGCGTCCGCCGTCTTGGCATACCAAGCCTTGAGACCAGCCCGGTCACGGGGTGCGGCACCCTCGTCATAGCTATCGCCATGCCCCTCCCGCACCGCCGCGACGACCCACAGGTTCCCCGCTCCCATGTGCACGGCCAGATCCACCAACCTCCAACCGCCGCAGTGCTCGACCGGAGCCGACAAATCACCATCCAGCGCGGCGCCGAACGCATCCAGTTCACGTCGAAGTTCAACCAGGTATTCCACGGCGCCAAGATACAGCCCACCAACTACGCGGGACCGGCCGGACGAACGGGGCGAACGCTACCTGCTGCGGCACTAGTTGGGAGGTCTGACAGTTGAGAGCTACTGAGCCTTCGAGGCGCCGAGTGCCGCAGATCCGTGCGGGCCCCAGGGGTGCAGTGGACAGGCACGTCGAGATCGGTTTCGTGCCGTCACGTCCCCGCGGGCGGGGCGATCTCGACACGTACCCCACTTGCCTCGAAGGCGCGGATCTCCGCGGCGGGTGCCGACGCGTCCGTGACCAGGGTCCATTCCTTCATCAGCTTCGCCCACGCGTGGAAGGGCGCACGCCCCAGCTTGGCGCCATGGGCCAGCACATAGACCCGGTCGGCGCGGCGCGCCATCAGTTCCTTGAGACGGGTCTGGCGCAGGTCCGCCTCGCAGATGCCGCGGTCGACGGTGACGCCGTCGGCGCCGAGGAAGACCCGGTCGAAGGACATGCGCTCGAGCGCGGCCTCCGTGAGCGGGCCGACGAAGCCCTGGCTGAGCGGACGGAGCGTGCCTCCGAGGCAATCGACCTGTACGCCTTCCGCGTCCGCGAGGGCGTGCAGGGCCGTCAGGCCCGTGGTCGCGATCGTCAACTCCTTGGCGCTGCGCAGCTCGTGGGCCAGCGCGCCCACCGTCGTACCGGCGTCGAGGAGCAGCGTCTCGCCCGGCTCGACCTGCCCGGCGGCCCACTGGGCGATGGCCCGCTTCTCCTCGTACGCCTCACCCGTGCGCTGCCGCAGCGACGCCTCGGGGTGCGCGGACAGCGCCATCGCGCCGCCGTAGGTGCGCGCGAGGCGTCCCTCCGTGGTGAGGCGGGCGAGGTCGCGGCGGATGGTCGAGGGGGTGACGTCGAAGAGCTGCGAGAGTTCCTCGACGCTGGCGAGGCCGGTGGTGGTGGCGAGGTGGACGATGCGGTCGCGTCGTGCCTGGGAAGTGGTCGGCGGCATCTGCGGAGTCCTCTACGGTGCGGTGGTAACGGCGGTGCAGGGGACGGCGGTTCAGGCCGCCGGAGCGAGCGGCGCCGTCGCCATCTCGGCCGCCTGGCGCAGCGCCTCGACCATGCTACCGGCCTCCGCCGCGCCCGTTCCGGCGATGTCGAACGCGGTGCCGTGGTCGACAGAGGTGCGGATGACGGGCAGTCCCACGGTGAGGTTGACACCCGCCTCGATGCCCAGAACCTTGACCGGGCCGTGTCCCTGGTCGTGGTACATCGCGACGATCAGGTCGTAGTCGCCGCGCGAGGCGAGGAAGAAGGCGGTGTCGGCGGGCAGCGGACCCCGGGCGTCGACGCCCTCGGCGCGGAGCTTCTCCAGGGCCGGGACGATCTTCTCGCCCTCCTCGCCGTAGCCGAACAGGCCGTTCTCGCCCGCGTGCGGGTTGATGCCGCAGACGCCGATGACGGGGTTCGGGGTGCCGGCGCGCACCATCGCCTCGTGGCCGCGGCGGACCGTGCGCTCGACGAGGCCCGGCTCGATGCGGTTGACGGCGTCGATCAGGCCGATGTGCGTGGTGACGTGGATGACCTTCACCTTCTCGGTGGAGAGCATCATCGAGACCTCCTCGGTCCCGGTCAGGTGGGCGAGGAGTTCGGTGTGGCCGGGGTAGATGTGGCCCGCGGCGTGCAGGGCCTCCTTGTTGAGGGGGGCGGTGCAGATGGCGTGCACGTCTCCTGCCACGGCGAGTTCGGCGGCGCGCGCGATGTATGCGTACGCGGCGTCGCCCGCGACCGGCGACAGCTTGCCCCAGGGCAGGTCGGCGGGGAGCAGGCCGAGGTCGACGACGTTGACGCGGCCGGGCGTGAACTCGGCGTCGCGCGGGTGGTCGACGGCGGCGATCGCGCACTCCAGACCGAGGATGCGGGCGGCCTCGCGCAGCCGTTGCGCGTCGCCGATGACGACGGGACGGCAGCGGGTCAGGACCGCGTGGTCGAGCAGGGCCGCGACGACGACCTCGGGGCCGACGCCGGCACCGTCGCCCATGGTGACGGCGATGAGAGGGAGGGGGGTGCTCATGAGGACAACTCCTAGCAGGGAGGCGGGCGGTGAAGGGTTCAGGTGGCTGCCGGGGCGGCGGCCAGGTGGGGCCGTAGCGCGGCAGCGATACGCAGCAGCGAGTCCTCGGCGCCGTAGCTGCCGGGGCGGGTGACGACGCGGCGGTCGTCGGGGGTGCGGGAGTGGACCGCGCCGAGGTGGATCTCGCCGAGTGGCTCCAACTCCCGTATGCCCAGAGCGTCCAGGGTGGTGCGAGCGGTCTCGCCGCCGGTCAGGACGAGGTCGGGGCGGCCCGGGTACGCGGCTGTGAGTGCGCCCAGGGCGGCACTGAGGGCCCGCCCCGCGCCGGGGCGCAGACCTGCCGAACCGTCGATGGACAGCACGGTCAGGGCAGGAGTGACGGCGGTACGCGGCAGGCAGAGCGTGCCCGCCGCCAGGCCGGCCGGATCCAGCTGCACATGGTGCGCGCCGAGCGCGGTGAGGTGCGCGATCTGCGCAACCGCTGCGGGCTCGGCGGTCCCCACGACGAAGAGCAGCGGCGCGCGGTCCCGGGCCGGCACGGGCGGGGGAGTGGTGGCAGCGGGACGCGCCATCGCACGCCCGAGCGCGAGCGCCAGACCGCCGCTGCCCAGGAGCCGGAATCCGGGGCCGAGCCGCAGCGCCGCCGCGGCCACGGCATCCAGGTCGGCGTCGGTCTCGGCGTCCGGAGCGGGGTGCGCGCCGGAGTCGGCGATCCGCCGGAACTCCGCGTCCAGTGCGGCGGGTTCGGAGCGTACGACGTCGAGCGGGACCGTACGGACCGGCAGGCCGGACAGTGCCTCGGGCAGTGAGCGGGGCGCGGCCGCGCGTTCCGCGCGCCAGCCGTCGGTGCGGTGCAGCGGAACGCCGTTCACGTGCACCACGCCGCCGGTCACGGTGCGCCCGGCCGCGGGCAGTGCGGGGGCGACGACGACGGCCTCGGCGCCTTCGGCGTAGGCGGCGGCCTCCGCGGCGAGGTGGCCGCGCAGCTGCGAGTCGACCTTCTTGTACAGCAGGCGAGGCGGGCCGGCCTGCGCCGCGCGCAGCGCCGTCCGCACGGCGTACGCCGCTTCGGCGGTCGGCAGGTGCCGGGTGTCCAGGTCCACGACGAGGTCGTGTGTGGCAGGGCTCTCGGTCACGTCTGCGGCGGTGAGCGACAGACGGACGGGGCCGCCGAGCGCGCAGGCGGTCTCGGCCGCGCCGGACAGGTCGTCCGCGAGCGCGAGGACGTACGGCAGTACTGGCACAGGCGTGGGCGGCGGGACGGACGGGCGTGGGGGCAGGGAAGCCACGGGATCGAACCTCCTTGGGCGCGCCCGGCGTTGGGCGGCCCGGTCCGGATCATGACACATGTTGCGCGAAATGCGCGAGACCTCTTGCGTGATTCACGCAGTCGTGCGAGCGTTCCGGTGGCGCCGACGGCCCTCACCCGCGGACCGCGTCGCCCTCGTGGACCCGACGCGTACTGGGCTAACACAGCACGGCGCACACCGACTTGCACCGCACATCGCAGCACAATGCAGGACATCGCGCCGCACCCGGCCGCAGTGCAGCGCACCGCCCGGAGCCACCGCGGCGACCGGTCGAAGCCGCGCAGCCACACGGGACACCACCCGCGATGCGCACATCACGCATGAGATCGCGTACGAGCACGAGACCGCACGACCCGCACCATTTGCGCCACCCGCACCACCCGCTTCGGAAGGAACCCGCCGTGACCGTCGGCCTTGAACTCCCGCACGTCCCTGTCCCGTTGTCCCCCCTCGTCCTCGGCACGATGACCTTCGGCGACACCGCGGACCGCGCGACGGCCGCCGCGATGCTGGACGCCGCGCTCGACGCGGGCATCACCGGCGTGGACACCGCCAACGGCTACGCGGGCGGCGAGAGCGAGCGCATCCTCGCCGAGCTGCTGCCCGGCCGACGCGACCAGGTGGTTCTCGCCACCAAGGCAGGCATCCCGCACCCCGACCAGGGCGAGCACGCGCCGCTCTCCGCCGAGGGCCTGCGCACCGCGCTCGAAGGAAGCCTCAAGCGCCTGGGCACCGACCATGTCGACCTCTTCTACCTGCACCAGCCGGACCGCAGGACGCCGCTCGCCGAAACACTGGCCACCGTCGCCGAGTTCGTAACTGCGGGCAAGGTCCTCGCCCTCGGCGTCTCCAACTTCGCCGCCTGGCAGATCGCCGAACTCAGCCGTGTGGCCGACGAGGTCGGCGCCCCGCGCCCGGTCGTCGCCCAGCAGCTGCACAACCTCCTCGCGCGACGCATCGAGGAGGAATACGTGGAATACGCGTCGTACGCCGCCACGACCGGCCTGCGCACGATGGTCTACAACCCGCTCGGCGGCGGCCTGCTCACCGGCCGACACAGCTTCGAACAGGCCCCGGACGGCGGGCGCTTCGGCGACTCGAAGCTGGCCGCGATGTACCGCGAGCGGTACTGGAACGAGGATCTGTTCCGCGCCGTCACCGACCTCACCCGTATCGCCTCCGACGCGGGCCTGCCGCTGACCGAGTTGGCCCTGCGCTGGCTCCTCTCGCGGCCCTCCACCGACGCGCTGCTGCTCGGCGGCTCCAAGGTCGAGCATCTGAAGGCCAACATCGCCGCCGCAGCCGCCGGCCCGCTGCCCACGGACGTCCTGGCCGCCTGCGACGAGGTCGGCGCCCGCCTGCGCGGCCCGATGCCCGCCTACAACCGCTGACCTCGCCCCCTCTCGTAACGGAGACAACAACATGGCCACCGGCCGCACTTCTGCCGAGTTCACCGCCGCCCTGCGCAACCGTGAACAGCTCATCGGCTACTGGTCGTTGCTCGACTCGCCGATCGCCGCCGAGCGCCTCGCCCGCGTCGGCTACGACTACCTGGCCTTCGACGCCCAGCACGGACTCTTCGGCTACCAGGGCATGCTGAACAACCTCCTCGCCACCGACACCAAGGGCAGCACCGCCGTCGGCATGGTGCGCGTCGAGGCCAACGACCTCACTTACATCGGCAAGGCCCTCGACGCGGGCGCGACTGCCGTGATCGTCCCGCTGATCGACAACGCGCAGGACGCCGCCGACGCCGTCTCCGCCGTCCGCTATCCGCCGCTGGGCCGCCGCTCGTACGGCCCGATGCGCGCCCAGCTGCGCATCGGCCCGAACCCGGCCGACACGCACGAGCAGACCGCCGTCCTCGCGATGATCGAGACGGCCGACGGCCTGGCCAATGTCGAGGAGATCTGCGCGACCCCCGGCCTCGACGGCATCTACGTCGGCCCGTCCGACCTGCGCCTGGCCATCGGCGGCGCGTCCTCCACCGACCCGTCCGTGCAGGACGAGTTCGAGCGGGCCCTCACCCGCGTCCGAAAGGCGGCCGAGGCGGCGGGCATCGCGGCCGGCATCCACAACGCCGACGGCGCGAGCGCCGCCCGCCGCCTGGCCGAGGGCTTCACGTTCGCGACGGTGGCGGCCGACGTCGTACACCTGCAGCAGATCGCCACGTCCCACCTGGACGCGGCGCGCGGCGGCACGCGCTGATGCCGACCACGCTCATCACGACGCCCACCTTCGCCCGGCACTCGACGCGCCCCTGGCAGATCCTGGAGGAGGCCGGAGCCGGTCCCCTGCGACCGTCCCAGGACGCGGCGCTGCCCGCCTCCGAACTCCTCGGGTACGCGCCCGACGCAGACGCGTTGATCGTCGGCATGGACGTGATCACCGCCGAGGTGATGGACGCCGCGCCCCGCCTCAAGGTGATCGCCAAGCACGGCGTCGGCGTCGACACCATCGACGTGGCCGCCGCCCACGCGCGAGGGATTCCGGTCGTGTGCGCGCCGGGCAGCAACTCGCGTGCGGTGGCCGAGTACACCTTCGGCCTGCTGCTCTCCGCGACCCGCTCCCTCGCCGCCTCGCACACCGCGGTGGCGGCGGGTGGCTGGCCCAAGCTGTTCGGCCCCGAACTGCACGGCAAGACGCTGGGCATCGTCGGCTTCGGCCGCATCGGCCGTCTGCTGGCCGGCTACGCGCGCGCCTTCGGGATGGAGCTGCTCGCCCACGACCCGTACGTCCCGGACGCCGACGTCCGCGCGCACGGCGCCGAACCGCTCGCGCTCGAAGCCCTGTTGGCGCGGGCCGACGTCGTCAGCCTGCACACCCCGCCCGACCCGTCCGGCACCGCGCTGCTCGACCGGGCCCGCCTGACGGCGATGAAGCAAGGCTCGGTCCTGGTCAACGCCGCGCGCGGCGGCCTTGTCGACGAACGCGCGCTGGCCGACCTGCTCGGCTCCGGGCACCTCGGGGCCGCGGCCCTCGACGCGTTCAGTACCGAGCCGCTGCCCGCCGACCACCCCCTGCGCGAGGCTCCGCGCACGCTCCTCACCTCGCACATGGCCGCCTGCACGCCCGAGGCCAACCAGGCCATGGGCGCGATGGTGGCCGAGGACGTCGTCCGCGTACTGACGGGCAACGAGCCGCGCCACCAGGCGCGTTGAGACACAGCGCACCCCCGCACCACCACACCTCGGCACCTCCGCACCACCACACCTCGGCACCTCCGCACTACGACACCTCGGCACCCCCGCACCACGACACCTCGGCACCACGGCACGACCCTGTCCCCATTCCGGATTCCGGCGACGACGCCGGAGGATCCCCCAAGGACCTGACATGGCCACCTCGACCGACGGCGCCACGGCGGCGCCACCCTCCGCGCAGACCGACCCGTACGCACTGCGCACCGAAGACGCCCGCCCGGCCCCCGAGACCTTCCGCGGCCGACTGCGCCAGCTCGGCCCCGGACTCGTGCTGTCCGCCGCCGTCGTCGGCTCCGGTGAACTGATCACCACCACCTCGCTCGGCGCGAAGGCCGGCTTCGCCCTGCTGTGGCTGGTGATCATCTCCACCGCGGTCAAGGTGTGGGTCCAGATGGAACTGGCCCGTTGGACCATCCTCAACGGCCGCCCGGCGCTCGACGGCTTCCGTGACGTCGGCCCCCGGATCGGCCGCCTGAGCTGGATCAACTGGCTCTGGATCGGCATGGACTTCGCCAAGATGTTCCAGCGCGGCGGCATCATCGGCGGTACCGCGGCAGCCTGCTCCATCCTCCTGCCGATCCACGGCGCATCACTGAGCACACCATCGCTGACGATCTGGGCGCTCATCGTCACCGGTGCCGCCATCCTCATCCTCCAGACGGGCAAGTACCACGTCGTCGAACGGGTCGAGGTCGTCGGCATCACGCTCAAGACGATCATCACCTTCGGCCTGGCCCTCGCCCTGCCGTTCACCGCCTTCGGATACGGCACCGAGCAGCTCGCCGGCGGACTGAGCTTCCAGATCCCCGCGGGCACGGTCGGCATCGCGCTCGCCATGTTCGGCATCACCGGCGTCGGCGCCGACGAGATGACGACGTACACGTACTGGTGTCTGGAGAAGGGCTATGCCCGTTGGACCGGCCCGGACGACGGTACGGAGCAGCGCGCCCAGCGGGCCGAGGGCTGGCTCAAGGTTATGCGGCTCGACGTGGGTGTCTCCTGGATCATATGCACCGTCTGCACCCTGTCCTTCTACGTCATCGGCGCCTCGGTACTCCACCCGCAGGGCCTGGTGCCCGAGGGCAATGACATGATCACCACGCTGTCGCACATCTACACCGACACGCTGGGCCCCTGGGCGGAGTACCTGTTCCTGGCCGGCGCGATCGCCGTCCTCTTCTCGGTCACCGTCGCCTCGTCGGCCAGCGTCCCGCGCCTGTGGACCAACACCCTCGGCCTGCTCGGCGTGGTGAACTGGCACGACCTGCGCTCGCGCACCCGCACCATCCGTATCCTCACCTGCTGCCTGCCCCCGGTGTGGATGTGCTTCTTCCTGTGGGTCCAGTCCCCGGTCCTGATGGTGCAGATCGGCGGCATCGGCGGCGGCATCTTCCTGCTCGCGGTCGTGGTCGCGGTCTGGCGCCTGCGCTACACCGGCGTCCCGCCCCGCTTCCGCGCCAACCCCTGGCTGACCGCCGCCCTCGTCCTGAGCAGCGCGGCAATTCTCTTCCTCGGGGTGTACGCGGTCCTCGACACGCTGGGACTCACGCCCGGCAGCTGAACGCGGCGGCGAGGCACAGCGAAGGCGTGAGTCGACGGACTTCTTCCAGCAGCTGCTCAACCGCTCACCGCACCTGACGCTCTGGTGTCGACTCAAGCACGCTGCCCGGCCGGCGCAAGAACCAAGGATGAACGCACCGACTTGCCTGTCTCACGGCCGCTTCACAAGTGCAGCCGCTATGAAGCGGACCGTGAGACTGTGCAACGAAATCCGAGACCCTGCATGGTGTGTAGGGTCTCGCGACTGGTGTCGGAGACCGCCGTCGTGACCTGCGGCTTCTCCCGCTGCCTCATGGCGTGTCGGACATCGGATTCTCAGCTTCGTTTCGCTTCCCCGGCGGTCTGTCCTGATCGGAGCAGACCGCCGGGCTTGTGACCCGGGCTGCCGCGCACCTTCCGAGTCAGCAGCCCACAGGTCTCCCACCTGTGCGGTTGCCAGGTGGATCGGGGACGAGCGCGGTGTCGGGTCGGCAGTGCGGGCACGCGGTGACGCCGCCGGCGAGGGCCCGGGCGCAGGCTGCCGGAGCGGGACTCGGGTGGACAAGCCACCGGGTGTGTGACCGCTCGATCGCGCCGTGCGGCCGATGCGCTTTCCCGGGCCCCGGTCGGACGGGCGGATCAGCGCAGTCCGGCGAAGAGATCGTTCTCGGGTACGGCCGCGCCGGTGGCGTCCTGGACACGTACGAAGGTCTCCATGCCCATCAACTCGGCGAACCTCTCCTTGCCCATCTTGAGGAAGAAGATGTTCTCGCCCTGACTGGCGTGCGCGGCCAGCGCATCGAACTTCTGACCGCTGAACGCGGTGGTGTCCACCCACGTGGTGATCTCATCGTCGGGGAGGCCGATCTCGGCCATCGCGGCGGCCTCGGCAGGATCCGGCTCCGGCATGTCCGCGTGAAACTCGCGCATGATCTCGCCGAACCGCTGCATCCCCGAGCGCGGCACCGTCGTCCAGTACACCTTCGGTGTCAGCTCGGTCATCTCCAGCGCCGCCATCGTGATCCGGTGTGCCTGGATGTGGTCGGGGTGACCGTAGAAGCCGTTCTCGTCGTAGGTGACGACCACATCGGGCCGGTAGTGCCGCATGAGTTCCGCAAGCCGGGCGGCGCCTTCCTCCACCGGCGTCTGCCAGAAGGATCCGGGGGCGTCGTTACTCGGCCAGCCCGTCATCCCGGAGTCGGCATAGTCCAGCATCTCCAGATCGCTGACTTTCAGCACCTCACAGCTCGCCTCGAGTTCTTGACGGCGCATCAAGGCGACGGCCGCCGGATCGTGTCCGGGATCACCCGGCTTGACACCCCCCGGTCCGTCACCGCAACCGCCGTCGGTACACGTCACGAGAACCGTGCGGATGCCTTCCGCCGCGTACCGCGCGAGGACCCCTCCGGTTCCGGTGGCCTCGTCGTCGGGGTGGGCGTGCACTGCCATGAGCGTCAAGGGCCGGTCAGTCATGAAACAGTCCTCCTGCAGGAATACGTCTTGGTCCAAGTCCGCGGCGGGCGTACCGCGATCCCGGGGTCCGGATCCTGGCGGGGCGAACGACCTTGTGGTCTCCGTGTTCCCCGCCCGTGCGGCGCCGGTCCCTCGGTCGATGCAACCGTGCCGACCGCAGCGGCTGTTCCCGGCACGGCCCCTCGGCCTTCCAGACGTCGGCGTTTCAACGCGAACGAGCGACCGGCGCGACCTGCACCTCTCAGCACCACGCCGTGCTCGGCCAGCGCAAACTGGCTCTTCGCAGTTGAGGGTGCAGTCGGGGGTGTTGGCGGGTAAACGTCGAGGTCTTCCAGGATGGAAGTTTCTACACCCATCCGAAAGACCTCGACAGGCTCCACGCTCTCTTCGCCGCGCCCTGTCTGACCGCATTCTGCCGTCTCGATGAACTCGGTCTGGAAGCCGTCGGGCAACGCCTTGAGCCCGGATCGGGCGGTGATCGGGTACCGGCAATCCAGCCGCGTTCACCGATTGGCGGCCAGCACTGCCGCGAGGCCCTCTTGTAGGTCTTTGACGAAATACTCGGGAACCTCCAGCGACGGGAAATGTCCCCCGATTTCGGGTGAACTCCATCGGACGATCTGTCGGTACCGCTCCTGTGCCCAGGGGCGCGGACACTTCTCGATGTCGCGGGGATACATAGTGATCGCTGAGGGGACGTCGACCCGGAGTTCGGGATCGAGCGAGTTGTGGCTTTCGTAGTAGATGCGGGCCGACGACGCGCCGGTCCGCGTCAGCCAATACAGGGTGACGTCGTCAAGAATGCGGTCCCTGGAAATCGTCTCGAACGGGCTGTCTTCGGTGTCTGACCACTCGGCGAACTTGTCAAGGATCCAGGCAAGAAGCCCGATCGGTGAGTCGACGAGCGAGTAGCCGATGGTCTGCGGTCGGGTCGCCTGCTGCTTCGCGTACGCCGCGCGGTGGCGCCAGAAATCGCGGGTCTCCTCGGTCCACTTGCGCTCGACCGCCGTCAGCCCGTCCGTCGTCAACCCGGGCGGCGCCTCCGCGAACGTTGTGTGGATGCCGAGAACGTGCGCCGGGAACCTGCCGCCGAGGACCGTGGTGATATTGCCTCCCCAGTCGCCGCCGTGGGCCGCGAACTTGCTGTAGCCGAGCCTTCCCATCAGTTCCACCCAAGCGGCCGCGATCTTTTCGGTTCCCCACCCGGTGGTGGCCGGCCTGTCGCTGTGACCAAAGCCTGGCAGCGACGGGACCACGACGTGGAACGCCGGCGCGTCTGCGTCTTTCGGATCTGCCAGCTCGTCCACTACATCGGTGAACTCGGCAATGCTGCCTGGCCAGCCGTGCGTCAAGATCAGAGGAGTGGCGTCTGCGCGCGCGGATCGGCGGTGCAGGAAGTGGATTCCCAGATCATCGATGGTCGTGCGGAACTGGCCGATCCGGTCAAGGCGCTCTTCGAACGACCGCCAGTTGTACCCGGTGCGCCAGTAGTTCACGACATCGACGAGGTCGGCGAGGGGAACGCCCTGCTCCCATCGGCGAGGGTCGGGCGCGGCGCGATAGACCGTCTCAGCCTCCGGCAGTCGCGCCGCGGCCAGTCGCGCGCGCAGATCGTCGAGGTCAGCGTCAGTCGCGCGGGCTTCAAATGCTTGCACGTCGCTGGTCGGACGGGGCATGAGACCTCCTGGCCATCGTGGGACCGGCTACGACCGATCGCGAACCGGCTAAGGCGGTTCTAGCAGTTCTCCGAGCCACGCTGCAACCAGCTAAGGTGGTTCCATGCGTGCTGGCTTCCCTGACTTCCGCCTCGGTAACGTGCTGGCGACCAGCTTCACGGGGACTCTGTCGGAGCGTCATGGCGACGCCGTGGAGCGCATTCCCACGCCGCATCGACTCGTCGACTGGCTGGCAGTGAACGGCCTCGCCGTGGACTCCTGCACCACTGCCCAGCTCGACCTCGCTCGGGAACTGAGGGAGTCGATTCACGCCGCCGCGACAGCGGCCGCGATCCAGGACGCTCTCCCTGCATCTGCTGTCCAAGTCATCAATGACTGCAGCGCTCAAGGTCGGGCCGCAGCGATCCTGACGCCCGAGGGCAAGCGGCGATGGCGGCTCAGCTCGGCTTCCTGCGTGGAAGATGCCCTCAGCGTGATCGCCGCCGACGCGATCAGCATCATCGCGGGCGAACGAGACGGAAAATTGGCCTTGTGTGCATCACCGACCTGCCAAGCCGCCTTCTTCGACACCAGCCAAAGCCGCACCCGCAAATGGTGTGACATGAACACGTGCGGGAATCGTCAGAAGAAAGCGCGCTTCAATGCCAACCAGCGCAAAAACCCCAGATCAGCGGAGTGATCGTTACCTCGGTACATCCAAGTGGGCCCCACGCCTGCGACACATCTGTCGCGTTGGGTGCACCCCAACGGCACACTAACGACGTGGTGCGCGATTGAGGGTGGGGCGCTGGCCTGGCGGTTCGGCTTGGGGTGGTCACCTCTCGGCGCTGCGGTCGGAGACCAGGCCGGCGATGGCGAGGTGGGTCTGGTCGTAGTACTCGCGGCGGCCGAGGTAGCGCTGGAGGGGGCGCCACTGCTTGTGCTCGGCGTTCGCGTGCTCCACGCAGATACGCTCGGAGGACTGCTGGTGGCGTTCCTTCTCGTACGCTGCCCACTCCTGGGCCGGGGCGTTCTTCTTCGGCTTCAGCGGCGGGGCGCCGACCTGGTCGGGGAACTGTTCGAACAGGTCGGCGATCCCTTCCGTTCTCACGGCGCTCCGGTCGTGCATCCGGCCGGGACACGGTCGGGCTCGGAGAGGTGACCGGCTGGGTGGTGCCGGACACGCGAGTTGTATCAACCGTTTGACACAAACTCCCACTGGGCCGCATCTTGTACTCACCGCTTGATACAAGCGGTGAGTACAAGTGCGAGCACACGGGGGTTTCTCATGCACGAACTCGGCACCGTCCCACGCCCGACCGCCACCGACCGCTATGCGCGCTGGGCCGGGCTGCTCGTCGGACTCGTCGCCGCCCGCCTGGTCGGCTCGAACGACGGCCTCGGCGTCGGCATCCTGTACGCCATCCCGGTGTTCGGGCTCTGCGCGGTCGCCGGCGTCCTGGTGGGCGACGCGCTGACACCGCCGCCGCGGGGAACCGTCCGCACGGCCGGTCTCGCGCCGCGCCGCATTCGCGACTACGTGCCACCGCGCATGACCCTGCTGCTCCTCGCCGAGGCCGCCGTCCTCGTCGTCCTGCTGGCGGTGGCCGCCGTGGTCGCCTCGCCCGACGACATGGGCCGCGCCGGGCGCTCCCTGACCGTGACCTGCCCGGACGGAAGCACGGCGAGCACGAGCCCCTGGCCGGGTCTCTTCTACGGCCTGCCCATCCTCGTCGCCCTCGCCGTCTCCACCACCGCGTGCGTCTGGTCCCTGACCCGGATCGCCCGCCGCCCCGGCGACGAGCAGACCCGCCGCGACCGGTCGCTGGCGATCGTCGCAGCATGGGGGCTGCTGGTCTCCGCGCCCCTTCTCGGCGCCGCCTCGACGGCGTCGGGCGCGCTGATGGACATCGGCTGCGACGGCACGGTGGGGCGCCTCGCGAACTGGGCACTGTGGCCCACGGCCCTGGTCGCCCTCGTCACCGTGCCGTGGTGTCTGTTCACGGTGATCGCGCCCAAGGCCGGGGTGCGCCGGTGAACGGTCCCGCCGTCCACGTCGACACCGCGAGCCCCGTCCCGCCCTACGAACAGATCCGCGCCCAGCTGGCCGCACTCATCACCACGGGCCGCATGCCTGAGGGGGAACGCCTGCCGACGGTGCGCCAGCTGGCGGCCGACCTGGGCCTGGCGGCGGGCACGGTGGCGAGGGCCTATCGCGAACTGGAGGCGGCGTCCCTGATCCGCACCCGCCGTGGGGCGGGGACACGGGTGGCCCCGCTTCCGGCACCGACCCGGACACCAGACCCGGCCAAACTGGCGGAACTGGCCCTCCGCTTCGTGACCGAGGCCCGGGGCCTGGGCGCGGACGGGGAGACGGTGCAGCGGGCGGTACGGGACGCGCTGGACGAGTAGCGGCTGTGGGGGGCGGGCCCTGCAACCGCCGGCGCGGAGGACGACGGTGCCGCCGCGGCCCTCGTCCCGCTTACGACGTTGTGCGCGATGGTCGCGGAGTCGGCCCGGGAAGATGACAACAGCCGTGCGAGTTGGGGCTGTTGCGAGACAACTCCCCACGGCCTTGTCACATCGGATCTGCACCGGCATCTCCCGCAAGCACCTGGGCAAGCTGCTCGCCGAGCTGACCGCTCCGTGGACGGCAGCGGAGGAGGGCTGGTTGCACAACCGGCGAGGTCACGGCCGGCTCCGCGCCGCGGGAGCGGGCCCGGACCACCAGCTGGTGTTCACCGATCGAGTGATCGCGACACTGGTCATCCTGCGTTTCCAACTGCCCCACGCGGCCCTGGCCGTCTTCTACGGTGTGGACCGCTCCACGATCACCCGCGCGGTCCACGAGGTGCGCCCGCTGCTGGCCGCCCGCGGCTTCGCCGTCCCCGGCGAGCCCCACGTGCGCCTGCACACCCTGGCCGACGTCTTCGCCTACGCCCGCGCCAAGGGCGTCGAACTGCGGCTGGACGGCACCGAGGTGAAGGTGCGCCGCCCCAAGGCCAACAAGCCGGGACGGCGCGCCTTCGTCTCGGGGAAACTGCGGCAGAACACCAAGAAGGCCACCGTGATCAGCGACGAGGCGGGCCGGACCCTGTGGACCGGCGCGATCCGTCCCGGCCGGATGCACGACCGGAGCGCCGTGAGAACGGAAGGGATCGCCGACCTGTTCTAACAGTTCCCCGACCAGGTCAGCGCCCCGCCGCTGAAGCCGAAGAAGAACGCCCCGGCCCAGGAGTGGGCAGCGTACGAGAAGGAACGCCACCAGCAGTCCTCCGAGCGTATCTGCGTGGAGCACGCGAACGCCGAGCACAAGCAGTGGCGCCCCCTCCAGCGCTACCTCGGCCGCCGCGAGTACTACGACCAGACCCACCTCGCCATCGCCGGCCCGGCCTCCGACCGCAGCGCCGAGAGGTGACCACCCCAAGCCGAACCGCCAGGCCAGCACGTCCCACCCTCAATCGCGCAATCGCGCACCACGTCGTAAGTACCTGTTGTCGTTCCGAACTTGATGAAGCGAAGCGGGAAGAGCAGGCGCGCCTTCGGATCGCGGTGCTCGGCCCTGCTCGGGCTCGGGCGGCTCACGCTCACGCGCCTGGTGACGCCCGTGCGACGGCATCAGGCACATCATCCGCCGCCGTGGCCTTCCCGCGTGGCGCAACGGTGACGGCCCACAGCCCGCACTCCTTCGAGGTGGGGCGCGTCACCATTACTGTCGCCGACCGGCCGGACGTAACCTCCCGGCAACTCCTGGGACATGTACCGCTGTTCGGTGCCAAGCGGCCAGGGCCGGGGGTTGTTCCTCCCCCCATCCATCGCGATCACCTGGTGGCACGATGCATCCTGCTTCCCCCCACTCCTCGCGACGCCGCTTCCGACGCGTGCGGCGGCCTGCCGGACGCGGATGGCGGCCGCGCTCCGGGTCCGCCGTCGCGCTGGTGCTGTCCGTCATCGCCCTGACCCTCGGGCTGCTGTCCCCGGTACCGGCGCAAGCCGCGTCCCTGCAAGAGGTGACGAGCTTCGGCTCCAACCCCGGCAGCCTGCAGATGTTCCGCTATGTCCCCGACGGGCTGCCGTCCGGGCGCCCGCTGGTGGTCGCCCTGCACGGCTGCACCCAGTCGGCCTCGGCGTTCGACGGCGAGACCGGCTGGACCAAGTGGGCCGATACCTGGGGCTTCGCTCTGGTGCTGCCCCAGCAGAAGAGCGCGAACAACGCCAACTCGTGCTTCAACTGGTTCCAGTCGTCCGACTTCTCGCGCGGCCAGGGCGAGGCGCTGTCCATCAAGCAGATGGTCGACAAGATGGCGGCCGACTACGGGACCGACCCCTCACGCGTCTACGTCACCGGTCTGTCCGCGGGCGGGGCGATGACCGCGGTCATGGCGGCCTCCTACCCGGACGTCTTCTCCGGCGCGGCGGTGGCCGCCGGCCTTCCCTTCGACTGCGCCCGCACCGTCACCGACGGTCTGTCCTGCATGAACCCCGGCAGTAACCTCACCCCGCAGCAGTGGGGTGACAAGGTACGCGCGGCCGATCCCGGCTACAGCGGCCCCTATCCGACGGTGGCGGTGTGGCAGGGCTCCCAGGACACCACTGTCGCGCCGATGAACATGACCGAACTCGTGGAGCAGTGGACCAACGTCCACGCCACCGACGCCACGGCCGACGTCAGCGACACCGTGCAGGGCTACCCGCACAAGGTCTACCAGGACACTTCAGGCCGAGCCGTTGTCGAGTCGTACAGCATCACGGGTATGTCCCACGGCCAGGCCGTCGACCCCGGCACCGGGGCCACCCAGTGCGGCACGGCCAGCCAGTACCTGCCGGACATGAACATCTGCGCCTCGTACTGGATCGGACACTCCTGGGGCCTCGACGCCACGGACGGCGGCGGCTCCCTGCCCGCCCCGGCCGGGCTCACCGTCACCGCCACCACCGACACCTCGGCGTCTCTCTCCTGGGCCGCCGTCGACGGTGCGGCCTCCTACCGGGTCTACCGGGGCGGCACCCAGGTCGGCTCGCCTTCCTCGACCTCGTTCACCGACACCGGGCTCGCCCCCGGCACGACGTACAGCTACACCGTGGCCGCCGTGGACGGCTCCGGGGCCGTAGGCGCGTCCTCCACCTCGGCGCAGGCGACCACGACCGGTGCCACCCACCAGTGCTACACCGACAACAACTACAACCAGGTCGCCGCCGGACGCGCCCACCAGAGCCTCGGGTACGTCTATGCCAACGGCTCCAACCAGAACATGGGCCTGTACAACCACTACGTCACCCACACCCTGGAAGAAACCTCGCCGGGTACCTTCGTGATCGCCGACTCCGGCTGTCCGTCCTGACGGACCCAACGGCGCGGCGGCGGCTTCACCTTCACCCGGTGGGGCCGCCGCGTGGTGCACCCCCGTGGAGCCTGCGCTGCCACGCGTCGCGACAACACGCCGCACAGAGCGCTGCCGTGCGGCACCTGCGCCGGCTGGGCGGGAGGGTCCGTCCGTCGGCTCGCCACCGAGTCGGCCGTTCTCAACTCCAGCGCCACCGGCCCCGCCTTCAGTTGAACGTATATGTCCCTGACGTCCGGACCTGGGCGTCTCGTCCAGGGTGTCTGAAGCGCTTGGATGTGCGACGTGACAAGAGTCGCACCGGTGTCGGCGAGAGATGAAGAGCCGAGGCCTGAAAGCCCGTTGAACCAGGGCTTTACCGTCCAGTAACCCGCCCGCAGGCGCATTTCGCCGCCCCATGGTCAGAGATCCACTGCGTGCTAGCGTCCCGGTCGCCGGGGGGCCGACACAGGACAGTGAGAGGAAACCCGTGGGTCACATGCACCACATGGCCGGAGGCTGGGCGACGCCGGTCCTGTCGTACGCCATGGCCGTCGTCGGATCCGCGCTGGGACTGCGCTGCACCGTGCGTGCCCTGACAGCCGGGGGGCGGTCCAGGAGGAACTGGCTGGTCAGCGCGTCGATCGCGATCGGTGCCGGAATCTGGACCATGCACTTCATCGCGATGCTCGGCTACACCGTCGACGGCACCGCGATCCGCTACGACATCCCGCTCACCCTGCTCAGCCTCCTCGTCGCCATCGCAGTCGTCGGCGCCGGAGTTTTCACCGCCGGATATGGCAAGTCCCGCGTGCGCTCCATCCTGTTCGGTGGCGTCGGCACCGGACTCGGAGTGGCCGCGATGCACTACATCGGCATGGCCGCCGTAGACCTCAACGGCACGATCTCTTACGACCCGGCCGTCGTCACGGCCTCCGTCGTCATCGCGATCGCTGCGGCCTCCGCGGCGCTGTGGGCCGCGCTCTGCGTGCGGGGCCCAGTCGTTGCCGCCGTCGCCGCCCTCGTGATGGGGCTCGCGGTGAGCAGCATGCACTACACCGGCATGGCCGCGGTCACCGTGGACGTGCATGCGAGCAACGCACCTCTGCCGGGCGCGAGCGCTACCGCGTTCATCCTGCCGCTCGCCGTGGTCCTCGGCTCCTTCCTCTTCCTCACCTGCGCCTTCGTGGCTCTGTCCCCGACGGCGCGGGAGCGCGCCGAGGGCGAGGCCGCGGCCCGGCCGCTGCACGAGGTCGAGCTTCCGGTCGCCTGATCCGGACTCCCTGAGCAGCCTCGTCATCTTCGCGGCGCATCTCCCGCCACGCGCCTGCGCCGCTGCCGTTCCCCGGGCCGAACGCCACTTCCCGCGCCCTCAACACTCCTGCACCGCCAAGGAGATCCTGGTCATGCCCGCACGCTTTTTGCTGCCCGAACGGTGGCGTCCCAAGTCGATCCGAGCGAAGGTCGTCACCCTGCTGACGGTGCCGGTCCTGTCGCTGATGGCCCTGTGGGGGCACGCTGCCGTCACCACCGCGTCGCAGGTCTCGTCCACCGAGCAGTTGCGGCAGATCAACTCGGCCCTGGTGAAGCCGGTCGCGGACTTCACCACCACTGTCCAGGACGAGCGTGCCGCCGCCCTGAAGTACCGGGCCGCTCCCGGTCCGTCCGCCCGTCGCGATGTCGATGCCGCCCGCTCGCGCACGGACAAGGCCGTCACGGCCCTGCGCGCGGGCATCCGCTCCAGCAGCACCGATCTCGCGGCCCTCGACGCCCAGCTGCCCGACCGGATCAGTGTGCTGCTCAAGAGCGCACGGGCCCTCCCCGAGCAGCGCGAGACACCCCACGACTCCGCCGCGGTCTTCTCCGCGTACGGCACGGCCGTCGACCGGGCCTTTGCTGTGCGCGCCGGGCTCGCGGGTGCCGACCGCCCCGACCGCGCCTCCAACACCCGCACCGTCCTCGAACTGGCCCGTGCCCGCGAGGCGTTGAGCCGGCAGGACGCCGTGCTCGGCGCCGCGCAGGCGAGCGGCACCATGTCCGCCGCCCAGTACCGCGCGTTCATCGGCGACGTCGCTCAGCAGCGCGGGCTCACCAGAGCCGCGGTGCCCGACCTGCGGGCCGAGGGTGCCGCCCGCTACCGCGCCGTTCTCGCGTCCCGCAGCGCCACCGAACTTGCCACCGTCCAGGACGCCGTCCTCGACGCCGGTGAGAAGGGGGCCGTGTCCGCCGTGTCGGCGGGGGAGTGGCACTCCGTTGCGGGACACACCCTTGCCGGGCTTGCCGCAGCGGAACGGGGCGCCGTCGACACGGGCGCCGACGCGCAGCCGTACTCCCTTGCGACCCTGGGAAGCTCCGGCCTGGCTGTCATCCTCGGCCTGCTCGGTGTGGTCCTCTCGCTGTTGCTCTCCGTACGCATCGGGCGCGGCCTGGTCGACGACCTCACCGGACTGCGGAACTCCGCTCTGGAGCTCGCCGCCACCCGGCTGCCGGCCGCGATCCGCCGCATCCACAGTGGCGACGACCTCGACCTCGAAGCCGAGGCCCCGCTCGCCCGCACCCCCATCCGGGACGAGATCGGCCAGGTCGGCGCGGCGCTGACCACAGTGCAGCGGGCCGCCCTGCGCGCCGTCGCGGGCCGCGCCGCCGTCCTCACCGGAGTCTCCGGCGTCTACGTCAGCCTCGCCCGCCGCAGCCAGGTGCTGCTCCACCGCCAGCTGGAGCTCCTCGACGCGATGGAACGCCGTACCGAGAACCCCTCGGACCTGGAAGACCTGTTCCGTCTGGACCATCTGACGACCAGGATGCGCCGCCACGCCGAGTCTCTGCTCATCCTGTCCGGCTCCGCGCCCGGCCGTGCCTGGCGCAACCCGGTCCCGCTGATCGACGCCGTACGCGCGGGCATCGCGGAGACCGCCGACATCGACCGCGTCCAGCTGCACGACATCCCCGATCTGCTTCTGGCCGGCACGGCGGTGGCCGACCTGATCCACCTGATCGCCGAACTCGCGGAGAACGCAGCCGCGTTCTCGCCGCCGCACACCCCCGTAGTGGTGCGGGGCGAGGAGGTCGGTGCCGGCGCCGTCCTGGAGATCGAGGACCGCGGCCTCGGCATGGGCGACGAGGCGCTCGCCGCGGCCAACGAGAAGATCCGGGCCACGGACATCGACCTCCTCGACTCGCGTCGGCTCGGCCTGTTCGTGGTCAACCGCCTCGCCGAGCGCCAGCAGGTGGACGTCACCCTGCGCCGCTCGGTCTACGGCGGCGTCACCGCCGTCGTCTTCGTGCCGCAGCAGCTCCTGGAGGCACCACACCCGGGCTTGCGGCCCTTGCCCCAGCCACAGCCGGAGCCGGAGCCGCGGGCGTTGGAGTCCGCTCATGTACCGGTCCCTGATCCGGTCGCCGTTGCCCTACCGGCACAGCAGCGCCCCGAACAGGAATCGATCCCCCGACCGGAGCGTGAGCCCGAGCCGCCGCTCGCTCACCCTGCACTCCGCCAAGCCCCCACTCATGCCCGTCACGCGGCGCCCCAGCCGCCGCCGCTCTCGCCCGCCCCCACCTCGAGCCATGACTCGGAGGACGGTCTGCCGCGCCGGGTGCGCCAGGCCAGCCTCGCCCCCGAACTGCGCGGTGACGAGAACACGGGCGCTGGTTCACCGCCGGCCCAGGGCCCGGCCGTCCGCTCCCCGGAGGCCGCGCGCGCCACGATGGCGTCCCTGCGCTCAGGCCGGCGCCGCGCGTCCGCGGCTCAGGGCGAGCCGGGCACACCGTCCGGCCCCGCAAGCCCGTCCGGCGCCCCGCATGCAGCGCCCCACCCTCACACCGCGACCGAAGAAGGATTCCGAAACCGATGACCCCGACCTTCACCGTCACGAACCTGGGTGACAACCCCGACGACCATGGCACGGGCGGCGCGGGCGGTGTCGACTGGCTCCTCGACGACCTGGTCGACCGTGTCGCGGAGGTCCGGTACGTGGTCATGCTTTCCACCGACGGCCTGTGCGTCGGCGCCTCGCGCGGCCTGGGGCGTGACGAGTCCGAGCGCTTCGCCGCCATCGCCTCCGGGTTCCATTCCCTCGCCAAGGGCGCGGGCCGCCACTTCGACGCGGGCGGCGTCGTCCAGACGATGGTCGAACTGCACGGTGGATTCCTCTTCGTGGTCGCCGCGGGCGACGGGTCCTGCATCGCGGTGTTCACCGACGGGCACGCCGATATCGGCCTGGTGGCATACGAGATGGCCTTGCTGGTCGAGCGCGTGCGTGAGCACCTCGCCGTACCCGCGAGGACGGACGGCACCCCGACGCCGGACGGCAGGACGTCGTGACCGACCTGCCACCCGGCCGCCGACCGACGCCCGACGCCGCCGACCGGGACCCCGACCCCTGGACCGACCGCTACGACGAGGAGGCCGGCCCCCTGGTCCGCCTCTACGCCATGACCGCGGGCCGCGCGCGTACGGACAACGGCGCGGAACACGTCGACCTGATGGCCATCGTCCGCCCCACGGCCGCCACCCCCCGCGGCCCGATCCCGCCCGAGCAGCGCAGCCTCCTGGCCCAGTGCGCCCAAGGACCGTGCCCGGTAGCAGACCTGGCATCGGACTCGGGCCTGCCGCTCGGCGTCGTACGCGTCCTGCTCGGCGACCTCACCGCCCAGGGGCTGATCCACATCACCCCGCCCCGGTCCACCGCCGCCGGGAAAGAACCTCCCTCCGCCCACCTGCTGCGAGAAGTGATCCATGGCCTCCGTGCACTCTGACCGCGCCACGCACCCGGCGCCCGCCGACTTCACCGCTCTCAAGCTCCTGATCGCCGGCGGCTTCGGCGTGGGGAAGACCACGCTGGTGGAGTCGGTCAGCGAGATCCGCCCGCTGCGCACCGAGGAACCCCTCACCGAGGCCTCACGTCCGGTGGACAGCCTGGAGGGCGTGGCCACGAAATCCACGACGACGGTCGCGATGGACTTCGGCCGGATCACCCTGCGCGACACCCTCGCCCTCTACCTCTTCGGCACCCCGGGCCAGGACCGCTTCTGGTTCGTCTGGGACGAGTTGGCCACGGGCTGCCTGGGCGCGGTCGTCCTCGCCGACACCCGCCGCCTCGCCGACTGCTTCCCCGCCATCGACTACTTCGAGAGCCGCGACATCCCCTTCATCGTCGCTGTGAACTGCTTCGACGGCATCCGAACACACAGCCAGGAAGCGGTGGCGCGCGCCCTCGACCTGACCGCCGACACCCCGGTGCTGCTGTGCGACGTACGCGACCGGGAGTCCGGCAAGGAGGTCCTCATCTCCTTGGTCGAGCACGTCCTGGCCCTGGAGCCGACCCCCAACTGAACGCAGGCATAAGGCACTTGCCCACGTGCGCCCGCGTCTCCGGGCCTCCATGGCTCCGGGTTCGGCGCACTGGCGTCCTGGCGCTCGGGATGGCGGTGATGTGGCGGAGGGCGGGGCGCGCAAAGAAGCGGCTCGACTGAGCCGATGGCACTCAACCGATCCACAGCTCTTGACCATTCCTCTCGCGCACTCTGGAAGACAACGACAACCACCGAGTAGCTCTGGACCGCACGTTGGAGCAGGTGGAGCTGATCCTTTGGGCACCGCCGCTTTCTCCTGCCACCTGTGGCCCTATTGGCTGTGCGCGGGGCAACTCTTGGAAGGGCGGCACTGGCTGCGACGGGCGGAGCAGGCGCTCGACGGGCTGTGCAGCCCACACGCCGAACCTGCTGTGCAGGCGTACAGCCTTCGGCTGCGGGCAGTGCAGGGGTTCTTGGCCACCCTGCAGGGCGACTTCACGGCAGCCCTCGAGTTGCTGATTCCCCTCGACGGCGAAGTACTCCCTGGCCAGGCCGGCCCCGGTATCGAGTACTCCGTGCTCATCGCCTGCTCGCTGGACCACGGCGTGGACGCTATCGAGGTGCGGCCCCAAGGGAGGG
>NZ_JBSGTG010000047.1:0-19672 GCF_053607285.1 Streptomyces sp. NPDC055140 | reverse complement strand
CGCCGGCCCCGGTTATCTCGAACCCGGGGTTAAGCCCCTGCCCGGGGCCCCCCGGCGGGCCCGATACCGGGGGGCGCCCCCCGGGGGGGGCCCCCACCCCACAGTGTCAGTCCCGGGCCATGGCGGGCGGGGCGGCGTCGACGCCCCAACTCGTCGGCTCGGCCGAGAGCTTGATCTTGATGGCGCCGGAGCGGAGCAGGTCCTTGTGGGACAGCCAGCTCTGGCGCACCTCGCCCTTGTTCGTGTGCACGGAGGACACGTACTGCAGCTTCGAGGCGTCGGCGCCCGGAGCCTCGATGCTGATCTTGCGCCCGTGTTCGGGCCGGATCTCGACCTTCTCGAACATCGGCGCTGTGACAACGTAGTCGGCCGAGCCGGGCTGGGCCTCGAAGATGCCGGCCATCGCGAAGACGAGCAGTGACGAGGTGGCGCCGAGGTCGTCGTTGCCGGGCATGCCGTACACGTCGTCGGTGAACAGCGTCCGCATCGCGCGCAGCACCGCGGAGGTCTTCCACGGTGCGCCGGTCCACGTATACATCCACGGTGCGTGGAAGTCCGGCTCGTTGTTGGGGTTGAAGGCGAAGTTGTTGTGGTAGTCGTACGCGCCCGTCACCCAGGAATCCGTGGCGGCCTTCGCCGGGTCCGTGAGCACGGTCGGTATGTCGAAGAACTTGTCGAGCCGCTGCTCGGCAGCCGCCTGACCGCCCATGAGGTTGTAGAGGGTCTGCGGGTCCTGCTGGGCGAGCCACTGGTACTGCCATGCGGTGCCCTCATGGAAGGCGCCGGACTGGGTGGGGTCGGGGTTGCCCGCGACGGTGCCGTCCGCGTTCTTCGTCACGGGGAAACCGGAGAAGCCCTGTGACGTGACGCTCGGGTCCCACAGCTTGGTGAAGTTGTCGCAGCGCGAGGCGAGCGTCGTGGCCTTGTCGCGGTAGCCGAGGCCGTCGGCCATCGTGGACAGCGCGCAGTCGCCGAGCGCGTACTCGAGCGTGGCCGAGCCGGCCTGGCGGCTGTCGCCGTACTTGTAACCGGGCAGGTTCTGGTAGCCGACCCAGCCGTTCTTGACATAGGTCGGGTTGCCGTCACGGCCGCGGAAGATCGACTGGTCCGCGGGCACGTCATTGACGTTCTTCCAGAGCGCGTCGAAGAGCTGGCGCGAGGTGCGCTCGTCGAGCAGACCGCGGTTGTAGATGTCGACGACCCACGGGGTGATGGGATCGCCACTCATCACGTTGGTCTCGCCGCTGCCGAGCCCCCAGCGCGGCAGCCAGCCACCGTCCTGGTAGATGTGCAGGACCGACTTGGCCATGTCCGCGGCCTTGTCCGGGTTCAACAGCGCCACCAGCTGGTTCTGCGAACGGTAGGTGTCCCAGAGCGAGAACATCTGGTAGTACGCGGAATCCCCGCGGTGCACCTTGTCGTCGAAGCCGCGGTAGCGGTTGTCGACATCGGAACCGATCGACGGGTGCAGCAGCGAGTGGTACAGCGCGCTGTAGTACGTGCGCTGATCGGCGCTGCTGCCACCGGCCACGCGCATGCGGTTCAGCTCGTCCTGCCAGGCGTCGTGCGCGCCGGAGCGGGCCTTGTCGAACGACTTGGGCTGCTCGGCCTCACGGTTGAGGCGGGCGCCGTCGATGGAGGTGTAGGACAGCCCCACCGAAGAACCGACCTGGTCGCCCTTGGCCGGGTCGAACGACAGCCAGGCGCCCGCGCGCTTGCTGCCACGCGACGCCTCGCGCTGGTTCGGGGTAAGAGTGCCGTCGGTCCAGGTCCCGAACTTCGAGAACGTCCGGTCGAACTTGGCGCTGAAGTAGACCCGGTAGCGCTCCTTGCCGGTCTCCCCGCAGAAGTTCCCGCCCTGAACCCACCCCTCCACGGTGTCGTCGCCGACCACCTTGATATCTCCGGCGTAGGTGCTGCCGTTGCTCTCACCGGCCTCGATGAGGACGTTCTCCTCACCCGATCCGCCGGGGTACGTGTAGCGGTGCTGCCCGGTTCGCTCTGTGGCCGACAGCTCGGCCTTGATGCCGTTGTCGAACTTCACGCCGTAGTAGCCCGGCGCGCGCGTCTCGTTGTCGTGGCTGAACTTCGCCCCGTACTGAGCCGGATCGGACGACGTCACCGCACCGGCGGTCGGCATGAACCGTATGTTGCCCATCGTCTGACAGCCGACACCCGAGAGGTGTGTGTGGCTGAAGCCGAGGATGGTGTCCTGCGCGTAGTCGTAGGACGCGTACTTGTTCAGCTGTGTGTCGGGGCTCAACTGCACCATGCCGAAGGGAGCGGCCGCGCCCGGGAAGGTGGTCCCGTCACCGTTGTTGCCTATCGACGTGTCGACCAGCGTGGTGGGGTCATCAGCGAACTTCGGTCCCTGCTCCTTGGCGTTCGCGACGCCGGAGGTGGCGGAAGCCGCGGCCATGGTGGTGACGATCAACAAGGCGGTGAACACGCTTCTCAGCGCTCGCATCGCGATCCTCTCGGTAGACAACGTTGTCAAATCAGGACCTGTCGATCTTTGCTCTTCCGGTGTCGTTCCGTCAATCCATTGTTGTCCACAGGCGGTTGGGCGTAGGGAGGGGCCCTTGCCTGCGTTGCTTCGTGTGGGCGTGCTGGTTCCACGGGACCGTTTCCGGCCGAGCCACTCCGAAAGAAGCCCGCCGGGACGCCGCCCGACGTGTGGCAGGCGGCGCCGGGGCCGTTCATGCTTTGGCTGCAGTGGACGCCGGGCCGCGGCGACAACGCGCCGGTCGTCGTTCCGGGGCCGCGGGCGAAGCCCGTCCGGGCCGAGAGCCGGGTAAACAAGGTCCTCACCCGGTGCGGATGTTCCTGCTCTACGCCGTGACGAACAAGATGGTGCCGACCTGGGTGCTGGAGCAGATCTACGAGATCGGTGACACCCCGGATCTGCCCGATGCGGCCCAGCGTGAGAGCGGTTGCATGTGGTTGCGGCTGCGTGCTCGCCACCGGGTCCAGGAACCGGGGACGGACGTCGACCACTCCGGCGACGAGGAGGTCGTGGCGATGTTCCTGGCCTGCCGCTCCGCACGGGGGAGCGGCTGACGCTGTTGCTCCTCTCACGCGTCGGCCTGCATCCGGGGCAGGTCGAGGGCCTGAGACGCGGCGACTCGCATCTGCTGATGGACTCCAGGCGGTTCTCGCCACCGCGACCTGCTCGACCGCATCCACGCCGCCACCAACATACCCGGTGAGGAGGGGCGGGTTGCCGCGGTCAGCAGGCTTCTCTGCAGCCGACCTTACGAACGCGCGGGAACGCAACAAGCGCCTCACCGCACGGGTCCGTCAGCTGGGGAACCGCCTCTCCTCCACCAGCTCGGCGATGCCGTCTGGGCCGAATACGGCCTCGGGGCACCCATCGACATCGACCAACTCCACCGCCGCATCAGCCTCCTTGAACAGGAGGTCGCCGCCGAGCAAGGCGAACTCGACGAGCGGACAGAGGAACCGGAGGCGGCGCGAGCGGCCAACCGAGAGCTGACCCGGGCCCTCAACCACCGGCTTTGATCGCGACCGGGCACTCGGATCTGCTTCCAGGTCACAGCCACGGTGGCCCCGGCAAAGCTGTCCACCAGCCACCGGATGCGTCCAGAAGCGCGCTGCATAGGATCCCGGAATGGCAACCACCAGTCATCTCCTGCAAGGGCCACGAGTGGCCATACGGCGCGTCGACCGTCAGGACTACGCGCAGCTCAGCGCGCTGCACCAGGAGAGCGCCGAGATGCTCCGACGCTGGGTGGGCGCTCGTGAGATCACGTTGGAGATGTTCGAGAGCTCGCTCGAGCGGTTTGCGCAGCCGACCCATGAGGGCTTCGTGATCTGTCTGCCTGACACCGGCGCGATCGTGGGCGGAGTCAACATCAACAACATCGTCCGGGGCACCCTCCAAAGCGGGACTCTGGGCTATACGTCCTATGCCTCCACGACCGGCCGCGGCTACATGACCGAAGGCCTGGGGCTCGTGCTCCAGTTCGCCTTCGGTCAGCTGGACCTGCACCGGCTGGAGGCGAACATCCAGCCGGACAACGCCTCGTCACTGAGCCTCGTCAAACGCCTGGGCTTCCAGCTCGAGGGCTACTCGGCCGCCTTCCAGCTCATCAACGATGAGTGGCGGGACCACGAACGCTGGGCCGTCACCGCCGAGACGGCACAGACAGCGAACCACCGGATCGAGCACTAGCACCACAGGTGTCGTGATGCATGGACTCAGCTGCCACGTCGCGCAGCTGCATCAACGTGAGACTGATTCCACAGCAACAGCCTCGACCCCAGAGGATCGACGCCTTATGTGCGTGGTCGAGCCATGGGCGACGCACCTTGCCGTGGAGCTGGGCAACCTTCTCCACCGCACGCTGGTGGTTGGCGGTGCGGTCCTTCGCCTTGCCACGCGGGAACCGGGACAGGGCCTGCTGCGCTGCCCCGAGCTTGTCGGCTGCACGGGGGCCGTGGCGCGGGTTGGGCACGAACTCGCCGTTCGAGTCGGCGAGGAAGTTCGCGATGCCCGGGTCGATGCCGGCCACGGATCCGGTCGCGGGCAGCGGTTCGGGCTGGTCCTGCCCGGCGCTGAGCACGACGAACCACTTACGGCACTCGCGCTTGACCGACGCGGTTTTGACCTCGCCGATGACCGCGCGGTGCTGGTTGACCTTGACGTGGCCGATGCCCTGGAAGCGGACGCGGGCCCGCGCCTGTCGACAGACCCCTGGTCCGCCCAGTGGAACATCGTTGCCCCGACTTGACCTTACCCTCAAGGGCAAGGTTTAGCGTTCTTCGAGGTGAGAGGCATGCAGATCAGTGAGCTGGCCCGCCGGGCGGGCGTGACAACGAAAGCGGTGCGCTACTACGAATCGCTGGGCTTGCTCACGCCCGGGCGGCTGGCCAACGGCTACCGGGACTACGACGAGCACGACGTACGACTCACGCAGGAGATCCGGGCGCTCGGCAGTCTCGGGATTCCTGTTGAACGCACCCGCCCGTTCCTGGAGTGCCTCACGGCCGGCCACCGACACGCCGACGACTGTCCGGCCTCGCTTGCCGGTTACCGGGACGCGATCGACGAACTCACCGAGCGGATCGAGGGACTCACCGCGCGCCGGGCGGCACTGGTCGCGCACCTGCACCAGGCCGCTCACCGCGGCAGCTGCGTCTCACCGGCCAACGAAGGAGAGGACCTGATGACTGACTACACGAGCGTGCCCGCCGACCTGCCCGTCCCCGAGGACGACGGCGCGGCTACTCATTTGCCCGGCACGAAGGTGCCGCACCTGGAACTCCAGGGCACCGGCGGCACGGCCGCCCGCCTCGACGGGCTCGGCGCAGGCCGCACGGTGATCTACGTCTACCCGCTCACCGGACGCCCGGGCACCGACCTGCCCGACGGCTGGGACTCGATCCCCGGGGCGCGCGGCTGCACCCCCGAGGCATGCGGCTTCCGAGATCACTACCAGGACCTTCTCGCCGCTGGCGCGGACGGAGTGTTCGGCCTGTCAAGCCAGGAGACCGACTACCAGCGTGAGGTCGTCGAGCGGCTCCACCTGCCGTTCCAGATGCTTTCCGACCCTGCGCGGCGCCTGGCAGAGGAACTCGGCCTGCCCACGTTCGAGACCAGCGGGCTGACGCTCTACAAGCGGCTGACTCTGATCATTCGCGACGGCGTGATCGAGCACGTCTTCTATCCGATCTTCCCCCCGAACGAGCACGCCGAGCAGGTCCTGACCTGGCTCCGGGGCAACCCCCTGTAGGGGTCGGCGTTCAGCACATGCTGTCGCCGGGCGCGAGCAGGCTGGTGACCTCGGCGATCGCCTCCGGGGAGGAATGGAAGTAACGGCCCCCAGGCTCCCCGTTCAAAAGGGGATCCAGTCACGGCCGCCGCCACCCGCACTCCCAGCTTGTCGTTCAACGATCAGCCCCGAACGGTCTGCCGCCCCGGTCACCGAGGCCTGAACACCGCCTCAGAACGAGCGGGAAGCCAACGGCGCCTGACCAAAGGCGCGCCGCTGAACCTGCCAGGACTGCACGTGCTTGCGGTCCAGGTCCGCAGTGCTTAATCAGACGCGGCAGATTCGGCGGCAAGCAGTTCAGTCGTTTGACCCTACGGTGCGACGGTGTGGGCGGCTGCCGGTCAGGGACGGCACTGAACAGCCGGTGGTTGAGGCATCGTCCCGAAGGGATCAGTAGGGTCATAGGTGTGCACGATGTGCGGGTGGTATTGATCGGCGGGACGTCGAACGTCGGAAAGTCGACCGTTGCCCATGCGGTGGCGGAGAAGCTCGGGTTCCAGTGCCTGACCACTGATGGGCTGGCGCGGCACCCCGGGCGACCCTGGAGAACTCCGGAGTGGGAGGTGCCGGCGCACGTCGCCGAGCACTACGGATCGCTCACGGTCGACGAACTGATCACGTCCGTTCTCGGCCACTACGATCGGCTGTGGCCCCGCATCGAAGAGCTGATCACGACCTATGCGGCTGAGGGCCATGGCAGGACGGGCCTGGTACTGGAGGGCTCGGCACTCTGGCCCGTCCACGTCGAGAGGCTGCAGGTCCCTCGCACGGCCGCTGTGTGGCTCACCACGGACGACGCCGTGGTGCGCGCACGCGTTCATGCAGCGGGCCGCTATGAAGCAGCTACGGAGGCGGAACGGCGCCTGATGGACAAGTTCCTGGCCCGCACGGAGCGCTACCAGACACTCATGATCGATGCCGTCGACACGTTGGGTCTGGATCGCATCGACGCGGGTGGCGGGCGTTCCGTTGCCGAGCTGGCTGACTCGGTGCGCGCAGCAGTCGGGGCCCAGAACGCGGTGGGGCGGTCAGCCTTCGGTCGGTGACCAGTCGTTGCGGCTCACCTATGGCAGAACCCGACGCCAAGCCCTGGACGGTCGTCGCGAGAGGTACGGCTCGGCATGTGCAGGGATGCGGGTGCGTCCGTGCGGGTGCTCGGGCAGCTCTTCCAGATGCTCTTGCTGTCGGTGGTCGTTACCCAAGGCATGACTTCGGATGCCACCAGCATGATCCCCGCGCAGGACAGCACAGCGCATCGTCTGGCGATGCTCACGCTCGACGAAGCCCACGACCTGCTCCGGCTGCTGCAGCTGATCGCGAGCGAGGGTCTCGACGAACTGAGCGAGGAAGCCGAGTGGTTCGCCCGGGAGATCGCTGCGCGTATCCCCTCGGGGAACTGAAGTCCTCACCGGCGCAAGGCCGAGGTCACCTGAGTACTGGTGCTCCTCATGTGACGCGACGCCGGCGTGGAACAGGCCGATGGGGAGGCTGGCCGGTTACTGGGCCGGCCCAGGCTCTCCTGGCGACTCCCACGGTCGCACCGCAGAGCCTGGGCAAGCCGGCGCTCCACGATTGGGCCGACGACCTCGTGTCGCAGGCGTCGGCGTGATGCCGGGCTGCTACGAAGCCCGTCGCCTCCCAGACACGGCACTCCGGCCCGGCGACGTCAGCGGGAGGGCCTGCGGCCTGGAACTAGGGGCCCGGCCGCCGGGCCGGAGTGAGCGGCGCGGCGCCGTACAAGCACATCTCCGCTCCCCGTGTCCGGAGCCGGTCCGCAGCGGCGGTCCGGCGTCAGTGGGACGAGGCCGCCATCGCCGGCCCGATTCCGACGGGCCGGCGATTCCCCGTGCTCGGGATGGTGGTCTCACCACTCGTCGTGGTGGCGGATCACCAGGAAACTGCCCACGACCCCGTCCTCGACGAAGACGCCTCCCTGGCGGCTCCCTTGGTCGGTCCGGGGCACGACACCATAAGTGGCGCCGTAGGGGCCGACCCTGGCCACCGGCGAACCGTTGTCGCAGTTGAACCCGCGGTAGACCTCAACGGCCGCGTCGCTGTCGTTGTCGATGCTGAAACTGGTTGAGCCCAGCCCGCTGGCAGCGGGGATGCAGCCCTCTGTGCGGGCGGAGTACGTCCGTTCGTTGAAGTGGATTCTTCCTTCGTCCCTGCCGCGGTAGCCACGGTCACGGTCCTCGTGGTCACGGCCCTCGTTCCCCCTGCCGCCAGTGCTTTCGGTACCGAGGGGAGCCGCCTCGGGGGCGGCCTGCTTGACGGGCGGTGCGGCCCGCTTGGCCGGCGGTGCGGCTTGTTTGGCCGGCAGTGCAACTTGTTTGGCCCGCGGGGCGGCCTGGGTCGATTCGGATTGCGCGGCATAGGTGATGCCGGTGGCAAGGACCGCTGCGCCTACCACGGCGGCGGACACGGCGAAGGTTCGCGTGGGCATGTCACTCCTCCCTGTCTCAGAGATGTCAGCTGGACAGCCGACCTGCATCGAACGTAATAATCGACTGATCAGATGTCATTTCAGGACGCCTCAAGGTGTGACATCAGGCTGCTGAGCGAGTGGAATCCCTGCACTTAGTGCATATCTCAGAGTTTTCTGACATAGCGCTAGAATCCGGGTCCAGGTGAGGTCGCGGTGCAGCCGGGGGATGACAGCGGTACGGCCCGGCTGCCGCACGTCTGACGGCAGCAGGCCACGCGGGGAGCGGAATGCCGGCCGGACCGGCCAGCCTTGTGACCTGCGGTGAGCCGCGTCCCCAACCTCGCAGGGCAGTACACCTAGCTGCCCCAGCCGTGAGCCGGCCGGGGGCCGGTCCGTCCGGGCCGGTCAGAGCAGACCGGTTCGGCTGGTCATTCCCCTGAGCCGGTCGAACAAGGGCCGGTCCGTCCGGCCGGGGACGGCTCTTCGGGCCGACCGCGCGGCCTGCTGGGCCTCGCAGTTGACCACCGTGTTCGTCCCGCCCTCGCCGTCGCAGTCGTCGATGCCGGCCTGGCCGTTGAGAGCGTCGGCGGCGGGGCCGCCGCGCAGGAAGTCGTTGCCGGCCCCGCCGCGCAGGCCGTCCCGGCCGCCGGCGGTGCCGAGCGTCTGGTTCCAGTC
Source organism: Streptomyces sp. NPDC055140 (assembly GCF_053607285.1). NCBI lineage: Bacteria > Bacillati > Actinomycetota > Actinomycetes > Kitasatosporales > Streptomycetaceae > Streptomyces > Streptomyces sp. NPDC055140. The sequence goes on along the minus strand of NZ_JBSGTG010000047.1, from coordinate 10,777 downwards.
CGAGTTGTCGCCGAAGATCCGGTCGTCGCCGCCGCGGCCGTCGATCTGGTCGTTGCCCGCGGTCGCCCCGGTGGGATCGACGAGTGTGCTGTCGCCGATGAGCACGATCTCGCCCGCGCTGCCGCCGATGATCCGGTCGTTGCCGGAACCGACCGCGGTGCCGCCGGACGTGTGGTCGCCGACGGCACCGAACGCGCCGTCCGGTCCCAGGTCGATGAGATCGTCTCCGCCCGCCCCGGTCGCGTTGCCGAACGCCACGAAGCTGTCCCCCGTGACGTCGCCCTGCGTGCCGGCGCCTTCGAGCAGGACATCGTCCGCGGCACCTGACCCCCCGAAGTAGGCCTGGGCGTCTCCGATGAGGACGTCCTCCCCGTTGCCGCCGATGATCCGGTCTGGAGCTCCGCCGTTGGCATAGTCGCCGGCGCTGTCACCGGTCAACCAGTCGTCGCCGTTCCCGCCGACGAGGACGTCGGGGGAGGCTCCGTTGGCAGTGCCCTGCGTCGCCCCGTTGTCGCCGAGCAGGAAGTCGTCCCCGGACCTGCCGTCGAGATAGTCCCGCCCTGTGGGGCTGGTGACGTCACCGGTGTACGCGCGCTCGTCGCCGACCATGCTGTCGTTGCCCGCGTCGCCGATGATCCGGTCGTCGCCGACGCCGCCCGAGATGCTGTCGTCGCCGTCCCCGCCGTGGATGAGGTCGCTGCCTCCCAGGCCGCAGATCCTGTCGTTGCCGCCCTTGCCGTCGATGACGTCGCTTCCGGGTGTGCCGATGATGACGTCGTCGCCAGGGGTGCCGGTGGTGCCGGTCACCGTCGCGGCGCCCTCGAAGCAGGTGGGCGCTGCGACGGCGGGACCGCCGGTGGTGACGGTGAGAGCGGCGGCGGCGAGCACGGGGGCGCAAAGGAGGCCGACGGTGCGGACAGCGCGTCTTCGGGACATGGGGGGTTCCTTCCGTGGCGGGACGACACGAGGTCGGTCACTTTGCGTGATGTCTGCCACGGGCCAAAGGGTGCCTGACCGTACGGAAAGCAATTTCACCCGATGAGTCGGCGGCCGCCGCCTGGCCCCGAGACCCGGCGCGGCCGTGGTCTTCTCGCCCTGCTCGTGGGGCGGCAGTTCCGGGCGGTTTGCACGGCGGGCGTACTCCCGGTCTTCCGGGCACACGGGCACGGATATAAAGGCGAGCTTTTCCGCCAGCCGGTCTCGGGCCGACTTCACCGTCAGCCCAGGTCTGGCCTGGGTGGCGTGTGGGTTCCGCGACACCGTGCAGAACCGAGGGGAGAAGGTACGGCAGGAAGCATGCGCCGGCCACGGAGTTGACCCGGTCTTCCAGACGAATCGGCCAGGGATCACTAGCGTGTGGTGCATGACAGATTCGGACGTGGATCCGGGGACCCCGGACTGTCGCAGCGCAATACGGTATCTATCGTGGCTGATCACCCGTCAGCGCCGCCGGATCGCCGCTGGTGCGCTGCTTGGCAGTGCCTGGATGGTCTGCCTGACTCTGCCGCCGTACTTGCTGTCACGGGCCATCGACGACGGGCTGGAACCGGGGCACTGGTCCGCGCTGGTGGGCTGGGTCGCGGCGTTGTTGGGTGTGGGGGTGTTGAACGCGTGGTTGGCCATCATGCGACATCGCACGATGACCAGGGTGAGGCTGGACGCCGCCTTCCGTTCTGTGCAGGTTGTGGTCATGCAGGCGGCCAGGCTGGGTGCGACGCTGCCGCGCCGGGCCACGGCCGGGGAAGTCGTGACGATCGGGTTCGGTGACGTCGCCGCTATCGCCGACACGCTGACCATCACCGGCCCCGGTGTCGGTGCGGTCCTCGCCTATGTCGTTGTGGCTGCGCTGCTGCTGACCGTTTCGCCTCTGCTCGCTGTGGTGGTGCTGGTCGGTGTGCCGTTGCTCGCGGTGTTGGTCGGTCCACTGCTGGGGCGGCTGCAGGGCGTTGAGGCGACGTACCGGGAGCAGAAGGGCGGGCTCGCCGCCCGTTTCGAGGACATCGTCGGGGGCCTGCGCGTCCTCAACGGTATTGGCGGTAAAGAGGTGTATGCCGAGGCCTACCGGCGCGGCTCGCGGACGTTGCAGGCGGAGGGGTACCGCGTCGGCGCGGTGACCAGCTGGATCCAGGCTCTTGGTGTCGGCCTTCCCACTTTGTTCCTTGGGGCCGTGACCTGGCTCGCGGCCCGGATGGCCGCTCAAGGGGCGATCAGTGTCGGCGAGTTGGTTGCGGTCTACGGGTACGCCGCGGTGCTTGTGGTGCCGGTCTCGTTCTTCATCGAGGGCGGATACGACCTCAGCCGTGGACTGGTCGCTGCCCGCAGAGTCATAGGTTTCCTGGCCCTGGAGCCTGATTCCGTCGACGGGGACGCGGCGTCGGACGGGCCCGGGTCGCCGTCCACGCTTCGGGATCCTGAATCTGGCGTCGAGGTGGCGCCGGGGGGATTGACCGCATTGGTCAGCGCCCGGCCGTCGGAGTCCGCGGCAGTGGTCGACCGCCTCGGCCGATTTGTCGATTCGGCCGCGACCTGGGGCGCGATACGTCTCGACGAGATCGACCTGACGCAGATTCGTCGGCGGATCCTCGTCGCGGACAACGAGGCCGATCTGTTCGCCGGTTCGCTGCGCGAGGTGATCTGCGGCAAATGGGAGCGGGACGAGGAGACCATCGGCCGCGGCGTCCACTCCGCCATGGCACAGGACATCGTCCGCAGCCTTCCGCACGGACTCGACTCGCCCGTCGAACAGCAGGGCCGCAACCTCTCCGGAGGTCAGCGGCAGCGCATCCGGTTGGTCCGGGCCCTGTTGGCCGATCCCGAGGTGCTCCTCGCGGTCGAGCCCACCTCGGCGGTCGATGCACATACCGAGGCGGCCATCTCGACCCGGCTGCGCGCCGCACGGTCCGGCCGCACCACAGTCGTCACCAGTACGTCACCGCTCCTGCTGGGCCAGGCGGACACCGTGTACTACCTGGTCGACGGCGCCGTCGCGGCCGTCGGCAGCCATCGTGAACTCCTGGACCGGCAGCCCGGCTACCGCCTCCTGGTGTCCCGCGGCGTGGACGACGAAGACCATGAATGCCCGGACGACGGAACCGTCCCGCCGTTCCAGGAGGCCGTGCGATGACTTCCAGCTCCCATCCGACGGCCCAAGCCCTGCCCATCGCCGAACCCTTCCGGATACGCCAGGCCGCGCTCCGGCTGATCCGACTGGACGCTCGCTCTTTCGCCGCCATGATCGGCCTCAACGCGCTGGCCGCAGCTGCCGGACTCGTCGGCCCGTGGTTGCTCGGCCGCATCATCGACGAGGTCAGGGCCGGCGGCGGGGTGTCCACAGTGGACCGCCTCGCGCTCACCATTCTCGTCTGCGCACTGGCGCAGCTCCTCCTGGTCCGTTACGCCGGCTACATCGGGCACCGCTTCGGCGAACGGACCCTGGCGCGTATCCGCGAGCAGTTCACCGACCGGGCGCTCGCACTGCCCACCGCGGTGATCGAGCGGGCCGGCACAGGCGACCTGATGACCCGCGGCACCACCGATGTCGCCGCAGTCGGCGCCACCCTCCGGGACTCCGGCCCAGAGGTCCTCATTGCCGGAGTCCAGGCGTTGTTCATCCTCGGTGCGGTCTTCGCGCTTGACCCACTGCTCGGTGCGTGCGGAGTGCTGGGCCTGCTCGGCATCTGGTTCGCCGCCCGCTGGTATCTGCGCCGGGCGCTCCTCGCCTACCTTGATGAGGGTGCGGCCAACTCGGCTCTCGCGGAGCAGCTCGTGGCCACCGCCGCCGGCGCCCGTACAGTCGAAGCCCTCGGACTGCAGCAGCGCCGCATCACGGCATGCCAGGAGGCAATCGACAGGTGCCGGAGCACCCGGACCCGAACCCTTTTCCTACGCAGTGTGCTCTTCCCGGCTGTGGACATCTCCTACGTCATTCCCGTAGCCGGCGTCCTGCTGATCGGCGGCGTGCTGCACGACCACGGCACGATGAGCCTGGGCGCAGTGGTCGCCTCGGCCCTGTACCTGCGGCAGCTCTCCCAGCCCTTGGACACCATCCTGCAGCGGATCGAGCAGCTGCAAAGCAGCAGCGCCTCCTTCGCCAGGGTCGAGGGCCTCGGCCTTGCACCGCAAGCACCACCGGCCGCCTCTCCCACACCGACCGACGTCCGGATCGAAGTGGCCGGTGTGAGCTACGCCTACAACGCAGAGAGCGACGTACTGCACGGTGTCGACCTGACGATCCAGCCCGGCGAGCGACTGGTGATCGTCGGCCCGTCCGGCGCGGGCAAGACCACCTTGGGCAGACTGCTGGCAGGCATGGACACACCGCACACCGGCTCAGTGATGGTAGGGCAGGTCCCGGTCGCCGACCTGGACCCCGACCAACTGCGCCAACACGTCGTCCTCGTCACCCAGGAGCACCACGTGTTCCTCGGCACCGTCCGGGACAACCTGCAGATCGCCTCCGCACGCGCCACCGACGCAGAACTGCGCACGGCACTCGCTGCCGTCGGCGCCGACTGGACCGACGACCTGCCGGACGGCCTGGACACCGATCTGGGCCACGCGGGACACCGGCCGGATGGCGCCCAGGCACAGCAACTGGCCTTGGCGCGCGTGGTGTTGGCCGACCCGCACACGCTGATACTCGACGAGGCCACCGCACTTCTGGACCCGAGGACCGCCCGGCACACGGAGCGGGCGCTGGCAGCTGTCCTCGAAGGCCGGACCGTCGTCGCCATCGCGCACCGCCTGCAGACGGCCCACGACGCCGACCGAGTGGCCGTGATGGAAGACGGCCTACTCACCGAACTCGGCACCCACGACGATCTCGTAGCAGCCGAGGGCGCCTACGCCGCACTCTGGCGCTCATGGCAAGGTGAACGGCCGCCTTCCACCTGATCGTCCAGCGTCCCCTCGCAAACGATGCCGTCGTCAAGGCAGGCCGCCGCAGCTGAGGTGAGTGAATTGTCGGGTCCGTCCGCGCGGTTGCGCGCGGTGGATCTTCTCCTGTATAAGAACCAGGCTGCTTGGACCGTACAAATTTTACGGCGCCCGCAAGGTGTCAGCGAGGTGCAGATGCTGGGAACCACGTCATTCGGCGGCGACTTGGGGCCGCTCCCGCCGGTGCGGGGCGCCGCCACGTCCGGACGGCCTCGCCCTGGTACGCCCGGCAGCCTCACGCGCCGCATGGTCGCCGTCGCCATCGACATTCCTGTCGCGGTGGTGTGCCTCGTGGGGCCGCTGCTGTGGATCCTTGATCCCGTGCTCGACGTGCTCGATCAGCCCGTGGAGCAGGCGCGGACTGTCTTCCGGTTGACCGCCGTGCTGTGGCTCACCGCCTTTGGACTCCTGTACTCGCCGGTGTGCGTGTCGCGCTGGGGCGGCACACCAGGCAAGCGGGTCACGGGACTTGAGGTGGTACGCGCCGACGGCGGCGCTGGACGGCTGTCCTACGGGAAGGCCGTGCTGCGGCACGCCGTCAACGTGGTCACGTACACCGTCACGCCACTCACCATCGCCCAGGCCACCGCCATCACTTTGAGCGAAGACAAGCGCAGTATCGCCGACAAGGCTGCGGGCAGCGCGGTGGTCCGGCGCTGAGGTAGCCGCCGCCTGTGCAGTGTCGACGGCGTTCCGCTCGCGCAGACTGCTGCGTCGGGTGCATTCTGCGTTCCCTTGTTCTGCGGGTCAGCCCAGCGCGTCAATTGCCTTCACGATCAGTGCTCGCGCGTCCGCGCCGTATATGGTCATGCTGCGCAACTGCTCGGTCTTCGGCTTCGCGTACCTGCCGCTGTAGGTTCTGGAGGGTGTTGACGCCCCGGGCGGTGGTGACGATCTTGCGCTGGCGCCGATCGGCAGGGTTGAGCTGGCGCTCGACCGAGCCGGCCGTGACGAGGTCGTCGATCAGGTAGGTCATCACCGTTCGGTCGATCCCCAGGTACGTGGCCAGGTGAGCTGATTTTGCTGGTCACCTCGGACGACGACGGCGAGCGTCTGGTAGCCGCGGGAGCCTGCGGGACGTCATCGAGGGCCGACGCGACGACGGTCCGGTACGCGCGCATCAGGACGAGGTGGGAGAGACCGAAGCCCCTCGCGAAGTCGACACCGTCGGCGACTGGCTTGGCCGGTGTCTCGGTGCTCTCAACCGGAATGATGCCCGCCCACTCGTTGTTGGACAGATCATCTGCGCAGCATGCGATCTATCAGACCACGCACTTCCGCGACGAAGCGCCGCAGATGAGAAGGCAAACGTCATGCTCAAGATCGGCATCATCCTCGGCAGCACCCGCCCCAACCGCAATGGCGAGCAGGTGGCGAAGTGGGTGCTCGACATCGCCTCGCGCCTCGACGACGCCACGTTCGAGCTCGTCGACCTCCGCGACCACCCCCTGCCGCACCTCGACGAGCCTCTGTCGCCGATGTTCGGCCAGTACCAGCACGAGCACACCAGGCAATGGGCGGCCAAGGTCGCGTCGTTCGACGGGTTCGTCATCGTGACACCCGAGTACAACCACGGCATCCCCGGCGTGCTCAAGAACGCCATCGACTTCCTCTATGCGGAGTGGAACAACAAGGCCGTCGGCTTCGTGTCCTACGGCGGGGTCGGCGGGGTGCGGGCTGTCGAGCACCTGCGTCTCGTCGCCGCCGAGCTCCAGATGGCCGACGTACGCCAGCAGGTTGCGCTGTCGATGATCACCGAATTCGAGAACTTCAGCGTCTTCAAGCCCGGCGCCCACAACCTGCCCTCCCTGAACACGATGCTCGACCAAGTCATCGCCTGGAGCACCGCGCTCGCGCCGCTGCGCATGGCCTCGGCCGTCGCCGCCTGAGCCGCCCGCCGGACTCTGCTCACCCATTTACGGCGCACAAGAAGTCCTGCCATCCCCTGCTGAGCCGAGACGTCCCATGGCACCGAGAAAGCATGCCTGTCCGCAGAGGATCGGCCCTGCGGGTGCCCCGGCCGTGCGCATCACCCTGATCTGGTGATGCCTCCTCACCTGCCTGGTGGAAGGGATCGCAGTGGCCCGCCTCCCGGCAGACCGAAGGGAGATTCTCCGTGAGCACCGAACTGCGAGAGTGCCTCGAAGCAACCCTGCGGCAGTCAGCCTTCCCCGCCGCCAGCGATGTCGATGAGCAGCGGCGCTCGCGTCACCGCGTAGCGCAAGGCAGAACCCGCTCTGTCCCTACAGCTCGTCCTCCCAGCGCATAACCCGGATCGTGAACGACAGGGGTTCGACATGAGCGAAGCGCTCGACTGGAACGCGAAGACCATTGCAGAGTTCCGAGCGAACGAGGGCAGGGTCGGCGGGGTCTTCGAGGGCGCTCCGCTGATCCTCGTCCATCACCGCAGCCGCAAGAGCGGGCAGGAGCACGTCAGCCCGATGATGTACCTCCCGCACGACACCGCGCCCAACATCGTCTACGTCTTCGCAACCAAGGGAGGAGCACCCACCAACCCGGATTGGTACCGCAACCCGACCGCCGCCGGTGAAGGCACCATCGAACGCGGCACCGCGACTTACCAGGTGACCGTCCGCGAACTGATCGGCGCCGAACGCGACCGCATCTACGCCGAGCAAGCGCGGCGTTACCCCGGCTTTGCCGAGTACGCACGCCAGACTGCCGGAGTCCGCATCATTCCCGTGCTCGAACTCCGGCGGGCGTAGCCCACACCCCTGTCATCTGCAGCGAGTCGAAGGAGAGAGACCATGCCCAAGGCGGTCAGGTACGACGAGTTCGGCGGGATCGACGTGTTGCGGGTCGACGAGGTGGAACGCCCGGTGCCCCTGGACGGGCAGGTCCTCGTACGCGTGAAAGCGGCCGGCACCAACCCCAGTGAGGCGGTCATCCGCACGGGGGCCTTGGCGGACCTGTTCCCGTCGACGTTCCCGTCCGGGCAGGGCAGCGACCTCGCCGGGGTCATCGAGGAGGTCGCCGCCGGGGTTGCTGGATTTTCGCCCGGCGACGAGGTGCTCGGATTCACCCAGAAGCGGGCCTCCCAGGCCGAGCTGGTCTTGGTCGAGGCCGGTGACCTCACGCGCAAGCCGGAAAAGGTCTCATGGGAGGTGGCCGGCAGCCTGTACGTCGTCGGCGTAACCGCATGGGGGGCGGTACATGCCGTCCAGCCCAAGGAAGGCGAGACCGTCGTCATCTCCGGAGCCGCCGGGGGAGTCGGCTCGCTCGCCGTCCAGCTCGCGCGCCGTACCGGGGCCAAGGTCATCGGCCTGGCGAGCGAGAGCAACCACGAGTGGCTGAAGAGCCACGAAGCGATCCCGGTCGCGTACGGCGAGGGCGTCGCGGACCGCATCAGGGCCGCCGCGCCCAGCGGCGTGGACGCCTTCATCGACACCTTCGGCGACGGGTACGTCGAGCTGGCCCTCGCCCTTGGCGTCGCGACCGATCGGATCGACACCATCGCCGATTTCGCGGCCGCCGAGAAGTACGGGGTGAAGACTGACGGGGGGATCGCGGCCGGGCCGGGCGCCAAGGTGCTCGCCGAGCTTGCCGGCCTGATCGCCGACGGACACCTCGAGGTGCCGATCGCGAACGTCTACCCGCTGGCGCAAGTCCGCGAGGCCTACACCGAGCTCGAACGTCGCCACACCCACGGCAAGATCGTCCTCAGACCCTAGAACTCCGGTGCGACTACTCCATTTGCCCTGGTCAACGGCCTGGTGGCGGGAGTGTAGCGAGGCTGTGGCACGGGTGGGACGGCTAGGTGGACGTCCCATCAACGGGTGGCCGCGCCACATGCAGTGGCAGGGTGCCCGTCCTGCTCGGCGATCGCTGACGGTTTCGACGGCTCCTACCGCCGAAGTCTGCCCCGCCGGAACGCCCCTCCCGGGGCGAAGGCTTGCCGGTCTGCAGATTCACCGAGCCCGCAGGTGGTGTATCAGCGCGCCATTTGCAGGCGGGATAGGGCTGCGCCGCCCCTACAGCCGACTGGCCTCGGCGAGGGCCAGCAGGTCGTTCGCTGCCTCCTGGGAGCGGATTCGCATGGCGGCAGAGTCGGGGACCGGTCCGCCGAGCAGCGCGGTGTCCACGATCTCTGCCTGGAGGAGGGCGGAGAAGACGTGCGCGGCCCGTGTGGGGTCGTCGATCTTGGCGCGCAGCTCGGTCGGCCAGTGGGACAGGTGGCGCGTGAACAGCGCTATGCGGTCGCCGATGATCTCCTGTTGGTAGCGGCGGCCGAGCTCGGGGAAGCGCTGTGCGTCCCGGGCCACCACCCTGAACAGCGCCAACTGCTGCTCGGACAGGATGTGCTGGAGAAGCTCGCAGCCTGCTTCCGTCAGGCCTTCTACGGGTGGCAGGTCCAGCCAGTCCGGGTCCGCGGTTTGCTCGGAGGTGTCGCAGGCCTCCTGGATGACGGCGACGAAGAGATCGTCCTTGCTGTCGAAATGCCGGTACAGGGTCGTGATGGACACGCCTGCGCTAGCGGCGATGCGGTTGACCGAGCTTCCGCCGTACCCCTCTCCAAGGAAGGCCGCGAGAGCGGCGTTGATGATCGCCTCGCGCTTGCGCGCCATCAGTCGCGCTTTGGGGTCGTTCTCGGCCCAGGTACGCACGGTTCTTCCTCCGGTCTCGCGTCGGCTTGACAGAGCATACGACAGCGACCACTATCGCGTCATACGAAAGTGATTGCTTTCGTGTGAGAGCAAGGAGAGACAGATGCCGAACACAGACATCCCCCGGGTGCTGGTCCTCGGGGCCACGGGCCGCACCGGAGCGGCGGTCGTGAAGACGCTGGAGACAACACCCGGTCAAGCAGTTCCTGTCCGTGCTTCACGCAGCAAGGCGACCGTCGAGCAGTGGATCAAGGAGGGGAAGGAAGCGGTCCGTATCGATCTCGATGACCCCGACACCTTCCCCGGCGCCCTGGACGGCATCGACCGGGTATTCCTGATGACCGGCTACACCTCGGCGATGAACCACCAGACCAAGACCCTGGTGGACGCCGCCGAGGACGCCGGCGTCAGTTTCCTGGTGCACCTGGGCGTGTTCAGTGACAAACGCTCCACCGACCCGCACTTCGCCTGGCACGAACTGGTGGAGCGCTACATCGCCGGCTCCAAGCTGGCCTGGGCGAATGTGCATCCGCACGTGTTCATGGAGAACCTGCTGGGCATCAACCGGCTGCGCGACGGCCAGATGGTGTGGCCCATGGGCGACAAGCAGGTCGGCTGGATCGCCAATGACGACATCGCGGCGGTCGTGGCCAAGGTCCTGGCCGAAGGCCCCGAGACGCACGCGGGCAAGGATTACTACCTGTCCGCCGATCTCCTCAACGGCACCGAGGTGGCCGAAGCCCTCTCCGCCGCCCTCGGACAGGAGATCCCCGCGCTGGTCCTGACCCCGGACGATCTGCAGCGCATGATCGATGCAGGGCTGAACACCGCGCCCGCCAACATGGACGCCGCATACGCGGCCAGCACGCTGATCTGGGCGCGACAGACCTACGAGGGCCGTATGGACTACTCCGCCGTCACCACCAGCACGGTCCAGGACCTGCTCGGCCGCGAACCCATCCATCTAGAGGCCTGGGCCACCGCACACCGTCAGGAACTGCTCGACCAGATCTCGTCAACTTGACCCGGCCGTAAAGGACCGGGTTTGGAGGTAGTGCTCAGCTGGCTGCTGGGGTGGACTCCTCCGTCCAGACACCCCTAGGGGGTGACAGGGGCGCGTGACTCACGCCCCGCATTCCACACGCTCTCGCCACGGGTGGCGATGTTGTGGGAAGCGTTCCGATCTGCGTGGGCAACGACCCCGCAGTTCCGGCAGG
>NZ_JBSGTG010000046.1:0-51022 GCF_053607285.1 Streptomyces sp. NPDC055140 | reverse complement strand
GCCGAGAACGCCTCAGCGAAGGATCCGTCCGAGAACAGCGGACCGAGCGCCTCACGCACCCGGACTGCCAACGTCCCCTTCGGGAACGACGCCCCAACCACCCGAGCGGTCAGCTCCGGCACCCCACCATCGTCCCGAGACTCCAGCGACACCCAGCCACACCCCTCGCTCCGACGAACACAACGATCATGCCGAACTCAGCAAGCCAGCGAAGCTGGTTTACGCATTTCCCAACGGAGTCATGGATGAGGGGGATTCCTGACTCGGGCGGCCTCCGGGAGCAGCGCTCCCGGAGGTCTTACGCCGTTCGGCACGCTTCACACCACCGCGGACGCCGTCCGCCGGCCCACGAAGACGCACTCGAGCACTACGGACCGGTGGACGGGCGAGCTCCTCGCCGTGGCTCTACTCGAAGAGAAGACCAGGATGCTGCTGCGTCACCCTGTGCCGTCGCCCTGGCTCTGAACCGCTCCGAAACGGCCCGCTCGGCCGTGAGCCCAGTACGCCTCATGACCACGAGGCTGCATCACAGAGGGCCTGATCGCTGCCGGGACTCATCGCAGGGGCGGTCGAAACGAGTACCGATCTGCGACTCACCACCGCACGACGACCCATCACACGGGTCAGTCCGACTTCTGTCGAAGGACGCGGCGAGCCGCCTCGGCCTCGGCTGCGGGCGGGGACACCTCGTCGAGGACATCAAGCTCGTCATCGCCCTCCAACTCCCGTTCCCAGGCTGCGGCGAGCCGCTCCAGCTCCTCCCCGGGCCCGGCCACGACGGTCTCTCTGTCCTCGGGCGACAGGGCCGCCAGGAAGCGTGCCACTGAGTCGTTCGGCATGCTGAACACCCTTCACTGGGCACGGTGCTGGTCCGGGCTCAGCATGGTCAATCGGTCCCGCGATCGCGGCCCGACACAGCCGCAGCACACTCGGATGGCGCCATCTCGAATGCCGAGCCTCACCCGACCCGCACCGCCCGTACCGCCCCGCACCGCCCCGCGTACATCCTGCAGTCGCTGTTCATTGAAGCTCCGCCATCTTGAAGTGGCCGGTCAGCCGGTGGCGTGGCCTCGTTTCGGGGTGCTCGTGCTGGTCGTGGGCGGCAGTCTGTGCTGTAGATCGTCCGGCGGGGTGGTTCTGCCGATGAGTTCACCGTCCTCGAACGGTCTACCCAGCGACACGATCGTTCTCGACAGGAGTGCCATGTCCACCATCCAGCCAGTGATCGTGACTGCCGACCAAGACGTTCTGCTCGGCTTCTATACGAAATTGTTCGGCGCTGAGGAGATCTTCCGGGTACCGGCGGAAGGCCCGGCCTTCTACCTCGGCTTGCGCATCGGCGACACCGACCTCGGGCTGGTGGCCAAGGCGAACCCGGGGACCGGGGCGGCGTCGCGGATCCTGCTCAGCATCGGTGTCGACGACGTCGACGAGACGCTCGGCCGGGTGGAGGCGCTGGGCGGCTCGGTCCGCGGCGGCCCCAACGACATGCCGTGGGGACAGCGCGTCGCCCACATCCAGGACCCCGACGGCAACCCGGTGAACCTCACTCAGCCGATCCCGGGCCGGTGACGCTGTTCCGGGGGCATGTGCTGATCGTGGGCTACCTGCGGTAGAGATCAATTGTCAGTAGTGGCCTCGATGTCCGTCAGGACGAGTAACGCGCGAAACAGGTGGGTGGCGCGGGCGGGGTCAGTGCAGAGCTTGGTGAGGATCCGCCAGTTCTTCGGGTGGGCAGAGCCGCGTTCGACGGGGACGCGTCCGGCGGCCAGGACCCGGTTGGCCTCCTTCTCGGCGGATGTGAGCCTGCGGGCGCGGGTGGCCTTGAAGCCGGCGACGACCACGGGATCGTCCCCGTCGTCGTCCAGGCCGAGGAAGCCCAGGTCTGCGGGCGCTTTCCCCAGAGCAGTCCCCCGGGCGGCTGCGTCCCGCCCGTCGTTCAGGCATGGGACATGTGCGAAGCAGTGGATCCTATCCGATTCGGCATCAGCCAGCTCCGCTCCCTCAAACCGGCTTGGAGAAGTGGCGGCTCCCACATGGGGGTTGACGAGGCACCGGAACCTCGCCCAGTATCACGGACGACAAAATCCTATCTGATTTTACGGGTCGGGAGCATGTTCCAACACAAAGCAAAGGTATCGGCCGCCATCACCCTCGTCCTGCTTGCCGGAGCCTCGACGGGCTGCACCATCAAGACCTCGGACAGCTCCGGGAAGCCGGGCGCCGCCGTCGCCAAGGCGGGCAGTGGGTCGTCCGAACTCGCCGACGGATCCGAGGTGAAGGTCGCCCTCGTGCCCGGCGGCGCCCACCCGTACTTCCAGCCGTGGAAGAAGGCCGGGGGCCGGGCCAAGGCGGATCTCGGGCTCGGTGATGTCACGTACGACGAGACCTCCGAGTGGGATCAGCAGAAGCAGAACAACCTGGTCTCGACGCTCGCCGCCCGCGGCTTCAACGCCTTCGGCCTCTTCGGCGTATCACCCACCGACATCAACACCACTTTCGCCGACCTCAAGTCCCAAGGCTTCGCGACCGCTTCGCTCGGTTCGTGTCCCGCGGGCAAGAAGAACGAGGCCGACTTCTGCCTGTCCACGGACGTCGAACTCGCCGCGTACAAGGCGGCGAAGGCCACGATCGAAGCGATGGGCGGCAAGGGCTCCCTCGTCCACCTCACCGGCGCCGACGTCGACGCGAACACGCAGCGCCGGATGAAGGGCGTCGAGAAGGCGGTCGCGGAGAGCGGCGGCAAGGTCAAGCTGCTGCAGACCATCACCGACATCGACACGGATCTCCAGACCGCGCAGAAGGCGGTGTCCGACCTGCTCGCGGCCAAGGGCTCGAAGATCCAGGGCATCGTCTCCACCGCGTACAACCCGGCGGTCGCGGCCGCCGACGCCGTGCGCGAGTCCGGTTCGAAGGCGAAAGTCGTGGCCATCGACGACGACGCCAAGATCCTCTCCTCTGTCAGGGACGGCTCCGTGAGCGCGACCGTCGTGCAGAACCCGCGCGGTCAGGCGCAGATCGGCATCTGGGCTCTCGCCCTGTTGCGGTCCGGGCAATGCACGATGGCGAAACCGGGCGCGATCGTCGACTCCGGTTCCTTCATCGTCACCAAGAAGAACGTCGCCGGCTACGACGCCCTCCGGCAGGACAAGACCGCCGATCTGAAGAAGCAGTTCGCCGACAGGCTCCTGTCCTGCGGCTGAGCCCGGACGTTCGTCGACCCGACGGTCGGCACCCCGGCAGCCGTCGCCACCAGCAGCCATGGACACAGAAGGCCGGAACACCACATGAGCCTCATCACGCACGGCACCGCCCGGCTCGTCGGCATCGCGCTCGCACTCGCACTCGCACTCGCCGAGCCGGGCACCGGCAGCGACCGGGACAACGACGTCCTCGGTGACCGGAGGGTGGCATGAAGACCACCACTGCCACTTCCCCGCCCGACCGTGCGGCCGACCGCCCCGCCGACGGGGCGCGCCCCGCGCATCGGCTGCCCTTCTGGGTCAACCAGCGCCTCGGCCTGCTGGTGCTCGTCGTCGCCCTGGCCGCCGTCTTCGGCACGGCACGCCCGGCGTTCTTCGACGAACGGCTCGTCCTCTTCCCTCTGGTGCGGGACATCGCGACGCTGACCGTGGTCGCCCTCGCGCAGATGGTCGTGCTGTCCGTCGGCCACATGAACCTGGCCGTGGGACGCATGGCCGCGTTCGGCGCCTTCTTCGCCGGGTTCGGCTACGACAAGCTCCAACTACCGCTCTCACTAGGCCTGTTGCTGTGCCTGGCCGCCGGCTGCGGCATCGGGGCGCTCACCGGATGGATCATCGCCAGGACCGGGGTGAGCTCGTTCGTGGTGACCCTGGCGATGGACTTCGCGCTGCTCGGTCTGGTCTCCCTTCTGTACTCGGGCCTCACCGACAACGCAGCCTTCACAGCTCAGCCCGCCGGGCTGGCGGATCTACGCTCGTTCTCGCTCGCCGACATCTGCGTCGGGCGGCTGTGCGGCTCCGCCGCCATTCCACAGATGACTCAGTTCACCCTGTTCGCCCTGGTCGGCCTCGGCTTCCTGTACGCACGCACCCGGATGGGCCGCGAACTGCTGCTCACCGGCGCCAACCCGGCAGCCGCCGAGCTCTCCGGCATCCCCGCGGGCCGCCGTGTCGTCCTGGCGCACGCACTGTCCGGGCTGCTGGCCGCGCTCGCCGGATTCATGGCCGCCGTCGGCACGGGCACGTTCCGTGCCTCCATCGGCGGGGACTTCATGCTGCCGTCGTTCCTCGGCGCGGTGCTCGGCGGCACGCTGCTCACCGGCGGCGTCGTCTCCGTCCTCGGCACTCTGCTCGGCACGGCGCTGGTAGGCGTCATCCGCAAGGGCCTCGATCTGCTCGGTGTCGGCCTGGAAAGCCTCAACATCTATCTCGGCTGCGTACTCCTGCTCGCCCTGTCCGCGGACCGGGTGCGCACCGTCGTGTCCTATCGCAAGGTGGTGCGCTCCACTTGACACCTCCCCCTCGTAAACAAACGTGGGGGATTCCTAGCTCACGTCGCCTGCGGCCCGGCGGGCCGTCAGGTCTTACACGATCAGCGCTAGCCGGGTTGAAGACCAGCCCGGACCAGCATCACGCGCGCGGAGTTCTTATCCCTGGGGGATACGGCTCCGCACGCGGTGCAGGCATACGTTCGTTCGGAAAGAGGCAGTGCGTGCTTGGTTCTCGCTCCGCACCGCGCACACTCCATGGTGGTGTGGGCAGGGTGCACCAGGTGCACCGCCCGGCCATGCTTGCGGCCCATCTCGATCAGAGCCGTCTTCGTCGCGCTGATCGCGGCGTCGGCAGCCTTACGGGCCATCGTGGTCTTGGCGAGGAACTTCGGGCGGAAGTCCTCCACGGCCAAAGCGTCGTGGTCACGCACCACGCGCTTGGCCCACTTACGGCCGGTGTCCTGTCGCTGCCGGGCGACCTTCTTGTGCAGCTTCGCCGTCTGCCGCTGCACTGCGCGGTAGCCCTTCGAGGCGGCCTGACCACGCTTGGGCTGACGCCGGGCCATCATCCGCTGGTAGCGGGCGAGTCTGTGCGCGGCGGTGCGGCCGTGCTCGGCGTGGACAAGGTCGTGGTCGTCGCTGGTGGTGGTTGCGGTCTCCCTCACGCCCCAGTCGATCCCGATCACCGCGCCGGTTTGCGGCAAGTGCTCGGTCCTGGCAGGGACGACGAAGGAGGCGTACCACGCTCCGGTGCTGTCCTGGTAGACGCGGACACTGGACGGTTCAGCCGGCAGATCCCGCGACCACACCACCCTCAACACAATCCCGCCCGCCAGGTGCAGACGGCCGTTCTTGATCCGGAAGCCACGCCGGGTGTATTCGAGGGACGGAAGTGCATCGCGTTTCTTCTTGTACTTCGGCATCCCGGCGCGCTGCCGCATCGGCATCCGGGCCTTGATGTCCTTGAGCGCCTTGGCGCGGGACTTGCCGAAGTCGCGTATCAGCTGCTGCTGGGGAACGCATGCGCCCTCACGCAGCCACGCCGTGCGGGCACGCGCCTGCGTCAGCATGGCCGCGAGCTGTACCGGCCCGCACGTCTGCCTCTCACCGGTGGCCTTGTTGTGCAGGTACACAGCCTTGGACTTGGCCACACATTCGTTCCAGAGCCACCGGCACCGGTCCCACTCAGCTTCGAGCGCACCCCGGGCCGTCTTCGACAGGCGCACACGGTACGTGTACCGGGCATGCCCGGCGCTCTCCGCCCTCGCTGATGCCGTCATGCACCCGAACCTACCCAGGAGGACTGACAGTTGAGAGCACTTGATCACTGCGGGCTACCTCACCCCGTCACAGGGAGGACGCCGATCCACCTTGCCGACCAATCCGCTCTCCCCGCCCCGCTCACGCGGAAACTTCGTTTCCTCACCCGGCAGAAGCCGGGCGTATCCACGAAGGAAACCTGATGACCACGCTCAACGAGCTCGCTGCGGCCGCGCTCCTGGCGCTGCGGCGCTTCTCCCGCTCCACGACCATGATCCTGCTGTGCTCGGTGGTGCTGGGCTATGCGGCCCTGGGTATCGCGTCGTCCGGGGCGTTCTTCGAGGGTGCCTCCGTGCGTACGTTCCTGCAGTACCTCGCCACCCCGGTCCTGATCGGGCTGGCGCAGATGGTGGCCCTGTGCGTCGGACAGCTCAACCTCGCCGTCGGCGCGCTCGGCGGCTTCAGCGCCTGCCTGATGGGCGTCCTCATGGCGGACAGCGGGGTGCCCGCGGGGGTCGCCGTGCTGATCGGCGTGGCCGTCGCGACGCTGACCGGGCTTGCCACCGGCGTGTTCATCGTCGCCACCCGTATCAACGGCTTCATCGTCACGCTCGGCACCATGACGATCCTGCTCGGCGCGCAGTACCGACTGTCCGGGACCCGCACCGTCGACGGCTACTCCGCAATCCTGCGCGACCTCGGCCGGGCCGCCCCGCTGAACATCCCGCTCGTCTTCGTCACCGCGCTCGTCGCGGCGGGGCTGCTCGGGGCCTTCATGTACCGCACGGTGGCCGGGCGCCGACTGCTCGCCGCCGGCGGAAACCCCCTGGCCGCCCGGCTGTCGGGCATCTCCAGCGACCGGCAGATCGTCCTCGCCCACACCCTGTCCGGGCTGCTCGTCGGCATCGCCGCGGTGGCCGCCACGGCCTCGCTGCCGGGAGTCAACCGCAGCGTCGGCGGCGACTGGCTGCTGCCCAGTTTCGCGGCGCCCATCATCGGGGGTGTCGCGCTGACCGGCGGCTCGGTGGCGATCCTCGGGACCGTGCTCGCCGCCTTCCTGATGCGACTCATTGACTCCGCGCGCGCGGAGTTCTCTCTCGACCCCAGCTGGGTCAACTTCCTCATCGGCCTCGTCGTCCTCGGCACAGTCGTCGGCGGCCGCTTCCACCAGACCCGCATCGAGAAGAAGGGCACCGGATCAGGGGCGGCCAAGGCCCCTGCCGCCACTGCCCTGCCGACACCGGAAGGTTCCCGATGACCGAGCCCCTCCTCGAGTGCGAGGACATCGTCAAGGTGTTCCCCGGCGTACGCGCCCTCGACGGCGTCGGCCTGAAGCTCACCGCCGGGTCCGTGCACGCGCTGCTCGGCGAGAACGGCGCGGGCAAGTCCACGCTGATCAAGGTGATCACCGGCGTGCACGCCCCCGACGGGGGCCGACTGCTGCGCGACGGCGAGGAGTTGCAGCTGCGCTCCCCGCTGGACGCCACGCGCGCCGGGATCGGCGTCGTCCACCAGGAGCGCAACCTGATCTCCGGTTTCTCCGTCGCCGAGAACATCACCCTGCAGGCGCCGCCCTCGCGTCGCGGCCTCATCGACCGGGAGGCGATGACCGCCCCCGCGCTGCGCTGCCTGGCCGAGCTGGGCCTGGACCTCGACCCTCACCAACCGGTGCACGAACTCTCCGTAGCACAGCAGCAGTTGGTGGAGATCGCCAAGGCGCTCTACACGGAGAGCCGCGTCCTCCTCCTCGACGAGCCGACCGCTTCCCTGTCCCCGCAGGAGGCCGAGCGTCTCTTCGACGTCGTACGGCGGCTCACCGCGCGCGGCACCTGCGTCGTGTTCGTCAGCCACAAGCTGGAGGAGGTCTTCGCGATCTGCGACACCGTCACCGTGCTGCGCGACGGCCGCTCCGTCCTCGCCTCGGCGCCGCTCGCCGCGCACACCCAGGACGACGTCGTCACCCTCATGGTGGGCCGCGCCCACACGGCTAAGGACATGCCCCCGCGCACCGTGGACAGCGCCGCGGCCCCGGCGCTCTCCCTCGACGGCCTGGCCACGGCCGCGGGACACGAGGACATCTCGCTCGACGTGCGCCCCGGTGAGATCGTCGGCCTCTACGGGCTGGTGGGCGCGGGCCGCAGCGAACTCGTCAAGGCCGTCCTCGGCATGGAGCGCCTCACGGCAGGCGAGATCCGCGTATTCGGCGAACGGGCGCGGATCCGCTCCCCGCGCGAGGCCCTGCACCACTACGGCATCGGCTACCTGACGGAGAACCGCAAGGAGGAAGGCGTCTTCCTGGAGCAGCCCGTCCTGCGCAACATCACGGTCACCGTGTGGAAGAGGATCGCCCGCGCTTTCGGCGACATCTCGTCCCGTCGGGAGCGGGAGATCGCCGAGAACCTGATCGAACGCCTCGGCATCCGCGTCTCCGGTCCGGACCAGAACGCGGGTGACCTGTCCGGCGGCAACCAGCAGAAGGTCAGTCTCGCCAAGTGGCTGGCCGCCGACACCCGGCTGCTGATCGTCGACGAGCCGACGGTCGGCGTGGACGTACGCACCAAGCATGCCTTCCACGAACTGCTCTGGGACCTCGCCCGCGAGGGCCTGCCCATCCTCCTGATCACCAGCGACCTCGCCGAGATGATCACGCTGGCCGACCGGGTCCTGGTCATGGCCGGACACCGGATCCGCGGCGAAGTGCGGGGTGACCACGACTACGACCGCATGAGCTCGCAGATCATCCGCATCATCCACGACCGCGCCCCGTCGGCCGTGCCGGCACAGGAAGGCGCCGCATGAAACGCGTCGCGCAAGTCATCCACGTACGACCGGAAAGGCTCGACGAGTACCGCGCGCTCCACCGGGCGGTGCCCGAGCCGGTGCTCGAACAGCTGAGACGCCGCCATATCGCCAACTACTCCATCCACTTGCTCGGCGACCGCCTGTTCAGCTACTTCGAGTATCACGGCGACGACTTCGCCGCGGACATGGCCGCGATGGCCGCGGACCCGGCCACCCAAGCCTGGTGGAAGCTGACCGATCCCTGCCAGCGGCCCGTCACCGAGGCCGCGCCCGGCGAGTGGTGGGCTGCCACGGAGCAGGTGTTCCTCATGGAGTAGCCGGCGCACACCGCCCGGCGCCCGTACGTAGAGCCCGTCCGTATAGCCCATCCATATAGCCCGTCCGTAGACCTAAGGATCTCCACGTGCAGCCCCCGCCCACGCCCGCGGCCACACCCGCGCCCCCGACGGACCGATCGCCTCTGGCCGTCCGCACCCTCGGTCACAGCGGCGTCCCCGTCACCACGCTCGGTTTCGGTGGCGCCTCGATCGGCGGCCTGTACGAGCCCGTGGCCGAGGACGAGGCGGCGGCCACCGTGGATGCGGCCTGGACAGCGGGCATCCGCTACTTCGACACCGCGCCGCACTACGGCCTCGGCCTGGCCGAACGCCGAATCGGGGCGGCCTTGCGCTCCCGCCCCCGCGACAGCTATGTCCTGTCCACCAAGGTCGGCCGTGTCCTCGAACCCGCCGACGGCCACGGGGACGACCTCGGCCACGGCTTCGCCGCACCGGCCACGCTCCGGCGCCGCTGGGACTTCAGCGCCGACGGCATACGCCGCTCCCTGGACGACAGTCTCACCCGCCTCGGCCTCGACCACATCGACCTCGTCCTGCTGCACGACCCCGACGACCACGAGGAGCAGGCGTTCCGCGAGGCCTATCCGGCACTTGAGGAGCTGCGGTCGCAGGGAGTGGTCCGCGCAATCGGCGCGGGCATGAACCAGACCCAGATGCTGACCCGCTTTCTGACCGACACGGACGTCGACGCCGTGCTGTGCGCGGGCCGGTACACCCTCCTCGAACAGGGCGCCCTGGACGCCCTGTTGCCCGCGGCGCAGCAGGCCGGCAAGAGCGTGATCATCGGCGGCGTCTTCAACTCCGGGCTCCTCACCGACCCCAGGCCGGGCGCGAGGTACGACTACGCCGCGGCCCCCGAGGAGGTCCTCCGCCGGGCCGTACGGATGCGGGAGACGGCGGAGGCGCACGGGGTGCCGCTGCGCGCCGCCGCTCTCCGTTTCCCCTTCGGGCATCCGACGGTCGCCTCCGTGCTGGTCGGCGCGCGGTCGGCGGACGAAGTCCACGATGCCGAGGCGCAGTTGAGGCTGCGACTGCCCGACGACGTGTGGGCCGGCTTGCGCACGGAGGGCCTGCTGCCCGAACACGTTCCCGTACCCACCGACGTACCCACCGACGTACCCACTGGCGAAGAGAGCTCGCGATGACCGTCATCGACGCCCACCACCACCTGTGGGACCTCACCGTACGTGACCAGGCCTGGATCACCGGCCCCGAACTCGCCCCCATCCGCCGCTCGTTCACCTCCCCGACCTTGAGGCGGAGACCCGCAAGGCGGGCGTCACGGCCACGGTCGTGGTGCAGACCGTGACCGTGCCCGAGGAGACGCCCGAGCTTCTCGCCCTCGCGACCGACAGCGACCTGATCGGCGCGGTCGTCGGCTGGGCGGACCTCACCTCGCCCGGTCTCGCCGACGAGCTGGCTCGGCTGTGCACCCTGCACGGCGGCACGTTCCTGCGCGGCATCCGCCACCAGGTGCAGGGCGAACCGGACCCGCAGTGGCTGACCCGGCCGCAGGTGCTGCGCGGGCTACGCGCGATCGCCGATGCCGGGCTCGTCTACGATCTCGTGGTCCTGCCACACCAGCTGCCCGCCGCGATCCGCGCCGCGAGGGCGGTGCCCGAACTCACCTTTGTGCTGGACCACTTGGGCAAGCCGCCGATCGACTCGTGTCCGGCGGGACTGGAGCCGTAGGCCGGGCACATCCGTGACCTGGCGGCCCTGCCGAACACAGTGTGCAAGCTGTCCGGCATGGTGACCGAGGCGGACCGGGCGTCGTGGACGGTCGACGGACTACGGCCGTACGCGGACACAGTCATCGCGGCGTTCGGCCCACGACGGCTCATGTTCGGCTCCGACTGACCGGTGAGCACGCTCGCCGCGAGCTACGGCGACGTCGTGTCCGCCACCCGCGCGCTCACCGCCGCCCTCACCGAGGCCGAGCAGCGGGAGGTGTGGGCGGGCACGGCGCAACGCGTCTACGGGATCCCGGCCGCTCCTGAGGAAACCGGCTGGGCCTGACGTTCCCGGCTTCGGATCACTCGTTCTTGCTCCGCGACGGTTGGCCGGTTGGTCGGTCGGTCAGTCGGTCCGAGTTCATCCGGCGCCGCTCCCTTCCCTCATCCGCTCAACAGGATCACTTCAAGGGTGCGTGGGCCGTGTACCCCTTCGACACGGTCGAGCTCGATGTCGCTGGTCGCGGAGGGTCCCGAGATCCAGGTCAGCGGGCAAGTCGGGTCGAGCCGTTCGAGAGCCTGGGGGACGGAGGAGACGACCTGGTCGGGGACGTGGACGACGCAGATGTGGTGGTCGGGGATCAGGGTGATGCGGCGGCGGCCCTGGTCCGGGCTGCCGTCGAGGACGATGGTGCCGGTCTCGGCGATGGCGACGGCGCAGGCGGTGACGACGCTGTCGACCTGGTCGAGAGCGGCGGGGGTGCTTTGCGCGTCGTCGGCCACCCAGGGCAGGCCGGTCTGTGCCAGCCACTCCTCGTGCAGCCCACCTGGGATCACTACCGACCGGGAGCCGTGCTCGGCGAGCAGCCGGGCCACGGTCGCGGCCAGTTCGCCCGCGGTGCACCGGTGCACGTTCGCCCGGTAGTCGGCGAGGTTCTCGGCGAGGAGCTCCACGGTCTGTGTGGTGGTGCGGTCGCCGTGTTCGTGCAGGTAGTCGCGGTCGATGTCCGTGTCGTACGTCGTCGGGGCCCCGGGCGGGCCGCCGAGCGCTCTCCGCACCCGGCCCAGGATGACGTCCCTGCTGCTCACTTCTCGGAGTCCTTTCCGCCGTTGGTCCGCTGCCACCAGTCGCGGAAGGATTCCGCCGGGACCTTCGGGAGATCCCGTGTCGCGGTCCAGGCCTTGCCGGGGCCGGGCAGCGTACGCGGGTGGAAGCGGCGGGTGCGTGCGGCCAGGCGCTGGCCGGTGGCGAGGGCGGCCGGGTGGGTGAAGGCCCAGCGGGCGGCGCGCATCGCGGCGCGTTCGCCGGCGTGTCCCTTGGCGGGTTTGAGCGTGACCTTGGCGCCGCGCCTGGTCACTTCGCCGCCCTGTACGACCCGCTCGCGCAGGTGGACCAGCACCTCGGGGATGTCGATGGCGACGGGGCAGACTTCGTAGCAGGCGCCGCAGAGGCTGGAGGCGTAGGGGAGTGAGGCGTCGATCTCGCTTGCGGTGCCGCGGAGTTGGGGGGTGAGGATGGCGCCGATGGGGCCGGGGTAGACGGAGCCGTAGGCGTGGCCGCCGGCCCGCTCGTAGACCGGGCAGACGTTCAGGCAGGCCGAGCAGCGGATGCAGCGCAGGGCCTGGCGGCCGACTTCGTCGGCGAGGGTGTCGGTGCGGCCGTTGTCGATCAGGACGAGGTGGAACGTCTGCGGGCCGTCGGTGTCGGTGGTGCCGGTCCACATCGAGGTGTACGGGTTCATGCGCTCGGCCGTCGAGGAGCGCGGGAGTGTCTGGAGGAAGACCTCGAGGTCGCGCCAGGTGGGGACGATCTTCTCGATGCCGACGACGGAGATCAGCGTTTCGGGCAGAGTGAGGCACATGCGGCCGTTGCCCTCGGACTCGACGACGACCAGGGTGCCGGTCTCGGCGACCATGAAGTTCGCCCCGGAGATGCCGACCTTGGCGCGCAGGAACTTCTCGCGCAGGTGCAGGCGGGCGGCCTCGGCCAGCTCGGCGGGGGTGTCGGTGAGGCCTTCGGGGGCCGGACGGCCCCACTGGCCCATCTCCTTGGCGAAGATGTCGCGGATCTCGGCGCGGTTGCGGTGGATGGCCGGGACGAGGATGTGGGAGGGGCGGTCGTGGCCGAGCTGCACGATCAGTTCGGCGAGGTCGGTCTCGTAGGCGGCGATCCCGGCTTCTTCGAGTGCTTCGTTGAGCCCGATCTCCTGGGTGGCCATCGACTTGACCTTGACCACTTCCGACTCGCCGGTCTCCTTGACCAGGCGGGTGACGATCCGGTTGGCCTCGTCGGCGTCGGCCGCCCAGTGGACGATGCCGCCCGCCGCGGTGACGGCCTCCTCCAACTGCACGAGGTAGGTGTCGAGATGGCGGAGCGTGTGGTCCTTGATCTGCTTGCCGGCCTCGCGCAGGAGCGCCCAGTCGTCGAGCTCCGCGACGGCCTTGGCCCGTTTGTCGCGGATGGTGTGTGTGGCGTGCTTCAGGTTGGCGCGCAGGGTCGTGTTCCGTACGGCGTCGTGCGCGGCCTTCGGGAAGGCCGGCATCCCGACAAATGTGCCGCTCATGACAGGGGCTCCTCTTCCGTGCTCGCCAGGATCTCCGCGATGTGGACCGGGCGCATCGCGGTGTGCAGGCGGGACATCGTGCCGCCGAGGTGCATCAGGCACGAGTTGTCCGCCGCGCACAGCACGTCGGCCCCGGTCGAGGCGGCGTTGCGGACCTTGTCCTCGCCCATGGCCGCCGAGACATCGGAGTTCTTCACGGCGAAGGTGCCGCCGAAGCCGCAGCACTCCTGCGCACCCGGCAGCTCCTTGAGGTCGAGTCCCTTGACCGCCTTGAGGAGTTGAGTCGGGCGGTCGCCGAGCCCGAGGGAGCGCAGGCCGTGGCACGTCGGGTGGTAGGTGACGGCGTGCGGGTAGTACGCACCCACGTCCGTCACACCGAGCACGTCCACGAGGAACTCGGTCAGCTCGTACGTCTTCGGGATCACCGGTGCCAGCGTCTCCGCGAGCCCGTCGCCCCGGCCCTCCGCCCGGGCCCGCTCGCCCATCCTCGGGTACAGCTCGCGCACCATCGCCCCGCACGACCCCGACGGCGTCACGATCGCGTCGTACTCACCGGAGGCGAGTCCAGGTCCGAAGACATCGGAGTAATGCCGGGCCAGTGGTTCGGCCTCACGCCGGTAGCCGGTGTTGTAGTGCGGCTGCCCGCAGCAGGTCTGGGCGGCCGGGAAGTCCACCTCCACGCCCAGCCTGGTCAGGAGCTTCACCACGGCACGGCCCGTGTCCGGGTACAGGGTGTCGTTGACACAGGTCAGGAAGAGCGCGACACGCATCGTGGCCCCTTCGTCTCGTTGCGCATGTGATCGGTCACGGATGCGCTCGGCTGCGGATTACGTAAATGGGCAGTTCGGTCGGTTCGGTCAGGGCGCTCAGTTCGGTCCGTTCAGTCAGGCCGGCAAGGCGTCGCCCTTGATCGGTGGATTCTCTATGATTGGAGGCATGGGGAACAAGATTCAACAGGATGTGCCCACCGGCCGGGTCTATGAGGCCATCAAGGCGATGGTCATGGACCATGGCATCGCCCCGGGGGCCCGCGTGGGCATCGAGGCCTTGGCCCGTCAGCTCGATGTGTCGGCGACCCCGGTAAGGGAAGCTCTGGCACGCCTCGAGTCGGAGGGTCTCGTGGTCAAGCGGCCGAACGCCGGCTACCGGGCGACCGACCTTCTCGACCCGGACGCCCTGCGCGACCTGTTCGAGATGCGGCTGCTTCTGGAGCCGCGAGCGGCGTCGCTCGCCGCGGAGAACGCGACCGATGCGGACCTTCAACTGCTGCGGGAGATCGTCGAGAAGACGCGCCAGCACCCCGACACCGGCGAGAGCTACGCGGTCTACCATCGCTTCGCCCTGCTGGACCAGGAGTTTCATGACACGCTCGCGCGGGCGGCGGGGCGGCCGTTGCTCGCGGACGCGGTGAACCGTCTCCATGCCCATCTGCACCTGTTCCGCCTCACCAGCGCGCCGGGGGCGGCCGGCACCACGATCGATGAGCACGAGCAGATCCTGGAGGCGCTGGTGCGGCGCAATCCGGAACGAGCCGCGGAGGCGATGGCGGCGCATCTGCGCTCCAGCCGCGTACGGCACCGGCCGGACGCCCCGTCCCAGCACCCGCGGGCGCGCACCTCCTGAAGGGCACCTCCTAAAGGGCAGCACTGAAGGGCAGCACTGAAGGGCAGCACTGAAGGGCACTTGCTGGACGAGGCGCACGGCCGCGGGATTGCCGGGTGTCACTGCCGTGGGCGCAGCCGCAGTCCCTGCATGCCGCCGTCCACCGCAAGGTCTGTGCCGGTCGTGGCGCCGGAGAACGGGCTGGCCAAGTAGGCGACCGCGTGGGCGACTTCGGCGGCGCTGACCAGCCGGCCGCTGGGCTGGCGGGCGGCCAGGGCGGCGCGCTCGGCCTCCGGGTCGTCCGCCACGGACAGGAGACGGTTCACCCAGGGCGTGTCCGCCGTGCCGGGGTTCACGCAGGTGACGCGGATGCCCTCGCCCAGATGGTCGGCGGCCATCGCGCGGGTCAGGGCCAGGACCGCGCCCTTGCTCGCCGAGTAGAGAGCGCGCTGGGGCAGTCCGGCGGTCGCGGCGATCGAGCACATGTTGACGATCGCCGCGTGTCCTTCTCCCCCGGCGGCCGCCTTGCGCAGGGCGGGCAGGGCCGCCGCTGTCACGCGGGCGACGCCGACGACGTTGACGTCGAGCACCCGGTGCCACTCGTCGGGGGCGTTGTCCTCGACGGTGCCCTGGGCGCCCATCCCCGCATTGTTGACCAGGACGTTCACTCCACCCAGGCGGTCCGTCACCGTGTCGATGGCCGCACGCACGGCCGCGTCGTCCGTCACGTCGCAGCGCACATGCAGGAACGGCCCGTCCGATTCGGCCAGGTCAAGCACGGCCACCTCGGCGCCCCGCGCGTGCAGTTCACGCGCGGTGGCCAGGCCGATCCCGGACGCTCCGCCCGTCACCACGGCGACCAGGCCCGCGTACTCGGGGGTGTGCGGCGTCGGCGCTGTCATCGGCATCCTCTCGTCGGTCATCGGTTTCCTTCGGCGGCCATGGTCTGGCGCTGCCTTCCGAGCCCCTCGCCCTCCAGCTCCACGACGTCCCCGGCACTCAGGTAGGGGAAGCGACCGGACAGGGCGACGCCCTCGGGGGTGCCGGTGAGGATCAGGTCGCCGGGCTCCAGAGTCATGAACTGGCTGAGCCGGTACAGGATTTCGGGCACGGAGAAGATCAGGTCGGCGGTGCTGGAGTCCTGGCGCTTCTCCCCGTTGACCCGGCTGCGCAGCTGTACGGCCGGCGGGTCCAGTACGTCAGCGGTGACCAGCCACGGCCCGACCGGTGTGAACGTGGGCGCGCACTTGCCCTTGGACCACTGGCCGCCCGAGGTGTGCAGTTGCAGCTCCCGTTCGGAGACGTCGTTGACGAGGACGTACCCGGCGATGTGGGCGGGGGCGTCAGCGGGCGAGTCGAGGTAGCTGGTGCGCCTTGAGATCACGACGCCGAGCTCGACCTCCCAGTCCGTCATGGTGCTGCCCCGGGGGATGGTGACCGGATCGTCCGGGCCGACCACCGTGTTGGGGTGCTTGAGGAACACGACCGGCTCGGTGGGCGGTTCGGCGCCGGACTCCGCAGCGTGCTTGGCGTAGTTCATGCCGACGCAGACGACCGCGGTGGGCCGGGTGACCGGCGGGCCGAAGCGCAGGCCTGCGGCGTCCGGGAGTTCCGGCAGGGTGGTCACGTCGATTGCGGGCAGGCCGTGTTCGAGGAACTCCGGTGTCACGTCCGAGGTCACAGCGCGCAGATCGAGTACGCGGTCGCCGTCGAGGACGACGGGAATCTCCTGGCCTGGGCGGCCGAGGCGGGCGATACGCATGTTGCCTTTCCTGAAAGCCTTCCTGAAAGTCTCCCTGGGAGCCTTCCTGAGGACGCTTTCCCGAGAGTTGGTTCAGCGGTAGGTGCCGGTCGAGGCACGAAGTTCGGCGACGGTCGTGGCGGCCAGGTCGCGGCCCCGTGTCTCGGGTCCGAGGGCGACCGCGACGCCCCCGACGACGCAGGAGCCGACGACGAACAGGGCGACGCCCCAGGAGCGGCCCCCTGCCGCGGCGACCAGGGCGACGGCGATGAGCGGGGTCAGTCCGCCCGTGACGGCGCCGGCCATCTCCCGGTACAGGGCAAGGCCGGTGAAGCGGGAGCGCGCCGTGAACAGCTCGCTGTAGTAGGCGGCCTGCGGGGCGAACATGCAGCCCACGCCGATGGCCATGCTCACCACGACGACCAGGGTGACGGCGAGCGAGGTGTGCGCGTGGTCGATCACATAGAAGTACGGGAAGGCGAAGGCGGCGGAGAAGACGGTCCCGGCCAGGGCCACCGGCTTGCGCCCGACGCGGTCGGTGAGCCAGCCGAAGAACGGCAGGGACAGGGCCGTCACCGCTGTCCCCCACCGTGACCGCGACGGGTCCGGTGGAGCTGGACAGCTTGAGGGTGTCGGTGAGGTAGGCGGCCAGGAACGTCAGGTTTAGGTACGCGACGACGTTCTGCGCGGTCTGCAGGCCGAAGACGACCAGGCCGGCCTTCCACTCCTTGCGCACGACGTCCCGCACCGGCGAGACCTCCGACGCCTCGGAGCGCTCCTGCGCCGCCTCGAACGCGGGACTCTCCGTCAGCCGCAGCCGGATGACCAGAGCCACGCCGATGACCAGCACGCTGGCAGCGAACGGGATCCGCCAGCCCCAGGCCAGGAACTGGTCCTCGGGAAGCTGAGTGACCAGCGCGAAAGCGCCCGACGCCATGAGAATGCCGATGTAGACGCCGATGCTGGGCGCCGACCCGAACAGGCCACGCCGTCGCGGCTCGGAGAACTCCGCGGCCAGCACGGCGGCTCCGCCGTACTCGGCGCCGGCTCCGAGCCCCTGGATGGCGCGCAGGACGACCAGCAGAATCGGGGCGAGCACGCCCACTTGCCCGTATGTCGGAACGAGCGCCATGCCGACGGTCGAGGCCCCCATCACCAGCAGGGTGAGGACCAGGACGCGTTTACGGCCGAACAGGTCGCCCAGACGGCCGAAGATGACGCCACCGAGCGGACGCACGAAGTATCCGATGGCCAGCGTGCCGAACGAGGCGAGGAGCGACGCCGTGGCGTCGAAGGACGGAAAAATGATCTTGTTGAAGACGAGCGCGGCGGCGGTGCCGTAGAGGTAGAAGTCGTACCACTCGAGGGCGGAGCCCACGAGCGAGGCCAACAGGACTCTGCGGCGGTGCGCAACAGCCGTGTGGGCGGGCTTGACTGTGGTCAGGATGGACATCGTCGTCCTCCGGTGTGCTGAAGCGGGCAGCGGGACGGGACCGGTGGCGTGCTGGGCGTGGGGGGGCGGCGAATAGGGGTCGATGCGGGTCAGGCGACTCGCCGGTCGTCGATGGCGTCGCGGTTCCAGGCGATGCCGAGACCGGGCTCGGACGGGGCGTGGGCGAGCCCGTCGGCGATGTGTACCTGACGGTTCGTCACCGCGCGGAGCTGCGGGATGTACTCGACGTAACGGGCGTTGGGTACGGCAGCGGTGAGGCTGACGTGGATCTCCATCAGGAAGTGCGGGCAGACCTCCACACCGAAGGCCTCCGCGAGATGGGCGACCTTGAGCCACGGGGTGATGCCCCCGATCCGGGACACGTCGGGCTGCACGATCCCGGCGGCCCCGCGCTGGAGGTACTCACGGAAGTGGCCGAGGGAGTACATGGACTCGCCGACCGCCACCGGCACGGTCGTCGAGGCGGCCAGACGCTCGTGCCCGGCCACGTCGTCGGCGGGCAGCGGCTCCTCGAACCAGCCCACGTCGTACGGTTCGAGGAGCGCCGCGCGACGTACGGCCTCGGCGGCGGTGAAGGCCTGGTTGGCGTCCACCATGATGTCCATGCCGGGCCCGACGGCCTCACGCACGGCCCGGATGCGGGCCGCGTCCTCCCCCGCCGACGGCTTGCCCACCTTGATCTTCACGCCCGAGAACCCCTGGTCACGCGCCTCAAGGGCCCCCGCGACCAACTCGCCCTCGTCGAGCTGGAGCCAGCCGCGCTCGGTGTCGTACACAGGGGTGGCCGACCGGTGCCCGCCCGCCACGCGCCACAGCGGCTCCCCGGCCCGCAGACAGCGCAGGTCCCACAGGGCGAGGTCCACCGCGGCCAGACCGAGTGCGGTGATCGCGCCGACCATCGTGGCGCGCGTGCTGTCGTACATCGTCCGCCAGGCTCCCTCGACCTCGCGGGAGTCGTGGCCGATGAGCGAGGGCAGCAGGTGGTCGCGCAGCATCGCGAGCACCGCCCGGCCGCCGCTGCCGATCGTGTACGAGTACCCGGTGCCGGTCAGGCCGTCGTCCGTCGCCACTTCGACGAAGAGGGTCTCCTGCTTGAGGAAGGCTTGGGACGCGTCGGTGCGCACCGTCTCCACCTCGATGTCGACGAGGTAGGCCTCCGCCTTGATCACTTTCGCCACTGCTGCTCTCCAGCCTTGTACTTACGGTCACTTGAAGTCGTTGCGTCGCGTTGCCGCGGTTGTCCCGTTCGGCACTCGACGGCTGAGCGGGGCGCGCCTGCCCGCCCTCATGGCGTGATGCGGCTCAGTGGTCCAGGGCCGTCCAGCGCCGCGACGAGCGCCAGGACCGCCGCGCACAGCGGGACCGCGATCCCGTGCGTGCGCGCCTTGCGGACCACGGCCCCGAGGAGCCCGTCGTGCTCCATCGGCCGGCCGGCGAGGCGGTCGGCGAGCATCGACGAACCGGCCCCGGGCGGACGGGCATCGATCCACGCCAGGACGTCGTCGACGGCGTCGTCGGGCAGCCGAGCGCCTTCGACCCGGCCCACAGCGGCCACTTCAGCGAGCATGGCGGCCGCCAGGTCCCGTACGGACGAGTCCCGGAAGACCTCGACGCGACGGGAGGTGAGGGCGGTGAGGGGGTTGGCGACAGCGTTGACCATGAGCTTGTGCCAGGCCGCGGTGGTGAAGTCGGCGACCACCTGCACGCCGAGCCCGGTCCGCTCAAGGAGCGGGTGAGCACGGCGCCCGGGAGCGTCGTCACCGATCACCAGACCCGCCCCGTCCTGCCGGACCTCCACCCGGCCCCTGCCCAGCCGCTCGGCGTTGAAGTGGACCAGGGCAGGCGCCACTTGACCGCCCGCGGCGTGCGGCGACACCCAGTCCCGGTGCTCGACACCGTTCTGCGCGACGACCAGCACGGTGCCGCGATCGACCAGCCCCTCCAGCCAGGAGCGTGCCGCGTCGCGCTGATGCAGCTTGGTCGCCACGACGACCCAGCGGAAGGGGCTCACCCGTGCCGGGTCGTCCTGCCAGTCGACCGCCACGGTCCGGATGCCTTGATGGTCGGTCAGCTCGATTTCGGCTACGGCTGCCGAGCCGGATCGCCCGCACAGTGTGACCGGATGCCCCTCCAGTGCCAGTCGCGCCGCCAGCGCGAGGCCGACAGCTCCCGGTCCGACGATCGCGACCGGATCCGAACCGCTCGGCTCGCTTCCACTCACACCCACAGCCCATCCATTTCATATAGGAACTGCGCTCGGCCGAAAGAATGCTATAGATTTCACGCGAAGACAACCCTCGCTCGGTAGCAAGAAGGTCACCGCGCGAGAGGTCCGTAGCCGAGACGGTTCGCCCGCCCACGAGGCCTACGCCGCGCGCACGAGGTCCGCGGACAAGGCCCACAGGCGTGCCGCGTTGCCCCGGTCGAGGGCAGTAGCGCCCGCGGACGCCTTCGATCGCCGGCGAGGCGGCCATCAGGACGGAGTTCGCGGCACTCTGCTGCACGGCCTTGCCGGGCGGCAGCGCGAGTTCACCCGCCATCGCGGCGGCCATCGGCTCCATGTCCTGTACCGGGCCAGGCCGATCTCGCCGACGTTGCCGGGCATCACGGCGTTGACGGCGAAGCCTGTCCCGCCCGGGATCCGAGTCCAGACCTGTCCCAGAGCTTCTCCGCACAGGGCACCGACCTGCACAGCACCTGGGACGATCCGACGATGCCACTGTCGATCGGCACCGCGCCCGCCCGAAACCTGATCAAGATGCCCGCTGCCGTGCCGCGTGGCCAAGGACGCAGAAGTCTTGGCGTTACGGGACGAGAACGCGGTGCTGCGCCGCCAGATCGCCCGAGTCCGCTACGTGCCCGCCGACCGGATCTGACTCTCCACCCTTCCCGGCTGCTCCCACGCAAACACCGGCGCCACGTATTCGCAGTCACGCCGACCACGCTGCCGGCCCGGCACCGCCAACTCATTACGCGGAAGCGGCCCTCGCGGCGCCGCAGTGGATGTTCCCTCCGCACCGCCACCCCGGCAGACCGTCCAGCGCACACACCACCTTCCAGCTCATCCTGCGCCTGGCCCGGGATAACAACACCTGAGGCCACCGCCGAATCCAGGGCGAACTCGCCCGCCTGGGCCACCCGATCGCGCCATCCACGATCTGGGAGTTCCTGCACACAGGGCGGACCGAAACGAACCAACTCCGCCAAGAAATAGACGAGTTGAAGCGGTCAAACGAGATCCTGAAAGCCGCCTCCGTGTTTCACGAAGGAAGTCGACCAGCCCCGCGCCGGGCTGACGCGGACAGCCACCAGCCGGACGAGGAACACGGATGCGATTCAAGACCATGATCAGCCGTGGGGCGTCACCCCTCTGTCCGGGGGTTATCAGAACCGCCAGTGGACGGCGACTGCCGTTACTGGCCAGGTGAATCAACGATCTGGACATCGCCGAGCGGGATCACAGGGCCTCATCGCTCCCCTCGAAGACAAGGGCGCGCACGCCCATGTAGGCCCGACGTCGTGGCACTCGCCGGGCGTACCCCCGCCTGCCAGCAGTCGAATGCCACGCCACATGCACACATCGCCCATATTACGAGAAACAGCTAAAATAGGCCCAACTGGCGCATCGAGGAAGGTTCAACCTCATGTCGACTGGGACACTTCTGGCGATCATCATCCCCGTCGTGGTGGTGCTTGCGCTGCTCGCAGTGGCGGGCTCTCTGCTTGTGCGCCGTCGCCGTCTGCGCGAGCGCTTCGGTCCGGAATACGAGCGAACGATCGAGGACGCGGACAGTCGCAGGGCCGGCGAAAGCGAGCTCAGAGCACGCGAGAAACACCACGACTCGCTGGACATCAAGCCCTTGGACACGGGCGTCCGAGACCGATACAGCCGGGACTGGACCAATGTCCAGCAAGAGTTCGTGGACCGGCCCGAGGACGCGGTGCACGATGCGGACCATCTGGTGACTTCCCTGATGCGCGAGCGCGGCTACCCCACCGAGGACTTCGACCAACAGCTCAAGGATCTCTCGGTCGAACACGGGCGCACGTTGGAGCACTATCGGGCAGCCCACGAAATCGACGCACAAAGCACTGAGCACAGGGCGACCACCGAGCAGCTGCGGGGCGCCATGGTGCACTACCGCGCCCTGTTCAACGAGTTGCTCTCCAACGGCGGCGGCCAAGCCCGCCACGCCCGTACCTGAACGACCTCACCCTCGTTAGATGCGGCCATCCACGCGGCCAGCGACGGAGGAGACATGCAGAGCGACGGCAAATCTGACCGATCGAGCGGGCTGTCAACGGAGGACCTCGCCCAGACCCGGGACCGTACCGACCGATCACAGGACGAAGCCGTAGAAGCGCGGACCGAGGCGCCTGCCTTCCCCGGCGAGAGCACCCCCGTTCCGTCGGCCGAACGCTCCGAGACCGAGGACGAGAAAACGGAAACGAACGCACCGGCCGAGGAGGAAGCCACCCAGCTCCTCAGCGCGGAGGACGAGGAAGGCTTCCGCTCACGCTGGCAAGAGATCCAGAGCAAGTTCGTGGATGATCCGCGTGACGCCGTGCATTCCGCTGACACCTTGGTCGCGGACGTCATGCAGACCCTGGCCACGACCTTCGCCGAGCGCAAACAGGAGCTCGAAGAGCAATGGAGCCGAGGCGAGCGGGCGGACACCGAAGACCTGCGCATGGCGCTGCGCCACTATCGGTCCTTCTTCAACCGCCTGCTCACTGCCTGAACAGCTGCGGAGCCCGACTCGGCGGGAACAGCCCAAAGAGGAATCGGAAGCGGACTTGGACCCGCAGGAAGTCGGCCGCCTCAGCGTGTGACCGAGGCACGCAGAACGCGGTGCGAGGCTGTGGATTGACGCCCGCACCGCGTCTCCAGCCCTGACCCGCCAAGGGGCCAGGTGGGGCGAGCGCGTCGCAGCGGAGCCTGATCAGAGTGCCGTGCAGGATGCGGGAAGTGCTGCTTGTCCCCCGCGAGTTGGCAGGAATCACCGGGCGCCGTAGTCCCGGGTAGTGGGAGACACCGCCGGACGCCAGGACGACGCCGTGCCGGGCGCGGCCCCTCGCCCAAGGCGACCGGTCGGCCACAAGGTCACGGACCACGCCAAGCCCCACCCTCGAACCAACCGACGGGAGGCTCCCGTTGGCCGGAGCAGCGATCAGCTTCCCGTGCCCCTGGACAGCAGGTGAACGGCCCGTAGAACGCCATCATCGCCGCGCCATAACAGAAGGCGGGCGGAACTCTGTCGCTGGAGCACGCCAGTTCGTGGACCGACGGCTCGCCGTAGCTGACAGCGGGCTACTGTCCAGGCATGAGCCAAGTGGATCCCCTGGTCAACTTGACCCGGCCCTGAAGGGACCGGGTTTGGAGGTAGCGCCCGACTGGCTGCTGGGTGGGCTCCTCCGTCCAGACACCCTTATGGGGTGGCAGGGACGCGTGACTCACGCCCCGCAGTCCACACAGCCTCGCCCTTGCGGGCGATGTTGTGGGAAGCGTTCCGGTCTGCGTGGGCAACGACCCCGCAGTTCCGGCAGGTGAAGCGGGCCTGGCTTGCCCGGTTCTTCTTGTCGATGTGGCCGCACTCGCAGCACTGCTGCGAGGTGTAGGCGGGATCGACGAAGACCACGTGGACGCCGGCCCTGCGGGCCTTGTAGACGATGAAATCTGCGAGCTGGGCAAAGGCCCAGGAATGGAGTGCGACCCGTTGGGGCTTGCGGAGCCGTACCCTCTGCCGGATTCCCCTGAGTTCTTCCAGGGAGATTCCGGCCGAGGTGCGTTCAGCCTCGGTCACGATCGTCTTGGCGATGATGTGGTTCTGGTTCTTCGCGTGGCGCTGTTCGCGCCGGTTGCGCTTCTTCAACAGCCGCTTCGCGGACTTGGTGCCCTTGGCCTGGAGTTTCCTGCGCAGGTCGAGTTGCCGCTTGCGGTGGCGGTTCAGGCCGCGCCCGGCAGATTTGTGGCCGGTGGATGTGGTGGCGATGTTGGCAATTCCAAGGTCCACCCCGATGAAGTGGCCGGGCTCGTACTGCTCGGCCTCAGCAACGTCGCAGGTCGCGATCAGGTAGAACACGCCGTCGCGTTCGATCAGGTCCGACTCGCCCTGCCGGTGGTCCCGGAGCGTCTTGAGTGCGTCAGACGAGCAGGCGAAGCGGACATTCTTGATGCGCCCGGAGGTTGTCCAGATGCTCACCGTCTGCGCGTCGTACTGCCAGCTCAAACACCGGTCGTCATACGGCTGCGCAGCCCGGGGCCGAAACGTGATCGGCTTGGACTCCGCCTTGCGGCGACGCTGAGAGCCTTCCTTGCCGAGATTCCCGGCACGGATGTTGGCCTTGAGCGTCGTGTAGGCATCGCGGGTCTTCTTGATGATGTGCTGGGCGGCCTGCGCCCCCAGTCCCCGCGCCCGCAGTTCGCCATAAGTGTGCTTGCGCAGCTCGTACTCACGCGGGACACCGTGCTCGAACGCCACCGCCGACACCCAGTTCGCGGCCTCGTTGACCGTGTGCAGCGTCACCGACAGCGCGGCGGCCTGCTCGGCCTGCGGCATCAGCTTCACTTGCACGACGGTCTTCACGCGGGTGATCGTATCGACGTATGTCACCACGCTGGGAGCCAAACCCCCATATTCGCAGGGGTCGCACGGTCGTCCACACCCTCCACACCCACCTGGTCTTCACACCCAAATACCGGCACGGACCGTTCACCGACGAGATCCTCCGGCGCTGCGAGAAAGTCATGCACGCCGTCTGCGCGGACTTCGAAACAGAGCTGGTCGAGTTCAACGGCGAGACCGATCACGTGCACCTGCTGGTGCACTACCCGCCGAAGCTCTCCCCATCCCAGCTGGTCGGCTCCCTCAAAGGCGTCTGTGCCCGCAGGCGCCGGCAGGAGTTTCCCGGACATATCCGCAAGTACCTGTGGGGCGACCACTTCTGGTCGCCCTCGTACTTTGCCGCCTCGTGCGGGGGCGCCCCGCTGTCGATCAACAAGGAGTACATCGACAACCAGAAACGTCCCGGCTGAGGTCAACCGTGCGGACCCCTGGGAACCTGCGGATCACAGCAGTCCAGAGAAGCGCTTCCTCCCGGGCGTGAACGCCCCGGGTTCCGCGCTAAATCCTGCTGAACGGCGGCAAGGTCGTCAGCGTCGGGGCCGCCTTCCCCGAACACGGCGGACTGTTCCGCATCGGACTCGACGAGGTCAGCGGCTGGTTCCTGGGCGAGATTCAGGTCCACGGCTAGGGACGGCCCGGTCCGCACATCCAGTCCGACAGGTAAGACAAGGCATTGAATCGACGGTGCGGCCGCCTCCTCGACGCGCTGAAGCAGCGACCGTCGCATGCACCTTCGGGCCTATGCACTCGCCGTGTGTCAGGTCCTACCGTTCAGGGACGCCTGAGGACTTCGGTGACTTACGGTCCGGCAAAGCGAGCAAGAACCAGTGGTCGGGCAATTCTCCAGTGGCGCTCTTTGTACGTGTGTTGGGCCCGCGACCACCTGGGCGGCGGGTCAGGAGACAAGGCCAGTAGTCAGCCCAATGCATTGCTTCGCCTGCCGGGGGCATTCGGAATGACATGACTGGTGGAGCGGCAGTGGCACGCGGACGCGGGCAGGCCCGACGCGCGGCGAACAGCACGGCAGTCGCAGCGGGAGCCCGGGCGGGCTTCGTCGCCCGCGGAGTCATCTACGGCCTGATCGGCGTCCTCTCCTTGCGGATCGCCTTCTCCAGCAGCAGAGGTGGGCAGGCGGATCGGGGTGGTGCGATCGCCGAGATAGCCCACAGGCCCTTCGGCACCGTACTGCTGTGGCTGCTCGGAACAGCCCTGGCGGGGATGGCCGTGTGGCGGCTGACCGAAGCGGCCGTCGGGCAGGCGGGGCCCGACGGCCGGAAGGCGAGTAAGAGGACGATGGCCGCGGGCCGTTGCCTCTTCTACGGATTTGTCTCGTACTCCGTGCTGTCCTACGCGGCCGGGGACAAGGGCAGTGGAAGCGGAAGTTCTGACAGGAGTTCCCGGGACGTCACGGCGAAGGTACTGGAATGGCCCGGCGGGCAGTGGATCGTCGGAATCGCCGGCGCCGGCGTGGCCGGTATCGGCGTGTGGATCGCCGCCAGGGCACTCATGCGCAAGTTCCAGAAGCGTCTGAGGGTATCCGAGATGTCCAGGAGGGTGCGTAAGGCTGTCGACTTCGTCGGGGTCTTCGGCGGTACGGTCCGTGGCGTCGTCTTCGCTGTCGCGGGTACCTTCGCGATTGCGGCGGCCGTCCAGCACAAGCCCGGCAAAGCCAAGGGCATGGACAACACCCTGCGTTCCTTCGCCGATGTTCCAGCCGGTCGCTGGGTGCTGGCGCTGATAGCGCTCGGTCTCATGGCCTTCGGTGTCTTCTCCTGGGCCAACGCCCGCTGGCGCAAGCTCTGACAGACACGAACGCAGCACACCCGGTACGCGAGGGCGGCGGGGGCGGCGGGATCATCCCGTCGCCCCCGCCGCCTTCCTGCGTTTGAGCCTGGTGTCAGCGCAGCCACTGGTCCTGGTCAGCAGGGCGGTACAGGGTGACCGCCCTGGGTATCTTGTCAAGGACCAAGCGCCGGTAGGTGGCGTCCGTGACCTCGCCGTCGTAGGCGAAGTGCGGTTCGCCTTCCAGGACCTCCAGGTCCAGCCGACGCACCTGCGCTGTCGTCAGCACCCGGGAGTTGTGCAGGGTCCCGGTCAGGACGGCGAGGAGCAGCCGTGTGCGGGCCAGCGGGGTACCGGCCTCCACCGCACGGACGTCGAGGAGCCCGTCGTCGAGCTGGGTGCGGTAGGTCGGGGCGAAACCGGCCGGGTGGTAGATCCCGTTACCCGCGAAGAGCAGCCATATGCTGCGGGGGCGGCCGTTGATGACCACGGAGAGCGGGGTGCCCGTGGCCAGGACCTTCGCCAGGCCCACGGCCAGCGCAGGCCATTTACCGATGCGCTTCTCCATGCGTTCCCTGGCATGGACGAGTTCCGAGTACACCCCGATGCTGAACGTGTTGAGGAAGAGTTGCTGTTCTCCACCGCTCGGGAAGACGCCGGCCGAGTCGTCGGCCGAACCGTCCGGAGCATCCGTCTCGGGGCGCGTGCGGGCGCTCTTGGGTGACGATGCCCGGCCCACGTCGGCGGTGACCGCGTCGCCCGCCCGAATCGCGCGGGCCACATCCTCCAGCGTCTGATTCCCGAGGTCCACGGCGAAATGGTTGAACGTGCCGCCAGGGAAGACAGCCAGGGGAACGTGATGGCGGGCCGCCGTCGCACTGCCCGCGTTGACGGTGCCGTCCCCGCCACACACCCCCAGCGCACCACCGTCGGCGACGGCGCGCGTCGCCGCCTCGTCGAGCAACGCTACGAGGTCGTCGCCCGGCTCGAATACGGTGATCGCTGCCTCGGGAAGCATGGCGCGCAGGGTCTCGGCGGTGTCCTGGTTCCAGGAGATGCCCGACGACGGATTGACCACCAGATGCAGGCCCTTGCCCGCCATGAGCGCCGGAGCCGGCCTGCGGGGAGGAGCTGCGGCGGCCGCAGCCTCCGGCTTCACCGGCCACCAGCGACACGTGAGCAGTGCGGCACCCACGCCTACGATGACGCCGACTGCCGCACGGCCTCGGTGGTCGAGACCTTCACGGCCGCGTACGTAGGTCAGTCCTGCGGCGAACGGCAGCACCGCGAGCCCGTAGCGGGGCGACTCCAGGACAACCCCGGACGCGAAAGCGGCGGCCGACGCCATCGGACTCGAGGGCAGGGAAACGGTCTTCGGGCGGGGAAAGCCAGGGAGCGCGTTCAGGACAGGGCGCGTGTTTCGGACGGCTGGTTTGGCCAGCGCGCGATCGATCGCCACGACGATCGCCACGGAGCCGATGCCGCGTAGCGCGGCCCTGCGGGCATTCCTGCCGCCTGCCATCCCGAGTACGGTAGCGGCGGCCAGCCATACCGCATCGTGCCCCGCAATGCTGCGCAGCAGGTCCGTCGTCGGGTTCCCCCTCACGGCACGACTCCTGGCGAGGGCCCCGGCCAACCGGCTTCCCGTTCCGGGTATCTTCCACAGCCGTCCAGGTCGCTTCATGCGCTCGCTACACCTCTGCACCTAGGGTCCGCTGCGCGCGACCGGACCTGACCGCAGCGCCGCCTCACCCTATCGGCGACGGACTCGACCGTCCGACGAGATGGTTCGGGTACGAGAAGTACGGGGAGATCAGCTGCTCGGTACTGAAGTCTCGGGGTGGGCAGATGGATGGTGGCCTGAAAGGGGCTGTTCACGGCGGCGAGCGCCCCTTGTCGTCGGGAGCGCTCGGCCTGACGGGTGCTGGTTACCTGGCGCGCTTGTGGATACCCGCTCTCCCGTCGGGGCCAGGGCGCGGCGGAAGCCCGGGTCGGTGTAGGCCTCGGCCGCGTGCCCCAGTGCCGTGCCGAAGGAGCGGCCGTCGCCGAACGCCCTGCACCACACCAAGGGGTGATCGCCGCCCATGCCGCCCCCCTCATAGCCGGACTCGTCGATGGTGGCGAGGACGTGTACGCCGGACCGGCTCGGGTTGCTGCGGAACTCGT
The DNA here is from genome assembly GCF_053607285.1 of Streptomyces sp. NPDC055140. NCBI lineage: Bacteria > Bacillati > Actinomycetota > Actinomycetes > Kitasatosporales > Streptomycetaceae > Streptomyces > Streptomyces sp. NPDC055140. The sequence goes on along the minus strand of NZ_JBSGTG010000046.1, from coordinate 22,541 downwards.
ACCACTCATCGTTCCACCGAGAAGCCCTGACAGCGCCGAACTTCCGGAAACGGGACGCGCGCGTACGCGGAGGCCCTGCGGCGTACGTGCGCGTCCCGGTCTGGCGGTGTACGTGCGCGTCCCGGCCTGGCGGTGGCGGCCGCCGCTGTCCGGTTGAGCCTCGAGACATCATCATGTGGGTCACCTGGCCTCATTCCAGCACCTGCCGTACAGCAGCGCGCCCCGCCTTCCCTTCCCCCTGCGGCCGGCCTCGCTAATCTCTGACAAGCCGTCACTTTTGGTGGGCGCAACCCCCGACACGACGGCAGGGCCGGGCGTCCCCCCACACGCGTGACAGAGGCGCCAGCCAGCCGCAGGTGGACGCGGTGCCGCCTGGCCAAACCGCCAGAACAGCACATGCGTTCCAAGAAATACCCCCTCCTTGCCCCGAACAGCTGGCCCGACGGACCGTTATTCCGAGCACCTGTCCGAGAAGCACGCACACCGAGGAGGCCGTATGCCCCGCCACAACAACACACCTGGCGCGCACACCACGCTCGATTGCCCCGTGTCTGCGCTTCTCGGTCCTCCCCTCCATGGCTGCTGTCCACGTACCTCAGCGCAATCGGCAAGTGCTACCGCGGCGAACGCGGTGTTCTCGGGGGAGACGTCGCAGCCAACCCACCCGGACATCGCGGTACGCGGCACGACCGGAGGGGTGCGCGAGGGGGTGCTCGCGTGAGTGAGCGCTACACGAGCGTCGTCGACGTGCTCATGCTCCCGTACCGCGAGGACGGACGCATGCCGCTGCTGCGCCGCGCGCAGGGTCAGTATGCGGCAGGCCAACTCACCGTTGTGGGCGGCCATTTGGAGGAGGACGAGTCGCCCCTGGAGGGGGCGATCCGGGAAGCCGAGGAGGAGCTGGGCATTCAGATCAGCCAGCGCGACGCGGAGTTCTGCGGCCTCTTCCAGTTCGTCGCTGCCGACGGGACTCGGCGGCTCGGAACGGTCTGGGTCACCCGATCGTGGCAGGGAACTCCGATCAACAACGAGCCCCAGAAGCACGCGGAGTTGCTGTGGGCGGAACCGGGTGATCCGCCCGAGGACTGCCACCCTTACACCCGGGGGGTTCTACGCCACTTCGTCGCAGGCTCGATGTACGGGGTCATCAGCGCCGACCCGACCGTGACCGGTGATGTCACATGAGGGCGCTGCGCCGCCCTCGTATGGCGGAGCCCACGGTGTCAGCCGCGGTGCTTGGGAACCTGTCCACATCGCGCGCCGGGCGCCTGGAGCCGCTGGTCGAGCACGTCGTCACGGTCGAGTACCTGGAGAGCGCGCAGGCAGCCGAGTTGGAGGCGATCGAGGATCCCGCCTACCGCCGACTGCTCGACATCGCCTACGAGAACGGCAGCGGCAAGTCCACCCTCATGAAGATCATTGGAGCTCATCAACCCGCAGTCCGGCTACATGACTTGGGGCGGCACCCCCGTACAGGACCTCGACCGCGCCCGCCTGTTCAAGCGCTTCAGCCAGTTGACCCAGGACTTCCCGCGGTGGCCGTTCACCGCGGCCATGAACGTCCGCATCGGCCGACCGCATCATGCCGGGACGCCAGAAGAGCTGGACACCTCCGTGCAGTACGCCACGGCCTCACCGGTCATCGACAAACTCCCTGCCGGAATGGACACGCTCCCGGCCCGGCAGTTTCGCCGCGGCGGCGAACTGTCCGGCGGAGAGTGGCAGAAGATCGGCTTGGCACGCACGCACTGGCGTACGCAGACCTGCACCGCGCACGGCGTACTCATCGTCGACGAACCGACCTCGGCGCTCGGCCCAGAGAGTGAGACCGAGGCGTTCGACCGCATCCGTGATCTGACCGCCCCCAACCGCGCCGTTGTGCTGGTCACCCACCGAATGTCCGGAGTGCGCCGGGCCGACCTCATCTATGTCCTGCAGAAGGGGCAGGTGATCTAGCAGGGCAGTCACGCCGAGCTGCTCGCAGCCAACGGCCGCTACGCCGCCATGTTCCGCACTCAGGCAGCCCAGTACGAATCCAGGGGCATCGTGCCCAGGCCCGACCAGCCGACCGCCGCCGAATCGAACTGAACGCCCCACCCCGAGGAGCCCCGTGACCTCCGTGCCCACCACCGACATGCCCGCCGACGCCAGCCCCGATCAGCTGCGTACCGCCCTCATCGACCAACTGCTCGCCGACCGCTGGATCCGCACGCCCGCCGTCGAGTCAGCCTTCCGAAAGGTCCCTCGCCACAAATTCGCGCCCGAGGCCGAATTGGCCGACGCCTATGCCAACGACATCGTGGGCGTACGCAAGAACAGTGAGGGACGGGCCACCAGCTCCGTCTCCGCCCCCTGGCTGCAGGCCAACATGCTGGAAACCGCCCGCATCCGCCCCGGCAACCGGGTACTGGAGATCGGCTCGGGCGGCTACAACGCCGCCCTCGCTGCTGAACTCGTCGGCGCCACCGGCACCGTCCTCACGGTCGACATCGACCCCACAGTCACCGACCGCGCAACACGTTTCCTCGCCACCACGGGATATGACCGCGTACACGTCGTCACAGCGGATGCTGCCCATCTGCCGGCCGATGTCGTCCCGGAGACCGGCTTCGACGCTGTGATCGTCACCGTCGAGACCACGGATCTCCCCTGGTTCGACCTCGTCGCGGACGGTGGACGTCTCGTCGCCCCGCTCCGCATCCATGGCTACGTCTGGTCCATCGGCTTCACCAAACGCGACGGCGTGCTCGTCAGCGACGAGCCGCTCACCACGTGCGGCTTCGTGCCGATGCAAGGGGCCGGCGCATGGCACACCCCGTGGCACACCGTGCCCGGCACCGGCGTCCGCCTGGCCTTCGAAGACGGACCGGCGCAGCCCGTGGACCAGCTCGCCGGAGCGTTCGACCACGCCCCGCAACAAGTCCGTACGAACGTCGCCGTCGGCAGTGAAGAGCCCTTCGACGACCTCACGTTGTACCTGTCCGGGGCGCTTCCCGGGTTTTGCCGCCTGTCCGTCGATCCCGACCAGCACAGCGGAGTCCTCGATCCGCCGCCGCCGCGCTGGCCCGGAGCCGCGATCGTGCGCGGCACGGCTCTGGCACGGCTCGTCACCGACCGGATCGGCGACGACGAACGCGGCAAAGGCGTCTACGAGTTCGTCATCCACGGCTACGGCCCCGGCGGCCGGCGGGCCGCCACGGAGATGGCCGAGCAGGTCCTGCACTGGCAGCGTAACCACCGAGCCGCCGCGTGCCCAAAGATCACCGCCGAGCCCCACACCACCGTCTCCCCTACCGACAGCGCGGCGCACCGCGTGAACAAGGAGCACGTGAGGCTGTCGATCGGCTGGCCGATCATCCCCGGTACGGCCGCGCTCCTCACGAACGACCGGGGCGAGTACCTGCTGCACCTGCGCTCGGCGCACAAGCCCATCTGGCGGCCGGGGATGTGGGCCCTCCCCGGCGGCAACACCGAGCGTGGGGAGGGCTGCGACGAGGCCATCGCCCGTGAACTGCGCGAAGAGACCGGCCTCACGATCCCCGACCTGGCCCCGTTCGTCACGTTGGACACGCTCGAGGCCACAGGTGCCTTCAAGGACCGCGTCCGCGTGTACACCGGCACCCTCAATGCGCCGGCTCACGAGATCCGACTCACCGAGGGCATTCAACTGCGCTGGACCCGCCCCGACGAGATGGCCGAGATGGCGTTGGACCCCGGCACCACAGCGGTCCTGCACGAACACCAACAGCACCCGCACCCCCAGTACGCAGACGACACCCTCGCCACCGTGGAGGTCCGTGAACCGGCCGCGCATCGGGACCGGAGCATCATCGGCGCTCACCTCGTCCTGGTCCGCGACGGGAAGGTCCTGCTCGGCAAGCGTCATCCCGACAGCGCCTTCGCCCCCGACACCTGGCATCTGCCTGCCGGGCACCGTGAAGAAGGCGAGTCCACGCGCGCCTGCCTCGTGAGTGAAGTCGGTGAGGAGACCGGCCTGGCCATCAGGGAGAAGGATCTCCGGCTCGCTCACACACTGGACCTTCGCGATCCGGGCAGCAGCATCTCGCGTATGGGACTGTTCTTCTCCGCCTCCCGCTGGGTGGGCGAGCCACGCGTGCTGGAACCGGACCGCTGCACGCAGTGGCGGTGGTGGCCCCTGGATGCCCTGCCCGAGTCGCTCGTCGAGTACACCCGCGTGGTGCTCGCGGCCATCGCCCGCGGTGAGACGTACTCCGAAATGGGCTGGCGCTGACCCCGGTTCACCACCGTGTTCGCAGAAGGGTGTGTCCCCTTGTTCACCACGCAGGACGACTGGAATCGCGGCTACGCCGACGGACGCCGCTACCGGAACCTGGACGATGCCGAGCGGACCTGGCTCGCCCAGCAGGTGCCCGCTCCGCCAACGGGCAGGGCCCTCGACGTGGGGTGCGGAGTGGGCGAGCTCGCCGCGTTCCTGGTCTCGTCGGGCTACTCCGTGGACGCCGCTGACTGGGCCGAGCACGCTCTCGCCGAGGGCGCGGCAAACCACCCCGAGGTGGAACGGTGGCTGAAACTCGATGTCGAGCGCGACGACTGGGGACAGCTGCACGCGTCCGGGTACGACCTGATCACCCTCCGGCTCGTAGCCGCATTCCTGGAAGGCCGTACGCGGATTCTGCGCGACCTTGGGCACCGTCTGCGTCCCGGCGGCGCCCTTGTCGTCATCACTCCGCTCGCTGCCGAAACTCCGGCAGAGCGCCGCGGCATCGCTCTCGACGAGGACGAACTGCGCGAACTGGGGGCCGACTGGGCGCGCGTCGAACGCACGGACGTCGCCGGCTTGGCACTCCTCGTCCTGCGGCGTGCGCCCCTCGCGGTGGCGCCCCAGGACACGATGCCCGGTGGTACGGGACGGGAACACCACCTCGGCCTCCGGGAGCGGTACTACGCGCAGATGGCGTCCGGCCGCAAGACCGTGGAGATCCGGGTGAACACGCCGCGGAAGGCCGACATCCGCGTTGACGATGCCCTCATCTTCCACGGCGAGGATTCCGGCCGTGAGCTCGACGCCATCGCCCAACGCATCACCCGATACGCGTCGTTCGAGGAGCTGCTGAACACCGAAGACCCCTCACGGATCGATCCTGATGCCACCCGTGAGGAACAGCTTCTCAACCTGCGCCAGATCTATCCGCCCGAGAAGGAGGCACTGGGGCCACTCGCGATCGAGTTCGACCACCGGCCGGCGCGTGCGGGGCACCCTATGCCGATGCCCGCCGAGGAGTACGTGCAGACACTGCCTCACCACACGGTGTACGCGTGCCTGTACGTGCGCGACGAGCACGACCGTCCGGTGCAGCTGCGCTCGGTGTACGGCAGGCGGCTCTGGCAGTTCCCCGGCGGTAACACAGACGCCAACGAGGATCCCCTGGAGACCGCACGCCGCGAGGCGGTGGAGGAGACCGGACTCCGCCTCGGCCGGGGTCGGCCCCGCTTGCTGTTGTCGCACTACATCCACCCTGGCCCCCGCCGCCCGATGGGCAAGATCGGTTTCATCTTCGACGGAGGAACCCTCACCTCCGAGCAGCTTCGGCAGATTCACCTCGATCCGACCGAGCACGATCTGTGGGCGGTCCACGACCTTGACAACTGGCGGCACCTGATGGGCGAGGGACCGTACGCCCGCCTGGAGGCCGTCGAGCGGGCTCGGACCGGCCACGGACCGCAGTACCTCGTCACCAACCGCACCTGAAGCCCGACCACATACCCCAGGAGTCGTCATGTCCGTTGAAGCCCGCAACGAGCAAGCCTGGACCGAGTACGGCCAACGCCAGCTCGACCGCGGCCACATGCCACCCGTGCCCGAGGCCATCATGTGGGCTCCGTGGGAAGGCGTCGGACCGGGCAGCGAGATTCTCGGCGACCTCGCCGGCAAGCGGGTGCTGGACATCGGATCCGGTGCCGGCCACCACGCCGTCCATCTGGCCCGCGCCCACGGCGCCCGCGTCACCGCGATCGAACTGTCCGCCACCCAGCACGCCCGCGCCACCCGCCACTACGGCGCCGAAACAGGTGTCGACTGGGTGCACGGGGACGTCATCGGACACCTGCGAACGGCGGCCGAGCCGTACGAGGCCGCGTACGCGATCGGCAGTCTCGCGTACCTCGATCCGCACGTATCGCTGCCCGCCCTCCGTGACGCCCTGGCCACGGGCGCCCCCCTGGTCTTCTCTGTCCTCCACACCGACCTGCACGGCCACGGGCCGTCCACCACCGTCGCACCGCGCGAGCAGCAGCTCCTCCTACGCAAGGCGCCGGCTATCCCCGTCGACATGTTCGTCCTCGTCCCGCACCTGTGGGAAGACCTGCTGACCTCGTACGGCTTCCAGGTCGACGTCATGAACCTGCTGACCGCACCCGCAGCGGACAACCTGGTAGTCCATCAGCTCATCCGTGCGCGGCGGCTACCGGATCGGCGTACACGGATCTCCAGTCGGCCACGCACCCGACGGCCTCCTGCCCCGCATGCGGCGGTCGGCGTGGGCGCCATCGTCCTCGGCGAACAGGGCCACCGCCTCGGCACCATCGAGCTGCCCGGCGGCACCCTGGAAGCCGGCGAAGCCCCGGAGCAGACGGTCGTGCGCGAACTCGCCGAGGAGACCGGACTGAGCGCACGCCCCGAGGACGTCATCCTCCTGGGCACACTCGTCGATCACGTCGGCGATGTCGTACGTGTCACCATCGGCGCCGTCGTCACCACCTGGGAGGGCGAGCCCGCCACGCAGCCGGACGAAAGCGTCGGCGACTGGAACTGGTGGCCGCTCGACGATCTACCCTCCGAGTTGTTCGAGTGCAGCGCGCAAATCCTCACGGCATGGAGCCCCGGCCTGCCCATCGACCACCCCCCGGCCCACTTCACCCCCTACGCCCACCGCACGACGCCGTCGTCCGACCCGAGAGCCGCGGGTGCATGAGCCGGTCCGTGAACACGAGTCTGTGGCGGCACCGCGACTTCCGTCTCTACTGGACCGGGCAGGCCACCGACGTCCTGGGGGTCATCGCTCAGCTCGGTCGCCATCCCCCTGGTCGCGGTCGTCACCCTGCACGCCACCGCCTGGGAGGCGGCCGTGCTCGCCGCCGTGCAGAAGACCCCGCCTCTGCTGTTCTCCCTCCCGGCCGGCGCCTGGGCCGACCGGCTCCGCAAACGGCCGTTGATGATCGCCGCGGACCTCGGCTGCGCCGCGGCGATGGCCACCATCCCGCTCGCCGCCGCGACCGACCGGCTCACGCTGGTGCAGCTGTGGCTCGTGGCGTTCACGATCGGGTCCTGCCAGGTCATCGGCATGGCGGCGAGCCTGTCGGACATCCCCGGCCTGCTGTACCCCGACCAACTACTGCAGGCACACTCGAAGTTGGCCAGCGCGAACACTCTGGCGGACGTCGGCGGCCCGGCTCTCGCCGGCGCGCTGATCGGCGTCATCGGCGCCGCCCGCGCGGTCGCCGTCGACGCCGCCTCCTACATCGTCAGCGCCTGGTGCACCTTCAGGATCCGCACGCCCGATCCCGAACCACAACCGACGGCCACCAGGCGCTCCCTGCGCCGGGAAATCCACGAAGGGCTCTCCTACACCTGGCGACACCCCGCGATCGGACCGCTGGTCACCACGAACATGCTCACCTCGACCGTCCTGGCCGGCACCAACGCGATCTGGGTCGTCTACCTGCTACGCGACCTCCACTGGTCCCCACAGGTATTCGCCGTCGTCACGGCGATCGGCGCGAGCGGCGGCTTCCTCGCCTCCCTCGTCGCCAAACGCCTGACCGATCGGCTCGGAGCCGGTCCCGTCATGATCAGCGCGCTCGCACTCGCCCCTGCCGGCCAGCTCCCACTGCTGATGGCACGGCCCGGCCCTTCCGGCCAACTGACCATCGGCTGTGGTCTGTTCGTTCAGCTCTTCGGTGCCGTCACGCACGGCCTGACCCAGCGGACCGTACGCCAGCGCGCCTACGCGGCAGAGATGCAAGGACGGATGCAGGCCACAGGGCAGTGGACCGCTTTCGGTCTGCGCCCGGTCGCGGCCCCTCTCGCCGGCGCCGCCAGCACCGGTATCAGCCTGCACACCATCTTGACCATCGGCGCCTGCCTGCTCGTCCTGCCGCCGATCCGGCTTGTGCTCACCCCGTTGCGCACCCTGAGCCTCGCCACCACACCGGCATCATGACGAAGCGCCCCGACCCGAGCTCCGACCGTGCCACCGCCGCCGAGGAGGGCACTCCATGGCCACCGCCCGACTCGCCACTCCCGCCGACGCCGGCGAGATCACCAGGCTCCGGTCCGAACTCCTGCTGTCCCAACCCCTCGACGAAGGCCGGTTCGCGATCTGTACGGACAACCTGGCTTCCCGGCCGGCCCCGGACGGCGACGCCCTGGCCTACGTCATCCACGCCCCCTCCGGCGGTCTTGTAGGTTCTCGTTTCCGATGTCCCCTAGCGTGACACTGACCAGCACCGATGCTCGCGTCTCACGGGCGGTCCCCCGCGCGTTCGTCTCACTTCCGTGTTCTTTTCCGAGCTCTCCGGCGGGAGTCCGGACGAACGAAGGGAGCCGGCCGCGGCCATAGCCCGGGTCAGTGACCGATCGGACCCCACCCGGCAGGTGCCAGGCGCGGTGCCGGACCTGTGCACGGGCGCCAGCCGGTTCCCGGCGGACGGGCTGGAGTTACGTGAGCGGGGCTGCCTTCGCGACCCAGTCGATGTGGTGGTCAAACTGCCAGGCCATCTTCTCCGGGTTGATCAGCTTCATGGTCGCCGGCATCACGAGGTCGCGCAGTACACGGCCGACCGGGCCCGCGGTCTTGTTGCTGTTCGTGCGGGCGCCGAGCTTGATGATGCGTTCGACGCGGGGGCGGCGCAGTTGTTCGTAGGCCGCGAAGGCCTGGTTGTAGGGCAGGTCCCTCAGGCAGCGCGCCAGTTCGACGGCGCTTTCGGCGGCGATGGAGGCGCCCTGCCCGGAGCTGGACGACGCGGCATGGGCCGCGTCGCCGATCAGGGTCATGCGGCCGCGGGTCCAGGTCGTAACCCTCGGCATGTTCTCCATCGGGCCGGTGATGAGGAGCTGGCCGACGTCGGTGCGGCTGATCATCTCGAGGGCCGGGGTGCGGTCGTCGGCGAAGGCGGTCAGCAGGGTGCGCATCCACTCGTTCGCGCCGAACACCTGGGCCTCGGCGACTGTCATCGGGGCACGGTGAGGCAGGTTCGCGAACCATACCGCCGAGGAGTCGTCGAAGATCTGGTATCCGAAGAATGCACGCTTGCCGAAACACATGTACATGACGCCGTTGGTGGAGGGCATCCCTGATTGGTGCATCCGCGCGCCGAAGCAGACCAGGCCGGCGTAGTTCGGCTCTGGTGCAGCCGGGTCGATCAGGGTGCGGACCGTGGAGCGGATGCCGTCGGCGCCGATGAGGATATCGGCGTTCGCCTGCGTACCGTCCGCGAAGTGCGCGGTGACGCCGGAGCCGGTGTCCGTCGTCCCGGTCAGCCGCTTGCCGTGGTGGATGGGGACGGAGCGGCGCTCCGCCTCGTCGTAGAGCGCACGGTAGAGATCGGCGCGCCAGACGAACTGCAGGGACGGGAGGCGGGAGGGCGGGGCGAACTGCGCGAGGTGCTTACCCGTCCAGCTCCGTAGACCCATCTCGGTGACTGGTGTGCCGATGGCGCGGACGATGTCGCCCGCGCCGATCGCGTCGAGGGCGTTCTGGCCGTTCGGGGCGATGGTCATGCCGCCTCCGGCCCCATCGGCCGTGGAGTCGTACGCCTCGTAGACCACGGCCTCAATGCCTGCACGGCGGAGGGCCATGGCGGCGACCGGGCCTGCGATACCGCCGCCGATGACGAGCGCGGTGCGGGCTTTGCCGATGCGAGTCATGACTGGTGCCCCCTCGCGGGGTCGTCGATCGTCGGAACGTCGCCGGTCTTGTGTGCACGGCGCACATCCTGGACGTACGCACGGGAGAACATCGCCGACAGGAGCGCGATGCCACCGCGGTGGATGCGGATCTCGCTGTTCGTCGCGGAGCCGGACAGATGGACAAGGCGGCCAGCCGCCTTGTCGCCGTCGGATGAGGACTGGGAGTCCTTGATCTTGCCGCGAGCGGTCCACCTCAGGTTCCAGTGGTCGATGGCGGTGCCGTCGTCGACGAGCAGCTTGACCATGGCCCGGTCCATGTCGAGGTGAATCTCGACGTCGTCGGGGAGGTCGGGGGAACGGAGGTCGAGGACGGCAGCGCCATGGCGGGCCTTGATCTCGAAGTGTCCGGCCTCGGTCCAGTTGCCCAGGTGCTTGACGAGGCCGTGGTCGGAGTGGATGCGCTCGGTGAGGGACATCTCGGTGGTTCCTCTCTGGACGGTGTTGCGCTGACGATTCGATAGTTGCACTGAAACTAGTTTCTCGTCAACTAGTTATGCTGGGGCTAAAATGACGTCCATGACCACATCTGCTCCCCGCAGCTCCCCGCTCGCCCTGACCGTCCTGGCTTTGCTGCACTACAAGCCGCTGCACCCGTACGGCATCCAGCGCCTGGTCAAGGACTGGGGCAAGGAGCAAGTCGTCAACGTCAGGCAGCGTGCGAGCCTCTACCGCACGATCGAGCGACTCAATGGCGACGGGCTGATCGCGGTACGCGAGACCGGGCGCGATCAGCAGTACCCCGAGCGGACCGTGTACGAAGTCACTGACACGGGGCGCGAGATCGCCCACGCCTGGCTGGAGGAGATGCTCTCCACACCCAAGCAGGAGTTCCCGGAGTTCCCGGCCGCCCTCTCGAATCTGCTGCTGCTCACGCCCGAAGAGATGGCAGACGTACTGGAGCGGCGGGCCGACGCCCTCGCGGAGAAGCTCGACGGACTGGAAGCGGCCATGGCCGCAGAGACAGATCAAGGGCTGCCGCGCATCACCCGTCTGGAGACCGAGTACCTGCAGGCCGTGACGGCCGCAGAGCTGGAGTGGGTGCGCGCGGTGGTCGAAGACCTGCGAGCCGGCAGCCTCTCGTCATCGAAGGAGCAGCTGGACGCGCTCGCGGCGGGGCAGGTGCAATAGTGAGCCCGCCACGGGCACGTCCGGGGACGGCCTGAAGCGTTGCGCTCTCGCGAGGTCAAACCCCAGCCGTTCGTCTCACTTCTGTGTCCTTTGGGCCGGGCAAGGGACATCGCCTGTGAGACAGGGACACAGAGAATGCGAACCTACAGGTCTGGCCTCCTGCGCGCCCTCGCCTGAATCCACTCCGTGCCCCCCGCGCCCAAGTACCCAAAGGGCCCCTCAAGGGGATGCAGTTGAACGTCACCCTGATGTCCGACCCGCGCGTAGCCGGCATCACTATCCAGGACTGCGACGAACCGCTCGTCGATGTCCGCTCCTGCAGCCATCTGCTGGTCGACGACAGTTGCACAAAGGCGATGGCAGCCTGCCCCCGTCCTACATCACCTCCGTAGACGAACCGCGTGCGCGGCCACGGCTGTGCGACAAGCCATCGGGTGAGCAGCCGGGGCGAGGCGGTCTTCAGGATGTGGAGGATGGTGGTCATGGATATCCGGCAGCTTGAGTACTTCCTCGCGATTGTTGATCACGAGGGTTTCAACCGGGCGGCGTCAGCTCTGTACATTTCTCAGCCTTCACTTTCCCAGGCTGTTCAGGCTCTGGAGCGGGATCTGGGCAGCAATCTGTTCCATCGGATCGGCCGCCGGGCCGTTCTCACCGAGGCGGGGACAGCGTTGATCGAACCGGCCCGGGCGGCTGTGCGGAGCCTGCAGACGGCTCGCGCCAGCGTCGCGGCCGTGCACGAACTGCGCCAGGGGCGACTGGACATCGCCGCGATGCCGTCCCAGGCCGTGGAGCCGCCGACCACGATGATCCGCGCGTTCAGCGGCCGGTATCCCGGGGTGTCGGTGAACATCCGGGCCGCCTTCACCGCGCGCGATGTCGTGGACATGGCCCTCTCCAAGGCCGTCCTGGCCGACCAGATGGAGCTGCTCGACCAGAGCTGCGCGCCAATTCGATCAGGTCCCTTGCCGGCATGCAGGCGCCATTGCGGGGGATCCCCGGTATCCGAAACCGGAGATCCCCCGGGCTGGTGGCGGTCCACCGCCACCGCCCATCCGCCCGCCGCCCGCCGCCCGCCGCCCGCCAAAGGAGGCTCCGCGACCCTTGCCTCAAACCGGTGCGCTTCGTTGGTAGTTCACACTCCCCGTCCCTCCAGCTCACACGGGCGCGTCACAGGATCACCCAAAGCCCGCTCAGGCTTTCCTCTGCATGCTGCTCCGGGCAGGGTTGGCCTGCTCCGCCGCTTTGGGGTCCTTGTCGTCCGCCTTGGCTCGCACGCCCTGCTGGATGCGGTCGCCGAGGGACTTGTCGATGTTGGACCAGTACTCCAGGGCCCTGGCGAGGACGGGTTCACTCACCCCGTTGAGCAGGTGCCCGACGACGTTGTCCACGAGACGTTCGCGCGCGGCATCGTCGAGGACCTCGCGCACCAACGTGCCCGCCTGACCCCAGTCGTCGTCATCGACATGGTCGACGTACGCGGCGCGCGTGATGTCGCCGTCCGCGTGCCAGCTGGGCGGCGCGTAGCGGCCCGTGTCGGCTGCCGGGCCGCCCTTGGAGTTGGGGGCGTAGACCGGGTCCTCGGTCTTTCGGTAGGCCATGGCTCCGTCTTTGGAGTATGTGTTCAGCGGCGCGATGGGAGCGTTGACCGGAAGCTGCTGGTAGTTGCCGCCAATGCGGTGACGGTGCGCGTCGGCGTACGAGAAGAGTCGCGCCAGCAGCATGCGGTCGGGGCTGGGGCCGATACCGGGGACGAGGTTGTTGGGCTGGAACGCGGCCTGTTCGATCTCGGCGTGATGGTCCGTGGGGTTGCGGTCGAGGGTCATCCGGCCGACCTCGATCAGCGGGTAGTCGCTGTGCGGCCACACCTTGGTCAGGTCGAACGGGTTGAAGCGGTAGGTGGCCGCGTCGTCGTACGGCATGACCTGCACCTTGAGCGTCCAGCTCGGGTACTCGCCGTCCCGGATGTGCTCGAAGAGATCCCGGGTGTGGTAGTCGGTGTCGACCGCACACATCTGGTCACCCTCGTCCTGGGTGAAGAACTCGATGCCCTGGTCGGTCTTGAAGTGGTATTTCACCCAGAACCGCTCGCCCTGCGCGTTGATCCACATGTACGTGTGCGAGGTGTAGCCGTTCATGTGGCGCCAGGTGCGCGGGATGCCCCGGTCGCCCATGAGCCAGGTGACCTGGTGCGCGGACTCGGGTGAGAGGGTCCAGAAGTCCCACTGCATGTCGTGGTCGCGGAGGTTGTTGTCCGCACGGCGTTTCTGGGAGCGGATGAAGTGCTGGAACTTCATCGGATCCTTCACGAAGAAGACCGGGGTGTTGTTCCCCACCATGTCGTAGTTGCCATCGGCGGTGTAGAACTTCACCGCGAATCCGCGCGGGTCACGCCAGGTGTCGGGGCTCCCGCGCTCGCCGGCGACGGTCGAGAACCGGGTCACCAGATCGGTGCGCGTGCCCGGCTGGAAGAGGGCGGCCTTCGTGTAGGCGCTCACGTCTGCGGTGACTTCGAAGTGGCCGAAGGCGCCGCTGCCCTTGGCGTGCGGCTGCCGCTCAGGAATGCGCTCCCGGTTGAACTGCGCCATCTGCTCGATCAGATAGGAGTCCTGCAGGAGGATCGGGCCACCGGCACCGACGGTGAGCGAGTGCTCGTCGCTCTCGACCGGAACGCCGGCATCCGTGGTGGTCGCCTTGCCTGTGACGTCGTTCATGAGCTGCGTGCGCCTTTCGATCGGTGTGTCCGTCGCGCCGCGAGGTCGGGCCCGCTGCTACGGAGGGTCGCGGCAGGGCAGTTTCGCGGCTGATCGGCAGATACGTGGGCGTGCTGGTTCACATCCAGCCTGCGGCTTTTTCGCCTATTCGGCTCTTTTTCCTGCTCGGCCTCCTACTGGGTGATCTCTCGGCGGCCGGGATCCGAGTGGCCCGTCCATGCCGCCGAAACGTGCGGGGCCCGGTTTCCCGGGGCTGACGTCAGCGTCCGCCGGGACTGGTGAGGTTCTCGCGGATCTTGGCGATGGCGAAGCCCCAGCCCTGCTGGACGGTCGCCTTGGCGGGCACGGCGATCTCCTCCGGGTTGGTCAGGACGTCCAGGAGCACCGGTCCCTGTGTGGCGAAGGCCCGGCTGACGCCCTCGGCCAGGTCCTCGCCCCGGCTCACCCGGATGCCGGTGATGCCGAGCGCCTCGGCGACCGCGGCGAAATCCGGGTTGTCGAGCTCCGTCCCGAATTCCGGCAGGCCCGCCTGCTCCTGCTCCAGCTTCACCATCCCGAGGCGCTGGTTGTCGAAGACGACGAGCTTCACCGGCAGCCGCCGGCTGCGGACGGTCATGAGATCGCCGAGGAGCATCCCGAGTCCGCCGTCACCGCAGAAGGCGACGACCTGCCGGTCGGGGTCCAGGAGTTGTGCGCCGATCGCCTGCGGCATCGCGTTGGCCATCGAGCCGAGGTTGTAGGAGCCGAGCAGGCGGCGGGATCCACGCATCTCGACGAAGCGTGACAGCCAGACGGTGGCCATGCCGGTGTCCGAGGTGAAGACCGCGTCGTCGGCCGCCAGGGCGTCCACGGCGGCGGCCAGCGCCTCCGGGCGTACCAGGTGGTCGCGGTTGTCGAAGGCGGACCGCACCTTGCCGATCAGCCCGCGGTCGTGGCCTGGCGCTGCCAGCCGCTGCTGTCCTTCCTGCCATGTGCCGAACTTCTCGCGCGCGTCGTCCAGGTGTTCGCGGTCCGTGCGCCGCTCCAGCCGTTCCAGGAGCCCCCGCACCGTGGGACCGACGTCGGCGGCGAGAGCCACGTCGACCGGGACACGTCGGCCGATGTGCTCGGCGACCCGATCGACCTGGACGACGTTCTTGCCCTGCGGGTACCACTCCCGGTAGGGAAAGTCGGTGCCGAGCAGCAACAGGGTGTCCGCCGCGTCCATCGCGTGCGCGGCGGCCGGATTGCCGATCAGACCGGTCTGGCCGACTTGGTACGGGTTGTCGCCCTCGAAGCCTTCCTTCGCCTTGAGCGTGAGCACCATGGGCGCGGCCAGCCGCTCGGCGAGGGCGAGAACGTCCTCGCGGGCACCGCGCGCTCCGCGGCCGACAAGCATCGTGACCTTGCCGCCGTCGCGGAGGGCATCGGCCGCCTCGTCCAGTACCGGATCGTCGGGCCGGTTGGCGGAACCGGCCACGGAGAGCCGGGCCGGCCGGTCCGCCGGCAGTTCCTGGTCGCCGATGTCGCCGGGGACGGTCAGCACGGCCACACCGCGCCGCCCGATCGCGGTCCGCACCGCGATCTCCAGCAGACCGGGCATCTGCTCCGCAGACGTGACGGTGGCGCGGAACACGGCGACGTCGCGGAAGAGCAGATCGTTGTCGACCTCCTGGAAGTAATCCGTGCCCACCTCCGCGAGAGGCACCTGGCCGGCGACGGCAAGCACCGGGGTTCCGCTCTTCGCCGCGTCGTACAGACCGTTCAGCAGGTGCACGGAGCCAGGTCCCACGGTGCCCATGCAGACCCCTAGGGTGTCGGTGAGCTGGGACTGGGCCCCGGCGGCGAACGCAGCGGCCTCCTCGTGCCGACATCCGACCCATTCGACGGACCCGGACGCGCGGATGGCATCGGTGAGGGGATTGAGGGCATCCCCCACCACGCCGAAGACATGGCGTACTCCGAGTTCCTCCAAGGCGTCGATCATGACGCGGGCCACGGTTCGACTCATCGGGTGTGTCTCCTCTCGAACGACTCGAAAAACTCGAATGATCGGTGCGCGTTGCCGTCCACGCTTCCTCGGACATCGCCGTCAGGAGGCAAAGGTGTCCGGATCCGCTGCCTGCCAGTCAGCGGCCCAGCTCTCGGGCGGTTCGGCGAGCAGTTCGCCCGGGGACAGCCACTCGTACAGTTCGGCGTAGGACCGGAACCCACCATGGTCCTCTCGGCGCCGCAGCAGCCGAGGGCCCAGTTCCGCGGTGTCCCGTACGCCCATCGCGGCCATGATCTGCAGCGCGCTTTCCACGGTGGCCTGTTGGTAGCGCGCGACGCGCGCGGCCTTGTCTACGACGTCGAGGGCGCGGGCCCGGCGCGGATCCTGGGTGGTCACACCGGTCGGGCAATGGTTGGTGTGACAGCGCTGGGCTTGGATGCACCCGACAGCGAACATCATCGCCCGGGCCGCGTTGGTGTAGTCGGCGCCCATGGCCAGGCGCTTGACGATGTCGGAACCCGTCGCCACCTTGCCGCTCGCACCGATCCGGATCCCTTCCCTCAGCCCTGTGCCGGTCAGGGCGCTGTGCACGGTGAAGAGGCCATCGGTGAGCGGCATGCCGAGATGGTCGGCGAATTCGAGCGGCGCCGCGCCGGTGCCGCCCTCCGCGCCGTCCACCACGATGAAGTCCGGAGCGATCCCTTCCTCCCCCATGGCTTTGCACACGGCGAGGAACTGTGTCCTGGATCCGGGGCACAGCTTGAAACCCACCGGTTTGCCCCTCGCCAGTTCCCGCATCCGGGCCAGGAACCGGACGAGCTCGCGCGGAGTGGAGAAGACGCGGTGGTACGGCGGCGACACGACGGTCTCGCCTTCGGGGACACCTCGCACCGAAGCGATCTCGCCGTTCACCTTGCTGCCCGGGAGGACACCTCCGATCCCGGGTTTGGCCCCCTGCGACAGCTTGAGCGACACACAGCGCACGGACGGATGGGCGGCCTTCTCGGCGAACTGCCGCGCGTCGAAGTCCCCGTCACTGGTGCGGCAGCCGAAGTAACCCGTGCCGATCTCCCAGACGAGGTCGCCGCCGGGGCGCAGATGGTACGTCGACAGGCCTCCCTCGCCGGTGTCGTGTGCGAACCCGCCGCGTGCCGCACCCGTGTTCAGAGCCACGACGGCGTTTGCCGAGAGCGAGCCGAAGCTCATCGCCGAGACATTGAGCAGGGCCATGTCGTACGGATCCGTGCAGTCGGGGCCGCCGATCCCGACGCGGGGCGGCGTGTCGGGCACATCCACCGGGGCCATGGACGGCACGAGGAACTCGTAGCCACGCTCATTCATGTCGCGCTCACTGCCGAACGGTTCCTCGGCAGCGACGCCCTTGGCCCGCTCGTAGACGATGCTGCGGGTGTCCCGGTCGAAGGGCCTGCCGTCGTAGTTGCGCTCCACGAAGTACTGCTGCAGTTCCGGGCGCAGTCTCTCCATGAGGAAGCGCAGGTGGCCGAGCACGGGATAGTTGCGCAGCACAGAGTGCCGACGCTGGACCAGGTCGTACACACCGGTCAGTGCCACGGCCGTGAGAGGGGCCGCAGCGAACCACCACCACTGAGATGCCGAGACAGCGAGAAGCGAACTGCCCAGCGCGCAGGCCGTCAACAGCCCCACCGTTGCGAAACGCGTCATTGGTCCTCGTCGTCCTCGTCCAACCGGTCCGCGGCTCCGGCGAGTCCGCGTCACTGCTGTCGTGGGCACAGCGAGGGGCCACCCACACGCCCCCGTTCTGTGCCGATGTCTGGTCAGATCGTGGGGCGACCAGGGGGCATCAGCCCCGCGCCCGGAGTCCCCGGAGCGTCGTAGTACCTGCCGACCTGCTCGTGACAGCCGGCGTCGCCCAGGTGTTTGTCCTTGTCGAACTCCGGCGCGCTCTTGATCTGGGCCTTGGTACGCGCGACCTGAATCGTCGTCGCCTCGGCGTCGATGCCGGTGATGGTGTCCGTCGGCAGCAGGACCTCCTTGCCGAAGATCCACACGCCGGTGTCGACCACGATGTACTGCGAGCCGACGTCGTTGGAGTGCTTGTCGACCTTGCCGATGTGCCCGTCCGTGGCCTCGACCTCATAGCCCGTCAGATCGGCTTCCTGAGTGTGACCAGCACTGGCCGGGTAACTCCAGATGTTCTCGGTCATTGGGGTGCCTCCGTACTTCAGCCGCACGCACAGGCGGTGCGGACTGCACCGTGCGTCCTGTCCGGCGACACCCTCCGACTGTCCGAGCTCCCAGCCGCTAAACAAACCCGTTCACACATGGCTGGAATCACGGAAACGGAAACAGCGGTGAACTCCGGTGCACGTGGGTTCCTCTCCTGGCCCGGCGCATGCGCGCATCCGAGCGGTCGTCAAGAGACCCCCGGATCACGCATGTCGGCGAACGCAGCGGGTACCCGAAGGCGACCGACACCATCCAACACTGGAGGCGAATCCCATGGGATTAGGCGGATGCATTCTGCTCATCGGCGCAGGCGCCATTCTCACGTTCGGCACCGACTGGCAGATGCGGAGCGTCAACCTCGATGTGGTCGGCACGATCATGATGATCGTCGGCGTCATCGGTGTACTGGCTTTCACCAGCATCGCCAAACGCAGGCGGGTCGTCGTGCCATCGTCCACTTCCCTCATCGACGAAGAGCGAGATCGCCGTCTCTGATACGGGGCGACAGGTTTGCCGCGAACACCGGTAGGCCACGGGCGACGGTCCGCACCTCCGGCGCGTCGGGTCCCAATAGACCCGCACTCAAGGCGAGTTGAGGCGCCGGTACCGAAAGGTGATCGACGCGCTTCCACTCAAACACAGCCCCGGGACGCCGTGGACCGCCCCCTGCCCAAGACGTTCGGGTCAGGGAAGGCGTTCACAACCGGCTGCGCAAGTGGCCAGCTGACGGCCCCTGGGAGGAACGTTCACCGCTCTGCTCGTCCAGGCCGACTCCGAGGCGACTGCGCCGACGCCGTCGACTGCACGATCCCCCCGTGCCCACCATCCCCGGCAGGGCCCCCGACCGAAGGCGCCCCTGCCGGGGAACCGGACGCCCATGCATCAGACATCTCTCCCGCCCAGGTCCCCACACACCGACAAGTTCGCCAGGCGCAAGAACCATGGCCGGTCGGTGGCAGGATCCCTGCTTTCGACAACTGCCTACCGGGCAACTCTGTGGAGCGGTGCATCAAGCTGAAGCGATGGCGCGGCCTGGCCGCACTGAAACATCGTGGGTGTCTTCATCTGGCCCGCAGGTTTCGAAAACGCCTCTAGCCCTGCTTGGCGTTCCTCTCTTGTTCGATGAGCTGGTTGGCCTTCTGCTGCGAGCTCGGCTCGTCCGCCAGGCCGCCCATGACGTCGGCCACGTCTACGCCTGTGCTGTCGAAATACCGCCCGGCGATCTCCTTCTGCTTCGACAGTGACTGCTCCTTCAGCCATCGCTGGTTGTCCGCGCTGATCAGGTGCATCAGGGCACTGACCGGATCCGTGCCGTGACCGAGGACTTCGGTCATGGGGATCTCCTTTCGTGGAAGGGGGCCGTCCCCGAAGGCTGGGTGACGGCCGACGGGCGCCTGTACCGAAAGTCCTGCCCGAGGCATGCAGGAGACAGCCGCAGCCTGCTCGCAATGCACTCCATTGAGGGAGCTAGCCGGTCGGCCAGGAGGTCAGGTCGGTGTGATGCGCGCGTATAGCCGAGCACTGCCTCGCCTTCCCCGGCACTATCGGCACTGTCATCTTCCACCGCACAGGCATGAGATGACGTAACCCGCGCCAGCTTCACCGGCGTCACCTCCACCTCAGCGCGGAAGGCTACTCACTCGGCTCCACAGCATGGTTTCTCGAGCGGCCGTGACGTGGTCCGCACCGGTCTCCGGCCGCGGAGGTACCGGCCCGGTCTTCGCCGAACCGGGCCGGCCCACTTGCTCTTCGTACGCCCCTGTAATCGACGGGCAAAGGAGCCACGACGTAGGCGGCGCCGTGTCATCCAGTTGCCCCTCAGCCGAAGCCGATGAGACCGCTGCTTATGGGGCGGCCTTCTGGCGAGAACATGGCGGGGGTCGGCGGGCGCTGTCCGCGTCGCCCGGACGTGATCCCTCACGGCACCAGGCCTGGGCACCAACGCCCCGCGAGGCACAGCGGGGGTCCGAGACCAGTCACAGAATGCGCCTCCCCGCGCTTTCGCAGCAGCCTGCAGACGGACCCACGGCCGTACTCTCTCGGCTATCGGCCTCGGGGAAAATTGAGGTCTGGACGTGTTGGCCTGAAGGTTCGGCTGGTGTGTGATCAGCAGGCGCTGTTGCGGACGAGGACGAGTTCGGTGCTTGCCCGGCGTTGGGTGGGGCGCCGTGCGGACCGGTCGGAGACGAGGCTGGCGATCGCCAGATGTGTCTCGGCGTAGGTGTCACGGCGTCCGGTAAAGCGTCGCAAGGGTGTCCACTGCTGCAGCTCGGCGTTGGTGTGCTCGACACAGATCCGGGCCGAGGACTGGCGCCGCCGCGCTTCGTTCCAGGCCCGTTTGTCACCGTCGCTCGCCTCGCCCTTCGGCTTCTTCGGCGGGGCGGTGACCTGGTCGGGGAACTCCTTGGCCAGCCCGGCATACCCGGCGTCGACCTGAGACTTCACCGATGGGTGGAGCCGGAGCTGTTTGGCGATGCCCTCGGTGCGTAGGGCGGTCTGGTCGTGCATCCGGCCGGGCCGCACGACCCCGGACAGCAGCATTCGGCCCTGCCCGTCGCTGAACGTGGTGGTCTTGATCATATTCTGCCGACGTTTGCCCGAGATGAAGGCCCGGCGCCCGAGGACGGCCCGCCTGTGGGCGTCTGACCTGGGTCTCGGCGCCGTCGAGTCGAGGCTCGACCCCTTCGGCCTCAGCGTAAGCGAAGAGGTCCTCCAGTGTCCGCAGACGCATTCCGGGTCGGTCGGGCACCGCGAAACCACGGGCCGCAAGCGACGAGCGGACCTGCCGGATCGCCGTCGAAACGGTCGAGCGGTCGACGTCGTACAGCTCGGCGAGAACCTCGTGCGGCAGCTGATGGCGCAGGTGCACCAGGGTGAGAAGCAGCCGGTCGCAGAGGATCAGCTTCGGCTTGCGCCCGGCGCCCTACGGCGTTCACCGCCCCTGGCTTCGCGAAGTGCAGACTGTCGCGCTGCTTCCCACGGGGCGGCGAGTTCGGCGAACAACTCGCCGAAGTGTGCGCGGGAAACACCGGACAGGGCAAGATGGGAGCAGGCCGTGCGAGCCCAGGTCAGCTTCACAACCAGCCCAACCCGCACGGCCCTTCTCATGTCACGGCCAAATCAGCCGGGCCGTCGATGCGAGCGACAGAGCCACCTCACATGGGTTCGACCAGAGCCGCCCGCCACTCCGGGCGCGGATCAGCCCCAACGCTTGTCCAGTACTCCCGGCCGCGCACGATCTGTCCCTGCTCGACGGTCCAGAATGAGGCTGCGCGGAACACGCCGAACTCGTCATGCGGCACCTCGACCTCGGAGACCACCTCGTTGCCGTCAGCCACAATCCGCAGCACCCGAATCGACCAACCTCCCGGGTATTCGCTGTTCACCGCGACGAAGTTCTTGTTGCCAACGATGCGCTCCGCGCTGATCGGCCACTCCACCACGACGTCCTCTGCGACCAAACCGGCGACAGCTGACCAATCGCGCGCCTGGATCCGATCCCACAATGCCGCAACCACTCCTGAAGACTCCATGGGAGGCACCCTTGCACGAGCCACTGACACCCGGCCTTGGGGGTCCAGGAGTAACCTGGCACGCCCCTCAAGCAGCAGACCTCCCCGCCGCTAATAGATCCCAAGGTCGTAAGTCGATTCCCGGCTTCGCCGCAGCCACTTGTCCCGCGGGCAGCGACCCAACAGTCGATCCGACCCCGGACGGCAACCCTGACTGCCGACACACCTCAGTGGCCGATCTGCTGCGAAGACATAGCCATTTTCCGATTCACCCGCATCGATCTGGGCACTTGGTTGTGAACTGGGGCCGAACTCGCTGGAGGTGCGGCGTGGCGGTACGGCATCGTCTGATCAAGGTGACTCCGCAGACTGTTTGGTCCGTCCTCTCGGACGGCAGCCGATACGCGGAGTGGGTAGTAGGAACGTCGACCTCCGAGCCGGTGCGGGGGCAGTGGCCACAGGTGGACTCGGCGATCAGCTACGAAGTTCGCGTGGGCCCTCTGCGGCTCACCAACGAGACGGTTGTCCGACAGTGCGAAGAGGGCTCCGTTCTCGGATTGGAGGCAAAGGCAGGCGCGCTGGGAACGGCACGGATCGCAATCGAGCTCCACCCCTGGGGAAGGTACTGCCTGGTCATCGCTGACGAGCACCCACTGCAGGGAGTGAGCGGACTGCTCCACAACGTAACGGTGGAGGTGCTGATCCAACTACGGCATCGCGCAATGCTGGCCCGCCTCGCTCGGATCTGCGAGGCGCAACCCGAGGCCGAACAGCTGGAAGGCCTGCACAGGGGGCAAAGGTCAGCAGCTCACAGCACCGGCGGCGGCCATGCCTGACGCGGTGGTGATCGGAGCTGGCCCCAACGGGCTGGTGGCGGCCAACCTACTGGCGGACGAAGGAAGGTTCTAAGCGTCGCCGCAAGGCCGAGTCCAAGCCGGTCACGTTTCGGCCGCAGGCTGCGCGGCCGTATGACGACCGGTGTTTGAGCTGGCAGTACGACCAGCAGACCGTGTCCATCTGGACTGTGGACGGCCGGGTCAAGAACGTCTCATTCGTGT
>NZ_JBSGTG010000045.1:0-53345 GCF_053607285.1 Streptomyces sp. NPDC055140 | reverse complement strand
TACACCAGCAACAGCGAACGAAGCGCAGCCCTGACAGACTTCCTCCACACCTACAACCACCACCGATGCCACACCGCACTCGCAGGCAAGCCCCCTATCAGCCGCGCAAACAACGCTTCAGGGCAATACAGCTAGGGCCTATGCGTAAGGGGAGTTGTCGGTGAAGCGGTACGAAGCGGGAACGCCCGTACCGGCCGTCCTCGACGGGTCCGGCACCGACCAGCCCTTCCTGCACGTCCGCTGCGACGTGACCGACGACGACACCGTCCAGGCAGCCATCGACACCGTGGTGGACCACTTCGGCGGCCTGAACGTCCTGGTCAACAACGCAGGCATCGGCGCCCGGGGCACTGTCGAGGACAACGCCTCCGCACAATGGCATCACGTGCTCGACGTGAACGTCATCGGCATGGCCCGCGTGTCGGCGACGGCCCTGCCCGCGCTGCGCAAGGCTGCTGCGAGCGCGTCGGGACGACGCGGCGATCGTCAACATGTGCTCCGTCGCCGCGACCGCCGGACTGTCCCAGCGCGCCTTGGACTCCGCCGGCAAGGGCGCCGAACTCGCCTGGACCCGAGCCATGGGCTTCGCCAAGGAGTGCCATCAATTGGGGTCGGTCGGCCACCGATCGGCCCACGGCGCCGCCCGCTCGAACGCGGCGGCCACGCCCAGGACTTGGGCGTCCGCCAGATGGCGTCCGACGATGTGCAGGCCGACCGGCAGCCCGTTCCGGGTCCAGCCCGCGGGAACACTCACCGCGGGCTGGCCGGTGAGGTTGGCGGGGAAGGTGAAGCCGGTCCAGGCCGTGTCGGTGACCTTCCGGCCGTCGATGACCGTCGGGCCCTGGATACCCACCTCGAACGCCGGCACCGCCGTCGTCGGTGTGACCAGCACGTCATACGTCGACATGAGGCGCGCCATGCGGTTGACGACAGCCTTGCGGACCATGTTGGCGTCGGTGAACTCCTCGGCCGTCCAACGCCGTTGCATCATCGCCACCAGGTGCGGTGACATGCGTGCGCCATGTTCCCCGATCAGGCGGCGCATACCGGTCAGGTCGGTTTCGGCGGCGATGAGGGCCGCGAACGCCTCGGCCGGGTCGCCCCACCCGGGGTCGACCGCCTCCACACGGCAGCCCAGATCCTTCTCCAGGACGCCCACCGCCTCGCCGACCACACGGCGTACCTCGGGGTCGACCGCGAGATGGCCCAGGTCGGCACTGTAGGCGACGCGCAGCCCGGCCGCGCCGCCGTCCGCGGGAACCGCGGTCCAGTCCACGTCACCGCACGGGATCGAGTGCCGGTCACGCGGATCCGGACCCGCCAGGACCGACATCATCAGCGCCGCGTCGGCGACCGTGCGGGTCAGCGGGCCGATGTGCTCCAAGGACTCCCAGCCCGATACCCCAGCGAAGCGCTCGTCCCGGCAGCCCGGCCACACCGGCACCCGCCCCATCGCCGCCTTGAACCCCACCAGACCGCAGTGCGCAGCCGGCACCCGCACCGACCCGCCCCCGTCCGAACCCAACGCCACCGGCCCCAGCCCCGCCGCCACCGCCGCCGCCGAACCCGCACTCGAACCCCCCGGCGTGAGCTGGGTGTTCCACGGATTGCGCGTTGCCGGAAACAACGGATTGTGCCCCACCGCGCTGTAACCGAACTCAGTGGCATTCGTCTTGCCCAGCACCACGGCCCCCGCCGCCACCACCCGCTCGACGACCACATCGTCCTCGTCCGGCACGAAGTCCTCGTACGCAGGCGAACCCGACGTCGTACGAATCCCGCGCGTCGTGATCAGGTCCTTCACCCCGACCGGCACCCCCGCCAGCGGACCCACGTCCTCGCCTCGCGCCAACCGCTCACCGATGCGACGGGCGCTGTCGCGGGCGAGGTCGGGGACAGGGGTGCAGTAGGCGTTCAGAGTCGTGTCGATGTCCGCCATACGGTCGAGTACCGCGTCGACGGCCTCGAGCGGAGACACCTCCAACTCCCTGATTCGAATGGCAAGTTCGGTGGCGGGAAGCCGGCAGAGTTCGTCGCGGGCTGCGCGATCCATGCGGGTGTGCTCCTCAGGTGGGATGCGGGTGTTCTCGTCGGGTGGGTGCGGGTCAGGCCGCCTGGGCGACGGGCGCCGGTGCCGGGCGCCCCACGGCCACGTAGACCCCGCAGGCGACGACCATGCCGATGACCGCGTCGACGGAGCCCGGCAGCAGGTAGTGGGCCAATGTCGCGGCGCCGGCGCCTGCCGCCCAGGCGACGAGTGCGGACCCGCGGTAGGGGCGCGAGGGGCGGCCGGCCGTACGGCGGCGCAGGAACACCTGGTCGGTGATGAGGACGGCGCCGATGGGCGGCACGAAGATCCCGAGCAGGTTCAGCCAGTCGAGGAACAGGCTCCACACCCCGGTCAGCGCCGCCGCGAGGCCGAGCACGCTGAGGGCAATCGCGAGCGGGCGCATGCGGAGCGGGGTGA
The DNA here is from genome assembly GCF_053607285.1 of Streptomyces sp. NPDC055140. Classification (NCBI taxonomy): domain Bacteria; kingdom Bacillati; phylum Actinomycetota; class Actinomycetes; order Kitasatosporales; family Streptomycetaceae; genus Streptomyces; species Streptomyces sp. NPDC055140. Next base: position 50,878 of record NZ_JBSGTG010000045.1, on the reverse strand, counting down.
TCGCTGACCAGCCCACGGCGCCGTTGTACAGGCAGTGCGAGGCGACCGAGCCGAGGTTGACGAAGACGAACAGGACCGCGACGGCGGTGAGGAGCGGTCCGTGGCCGGTGAGCAGGCCGAGGAATCCGCCGCCGTTGACCGCGGGGTCGACGGCTCCGCCGACCGCCACGACGAGCCCGCCGATCAGGTACGCGACGCTGTTGGCGAAGGGGAACGCGCAGCTCGCCGCGGCGACCGCGGCCCGCCCGCTCCTGGCCCAGCGGGTGAAGTCGGCGGTCATCGTGCCCGAGTCGGAGAATCCGGCGACGACGATGCTGGTCGCGGCGGCGAAGGACAGGGTGTGCCCGGCGCCTTCGTACGAGAGGGCGGAGCCCAGCGAGGTGCCGCCGTCGCCGAGCGCGAACCAGACGGCGACGCCCGCCAGGACGACGAAGAGTGGCGTGGCGACGAGGCCGATCAGCGACAGGGCACGGATCCCGATGACGGTCAGGACCGTGTAGAACACACCTCCGGCGAGCGCCCCGAGCAACGGCGCCCATCCCAGGGCCTCTTGGAGCGTGGTCCCGCTCAGGCCGATCTGGAAGGAGTACCAGCCGATGACGACGGTGGAGAGGAATCCGGCCGGGATGCGGGCGCCGAGCGTGCCGAACGTGCGGGCTGCCTGGTGCGAGAAGTTTTCGCCGGTGCGCCCCGCGAGCCAGCTGAGCGCTCCGACGTACGCGAAGAGCACCAGGTTGCCGAGGAGAATCGCGGCCGCGCCCGTGAGAAGGCCGAGGTTGTAGACGATGACGCCGCCGAAGACGGCGTTGCCGAGGTTCATCGGGAAGCCGAACCAGACGGAGGAGACGGAGAGCAATCCGCGCCGCGCGTGCGTGGGCACCGGCTCGTGCTCGTACTCCTCGCCCAGCGGTCCGGTCTCGATGTGCTGCTGCCGCTGCCGGTGTGTGCTGCTCGTGGTAGTGGTCACGGACCCTCCCGGATTTTGGTATACCGTCGTGTGGCTTGGACGGTAGGTTCCGGGTGTTTCGGCCGAAGACACGGTGCGTTACGGGAACGGGACGCGGCTGGCGGACACCCGTCCCATCCGCGCACCGGATCAGTGCCCCGCGACCAACTTCACCCCGACGACGCCGAGAGAACTGCTCGTTGCGGCCACCGGCCCAGGGAGCGGTACTCCGCTGTGCGTCTTACGTCCCGACGGGCGACTGGACCCGGTCACCAGGACCAGCACCCCCCATCCTGGGGCCAAGCCGCGATCCTGCTCGGTCCGCCCCGGACGCCCGGTGCGGGCGGACTGACGACGGCCGGCCGTGGGGCCGGACACCGACGGGTCAGTACGGATTGCGGTCTGCCACGTTGCTGGATCTCATGGTTCACATGCAGCAACAAGCCTCTGGGTCAGACGGCCTCGTGCCTCCGATGGAGCGCTCGCACTGGGTGGCATTTGCCGGAATCCTGCTGATGGTCAGCGCTCTGTTCAACGTTCTCAACGGCTTCGTGGCGATCTTCAACCACGGCTACTACTCGAAGGTGTACTCCCAGGGCAACCGGCTGCTCATCCTGAACTACACGGCCTGGGGCTGGATCTTTGTCTTCATCGGCATCGCGATGGCCCTGGCGGGTATCGGCGTGTTCGTGGGCTCCAGGGCGGCGCGGCTGACGGGCGTCTGCCTGGCCGCGTTCTGTCTGGTCGGGCAGATGATCTTCCTCCCGGTCTACCCGTTCTGGTCGCTGTTCACGATGCTCGTGTCCCTTCTGGTCATCTACGGCCTGCTGGCCGAGCCGCGGCATGTGCACGGGGCTCGGGTGTAGCCGGATTCGACGCACCGGAAGCGGTCTCGGCCGCGCCGCCGGTCGAGACGGTCGAGTGCCTCGTCGACGTGGTGGCCGCCATGCATCTCCTCCAACCTGTAGCGCGTCTCACCCGGCCTGCCGGAGCGGGCCAGCGCGTCGACGTACAGGAAGGTGCACAGGCTGAGGCGCCCTCCGAGCCACGCAGACCGTCCAGCCGAAGGGCTACGGGTCACGAGTCGTCAGGCCCGCCCTCCCGAGGTCAACAGGACAACCGTGTCCCCCGGCAGGGGCAGTGGTCGGCTGCCTTCGGTGACCGGATCGAGGCGGCCGACCCGCCGTACGAGGAACAGCACATCGCAGCCGGGCGGCAGGGCATCGGCGGCGGGCTGTGCCTGGACGGCAGCTCCGTCCTCGTATCGACGGGACAGGACCGGGCGGGTCAGATCCGTGGGGATGCGCAGGCGGCTCGCGAGGATCTGCGATCCGACGGCGAGGACCAGGGTCAGGCCCATGCCGATGAGTACCTGCTCGGTCGTCACGTTGGCCCCTTCGGCGCGTGGTGGTGAAACGAGTCGGAGGTCTCAGCGGCCTGCTGCGCGACAGCCGCGGCAGACATCTACATCTCCGCAGTGCCGCACGACGGCCGCGTAGATCGCCCCGGGAAGGTGCCGGCGGCCGGCACCGCAAAGAGGAGGAACGGCCAGGCCAGAGCGACGGTGGTGGCCCTCCTGGCGCACGTGACCACTGCGGCTGCGGCGAATTCATCGGAGGCCCGTGTCGCCTCGTGGCCTTCGCCCCGCTGACGGATCACGCCGTGGGGACCATGACGGCACACTCATGGCCCCCACGGCGTGATCCCCCAGCGGACGGTGTGCCGCTCGCCGGGGCTGAGGCTGACGAGCCCGGTGCCGCTGCGGAAGGCGTCCGGCGGGCAGGTCATCGGAGGGCAGTTGTGTTGAGCATGTGCGCCTCGATGGTCTCCCCCGCAGGCGGCGGGGCTGAGGAGTGACGGGATGTGGAAGGAGCGGCCGGGAGAGCCGCCGACCCCGTCGTTAGAGGGGCGGCGACGGCGCCTTCGGCTCGGGCGGGCGGGCGGCCGGCGTCTCTTCGTCGGGCATGGTGAAGGCACGCTCGCGTCGCGAGCTGGTGGCGAAGGCGACGGACCAGCTGAGAACCGCTCCCAGCCTGCTGCGGAATCCGGTGAGGAACGCCAGGTGGATGAAGAGCCAGGTGAGCCAGCCGGTCAGGCCCGACAGGTGCACGGGGCCGGCCTTGACGACAGCGCGTCCGCGGGAGATGTAGGCGGCGCTGCCCAGGTCCACGTACTTGAAGGGCTTCGGCCGTTTCGTCCTGCCTTCCACGGCATGGCGCACGAGCCGGCCCGCGTATGCGCCGGACTGCATGGCCACTTCGGCCAGGCCCGGCAATCGGTTCAGGCTCATGACGTCGCCCGTGACGCGGATCTCCGGATGGCCGGGGACGGTGAGGTCGGGCTCGACGAGGATGCGTCCGGCGCGGTCCTGTTCGGCGCCGGTCGCCCGGGCCAGCGCGGTGGCGATCGGTGGTGCCTCGACGCCCGCCGTCCACAGCACGGTGCGCACATCGAACCGGGTCGTCGCGCCGTCATGCTCTCGTACAGTCAGGCCTTGCGCGTCGATATCGGTGACGATGGTCCCCAGGTGGAGTTCCACGCCGAGGTGCTGCAAGGTCTGGGCCGCACGACGGGCGAGTTTGGAGCCGAACGCCCCCAGCACAGCGTCGGACCCCTCGAAAAGCAGCACCCGGGCCTTTGCGGAATCGATCGTCCGGAACTCCCGCTCGAGCGTGTGGCCGGCGATCTCCCGGATCTGGCCGGCGAGTTCGACTCCGGTCGGGCCACCGCCGACGAGCGCGAAGGTGAGCCACTGTTGCCTTTCGCGGTCGTCTGCTGCCGCTTCGGCCATCTCGAACGCCCGGTAGATCCGTCGGCGGATGGCCAGTGCGTCGTCCAGGGTCTTCATTCCGGGAGCGTGCGCGGCGAACTCGTCGTGCCCGAAGTAGGACTGGCGCATGCCGACCGCGACGATCAGATCGTCGTAGGGCAGACGAAGATCTCCGCCATCGGGTCGTCGGGCGTGCACCAGCCGGGCGTCGGCGTCCACATCGGTGGCTTCGGCCAGCAAGCAGCTCACGTTGTGGTGGCGACGCAGGACCGCGCGGAGCGGTTGCGCGATCTGACCCTCGGACAGGATTCCCGAGGCGCACTGGTAGAGCAGCGGCTGGAAGAGGTGGTGGGCGCGGCGGTCGACCACGGTCACTGCGACTGGCGACCGCCGCAGGGCGCGGGCGGCGAAGAGCCCGGCGAACCCCCCACCGAGGATCACCACCCGGCGGGGTGTGACATGGTCCTGCATCGGAGATCAGCCTCCGGTGGCGAAGCCGGGGAAGAGCGTCATTCCGCCATCGACGTAGAGGGTGGTGCCGACGACGTAGTCGAGCAGGTCGGACGCGACGGCGACGACAGCGTTGGCGATGTCGTCCGGGTCGCCCACACGGCCGTACGGGATCAGGCGCAGGAGGTCGGCCTCGGCCTCGGGGGTGGACCAGGCGTCGCGGTTGATCGGCGTGCGGATGGCCCCGGGGGCGACAGCGTTGACCCTGATCCTCTTGGGGGCCAGCTCCTGGGCGAGGGTCTGCATCAGCATGCCCACACCGCCCTTGGACGAGGCGTAGTTGACGTGCCCCGACCACGGAATGATCTGGTGGACCGAGCTCATGCAGATGATCTTCCCGGCCGACCGGGACACTTCCTCCACCACGCCGCGCCGCATGAACTCCTTGGCGGCCTCCCGCGCGCAGAGGAACTGACCGGTCAGATTGACGTCGATCACCTTCTGCCACTGGGCAAGCGTCATGTCCTCCACGGACGCGTCCCGCTGGAGGCCCGCGTTGGCCACCATGATGTCGATGGTGCCGAACTCCTTGACCATCCGCGCGACCATGGCGACCACCTGGTCCTCGTCGGACACGTCGGTCTCGTGGGCGTAGGCGCGTACTCCGAAGGCCTCGATCTGTGCTACGACCTTCTCGGCCTCGTCGCCCCCGGCCACGTAGTTCACGACGACGTCTGCTCCCGCTCGGCCAAGGGCGATGGCGGTCGCCAGGCCAATGCCCGAGTTGGCGCCGGTCACCAGCGCCTTCTGGCCCTTGAGCAGCTGCGTGGACATCGCCACGCGGTTCTCGTCGAGATTTCCTGCCACCACGTTCTCCTTCGGCGTTTCGGACGGCAATCCCGACATGACGGTCCGCGCGCATGACGGAGGCCCGGAGGGCGACCGGCCCTCCGGAACAAACACAGGAGCCGTCTCTTATCCGGCACCCAGACGAAAGCACCCGGCGTCACGGGCGGGACAAACCGGCGCGGCTCACAGCCGCATTTCGGCCGTGGATGCACACGTTCGGGCTAGGAGCTGCGTCGGGCGCCTGCGCTGGCTCCTCGCGCAGTCATGTCCTGAGAGCGGGTGACCGGGCTCCTGGTTCCACCGCTATGGCCTCCGTGAGCCACCGGGGCGCGACGGACGCTTCCTGGTGGGAGCACCAGACAGGCCCCGAGGAGCTGCACTCGATCGTTCGGCGCGCCATCGACGCGGCGTTGCGGCAGACCTATCTGGGTGCCTCCCAAACCCGTGAACAGCTGACAGCATGTCCCGGTGGGTCGCGGGAGGTGCGGGCACCCGCCGCGAGGCATCGCCACTCGCCCGAAAATCAGTGGAGCCGCACTTCCGCGTGCCGTTACCGTTCTCCCGCCCACAGTCGCCCTGTCAAGGACGTGCCGTTGTACACCAAGTGAGAACCCCCGAGCGCTGATCCGTCGCGCGGCGCACATGTGCGCCGCGCTCCTTTTCGCTGCGGTCTTCTCACTGGAACCGGTGTATCTCTGTGTCCAAAAACTGGGTGGTCGTGCCCACCTGCCTGCCGATAGTTCTCCGCCGTTGCCACAGGTGCGCCTCCGCACACTTCCGGGCGAGCGGCACATTCCGCGTCAACGCGAACCACAAGCCCCTCGACGCCTGGCCCCTCGCGCTGTGCACCGGATGCGGGGACACCACCAGGCTCACTGTCTTGGAGCGGATGAACGTGCGTTCCGTACGACCCGGCCTCCTGAACCTGCTGCACGACAACGACCCCGGCCTGGCAGCCGAACTGCTCCAGGACCCGGTCGTACGCCGCCGCGACGTGGGCGGCTCGGGTCGAACCGAGCGGCCGGCCTGGCAGTCGTCGTACGGTCCGCCGCCGCACCGGGCGCACCGTGGCCGGTGGGCGCCTGTGCCGGTGTTGGCCAGGCCTCGGTCCGCTTTGCGGCACGGATACCTGTGCGGCCGGTGCAACTGATCGACGAGGGTTTCGGCTATGCGCGAGCCGAGGACGAGGGCCTGCCCACCGAGGGGAGCCTCGTGTCGACAGTCCGCCTGAGCGGCAAGCTCTCGGGCGACTTCACCTTCACGCTCATACGCTGAGTCCTTCCGGCCCGGGAGCCTGTCCGGCAGTGTCCGGTCCGCCGGACAGGCCCTGGTCCACAACGCAGGAGAGACCGACGCCGTGATCGGCAGGTTGTCGAGGACTGGGCAACAGCTTGGATGCTGCTCACTCTCGCCCTCCGATTCGGGACCACGGTCAGACGCGACGAGCCGACGGGTTGAATCGGCTCCGGTGTATCCGCCGCCGTTGCCATCACAGCCGTGAGGGACCATTCCCGGGACCGGGCAAATCCCTCTGCGCCAAACTCTGGCACCTCCCCACTCCCTGGCAGAACGCCGTCGGAGTCGGCACAAGTCGTACGACCGCGCGCCTGGGCAGAGACCGTACGGACGCGCAGAACGAGCAAAAAGACGACCTAGGGGATTTTCCCGCACAGGCGTGGCCCAGCGCGGAGGCCCGAACCTAGCGTCCCGTTCGACACCTCAGCACCACCACATCCCTGTCCCCCGGCACACCAATCCCCAGCATCCGGTCGCGAGCGTGCTGCGGGCCGTCACAGGCCCTTTCCCCGTATCGCTCAGCCGCCCGGATGGATCCGCTTCGGGAGAGCATTGATGAGACGCACAGTTCGTACAGTGACCGCACTGGCCATCGCCGCCACGCTCGCGACGGCGGGCACCCTCACCAGCGTGGCCAGCTCCGACAACTCAGCCGAGCATCTGACCGGTTGGGCCATCGCTCCGCAGAAGCCGGTGTCCCCGCAGACCGACGAGCAGGACGCGTACAACCAGGCCCACGGCCGCCCGCTGCCCGCCCCCGAGCTCCTGCAGCCCACCCTCGACGCCTCGCTCGCGAACTACCGCGCCAAGCCGAAGAACTCCCTGCACGGGGACTACCGATGCGGCGCCTCCGACGTGCTCGCCGACCTCTCCAAGAGGTGGATCAAGGAGTTCGAGAAGCGGTACCCCAAAGTCCACATCGCGGTGAACCCGCCCTACGCAGGCAGCCTCGGCGCCCTCGAACTGATCAAGGGCAACCTCGACTGCGTCTTCCTCTCCCGCGAGCTGAAGCCCACCGACATCCAGGGGTTCCACGACGCCTTCGGCTACGACCCGCTGAGCATCCCCATCTCCGGCGGTAGCTACCGGCACTACGGCTTCCTGGACTCCGTCGGGTTCATCGTCAACAAGGACAACCCGATCGACAAGCTCTCCTTCGCACAGCTCGACGCCGCCCTGTCCACCACCCGCAACCGTGGCGGAGCTGCCGCCAAGACCTGGGGAGACCTCGGCGCCACGGGCGAGTGGGCCGACAAGCCGATCCACATCGTCGGCATCCAGCCATGGAACGGGTTCGAGGAGTTCGTACGGCAGCGGGTCCTCAACAGTGATGGCAAGCGGGGCGAGTGGCGCCCCGGCGCGGCGAGCGGCTCAACCGCGGCCGACCCGAACGTGCACTGGGAGAAGACGGTCTTCAACATCGCCAAGGACGTCAAGGAAGACCCGTACGCCATCGGCTACACCGGCATGGCCTACGTCGACCAGCCGGTCAAGGTGCTCTCCCTCAGCCGTGACACCAACGGCCCGGCCTATGCCCCTACTTACGAGAACGTCGCCGCGGCCGACTATCCGCTGAGCCGCCTCACGTACCTGAACGTCAACAAGCGACCGGGCAAGCAGCAGGACCCCGTCATGGAGGAACTCACCCGCTTCATCCTCAGCAAGCAGGGCCAGCAGACGGTCGGCGAGCAGCAGGCCTTCCTGCCCCTCCGCTCCGAACAGGCCACCACGAGCCTCAAGGCGCTCGACAACGCCCCCTGAGCAGCACCCGGATGTGGAGTGGGGCCCTGCCGCACACAGCAGCCGGGCCCTATCCTGCGGCAGGTCTCAGACGCGATTCGGACGTGGACGTCCAGGCCGGGTGAGCGGGCAACCTCCATGGGGAGGTTTGAGGTCCGTGATCGTCGGGAGCCTGCGGTTGCGGGCCACCCGACACGCGTTCTGACCTGCCACAGAGACCGCGTTCAAGACATCTTCAGGATCTCTGTGTCACGGTCAGGGGCATCGGCCGCAGTCCATGGCCGCACATCTCACTGGGCGCTCGTCCCGCTTTCCGGGGGCGAGCGCCCAGTCGTTCGACCGGACAGGAGACACCGAGTGGAGAAGCCAGAGGTCCGTACCGGCCTCGACGTGTCGACCACGTCGGCCAGGACCAAGTCGGTGATGAAGAAACTGCCCGAGGTCACACTGGCGTTCTGGATCATGAAGATCGCCGCGACGACCTTGGGTGAGACGGCGGGCGACCTCTTCGCGCAGACCCTGAAGCTGGGCTACTTCCTGACCACGATCGCGCTGTTCGTGGTCTTCGTGGTGACACTGGTGGTCCAGTTGCGCTCCAGGCGCTACAACCCGTTCTTCTACTGGACCGTGATTCTTTCGACCAGCATGGCCGGCACCACGATGTCCGACTTCATGAACCGGGATGCCAGCGCTCAGTTCCTCTCGAACGGCGCGACGAAGCTGGGCTGGGGGCCGCAGGGCCTGGGTCTCGGCTATCCGGAGGGAGCGGCGATCCTGATCTCGATCCTCCTGGCGATCTTCCTTGGTTGGAAGCTGAGCGGGATGACGTTCCAGATCCGCGACATCGTCACCTTCAAAGGAGAGGCGCTGTTCTGGGCGGCGATCCTCGTCTCCAACACCCTCGGCACTTCGATGGGCGACTTCCTTTCCGACAGCTCCGGCCTTGGTTACGCCGGCGGCGCGCTGCTCGTTACTGGGGTGCTCGCCGTGCTCGTGGCGCTGATGAGGGTGCCCGCGGTACCGAACGTGCTGCTGTTCTGGATCGCCTTCGTCCTCACCCGCCCGCTGGGCGCCACCGCCGGTGACTTCCTTACCAAGCCTGCCGCCAAGGGCGGCCTGGATCTCGGTACGGTGGGCTCGTCCGCCGTCCTGCTCGCCGTTCTGTTCGCCCTGATGACCTATGCCCAGGTGCAGGAGCGCCGGACCGACGCCGCAGCGGTGAAGAAGGAGCGGGAGCCGGCCACATGACTGGCAAGTGACCGTCAACCGGGCCACGAGAGCACCCTGGGCCTCGTCGTCGAGACCGGGCTGACCCATGGAGCGCGGGCGCGCGAGGAGTTGCTGGACGCGGAGCGCATTACGCAGGGCTGTCCCGGATGCAGTTCGCGAAGCCCGTGGCAGCGCTGGAACTTCCGGAGCCTCTGCGGTCGGCTCCCGCCGGGTCCGAAACTCCACGGCCTCCACCGGGGGCGGAGCTCCATGGCCTCTGAGGTTCCGGCAAGGATCCGTAACCCCTGTTGTGGGGCCCGTGTCCTCGGCATCCCGGACCTTGTCACGGAACTGGATCCCACCCGCCCCTACTGGCCCGGCTCGCCCTACTCCGGCGCCCCCGGCCGGCCTCCGCAGGACCCGACTCGCGGACCGGTCCATCTGTGGGACGTGTGGAACCGTGTCGACTTCCGCACCTAGGCGCAGCACGATGGGCCAGAGAGCGGCGGCTAGTTCGACAAACGCATCGGGGCCGTCACGGACCGCGCCCGGCGCTGGTTCGGAGCCGATGTGATCGCACCCACGGTCCTGACCTGACGGCTGCACGGGCCACGCGATGTACGGGCGGGCGACAGGCGGCGGGCGCCGGGTACTGTCGCCGGGCAATCGCGTGAAGAGGCAGAGCCCGTGAACCTGGGCATCGTCGAGCAGGCAGCAGGGCTGTCCGGCGTCACCGACGTCGACGACATCCTGATTTTGTCCATCTGCTTCGCCCAGGGCGCCGGACACCCAGGCTCTGCGCGGCGGATCCAGCAGGATCCGGCTCAGGTCAGTGCATGGGACCAGAACCGCGCCTTGTAGAAGCGCGCGCCGGTGCGGACCGAGTCGCCGCGGCCGGAGAAGCCGACCGTGTCGTTCCACCACTCGTCCGCGTTCGGGGCGTCGACCCAGAACTCCGTGCCGTCCGGGAGGCGGCTGAAGGACTTGGTGAAGTACCAGTCGTAGAGGCGCGCCGGGGACGCGAAACTCCACGTCCCCAAGACCGGGTTGCGGATGAGGCTGGTCTCCCAGATGCCGTGGTCGGGGTTGGTACTGTCGCCGCCGACCGTGTAGAGGAGCTTGTCCGAGCTGTAGTCGGGCTGCAGGTCGTGGCCCGTGCCGCCGAAGGAGAGCGACGTCTCCTGCTTCAGGCCGGTGATGATGTCATCGGCGTCCGTCACCAGACTGTAGGCGCGCAGGGCATTGGTGCCGATCGCCAGGAGCAGGCGGTTCACGTCGTCCCAGAACACCCCGTGCGCGCCGGCGAATCCGACGCTGATGCTGTTCGCGAACGACGTCGGGGGAATGCCGCCGTGGGTACTCGGGACGAACAGGTTGATGCCGCCGCCGGACGTCCAGTCGTCGGTGAAGCCGCGGCCCTTGGCGGACGCGGTGACCATCGCGCCGTGCCCGTCGATCCGCTCGATGGAGTGCGGATTGCCGGGGACGTTGACCTGCCAGACGATCGCCTTGTCGCTCTCCCGGATCATCGCGGCCCGCCCACCCTGGTCGGGAGTCCCCGACGAGGTGCACACCAGCACGTCGTCCCACTTGGCAGTGAGGCGCCGCCTGACGTCGGAGAGGTAGCGCCACTGCGGATCGTCCGCCGCGCCGGGGGCATCCCAGTACCAGTCGGGTGCGCCGCTCCAGTCCGTCGTGCCGTTGCTGAACCGCTGTACCTGGTTGGTCTTCTGCTCCACCATCACGACCAAGTAGTTCGTGGCCGCGGCCGCCGGGCGGGTGAGCGCGGCTCCGCTCGCCGCCGTCACTCCCGCGGCCACCACGCCTCTCAGCAGGCTTCGTCTTCGCACCTTCGGTACCTCCAACTGCGTTCGGTGTCGGCCGTGTTGCCGTCGGCGGGGCCGAGTCGATCACCTTGCCATGGAGTGGGGGCGGGGAACAGAGGCGGCGGCCCTTGGCTGCCGCGGATCGGTGTTCCGCTCAGACCTCCTGCGGGCGGGCGCTCCGCGCCCTGCCGAAACCGACGAGTCACGGCGACGCTCCGCGTCGCGAACACCGGAGCCGATTCCTCCCTGGCGTGAACGCCAGGACCTCCTCGACAGAACCAGGCGGTCGGTCTGGTGATCTACGCGTTGCGGGGGCGCCGCAACAGCCATGTCGCCGCAGGCGAGTTGGCCCCCGAGGTGCTCGACGCGGGCCCGGTACCGTCCGGTCACCTATGAGAGATCGGGCCCGGGACCTGCCCCACCGGCAGATCCCCGGCCGCAGGACCAAGGTCGCCCCCGTTTACCCAGAACCGCGATAAGCAGATGGCCGACAGCAACCAGCCACTGTGACAGGCATGTTGGAGAATTCTCCACGCTGGAGAATTCATGAAGAACCGCCCCTACCACCACGGAGACCTCCCCGCCGAGTTGCTCGCGCGCCGCCGAGCAGACGTTGCGCGAGAAGGGGTCGGGCGCGCTGTCGCTGCGGGAGCTGACCCGCGACATCGGGGTGAGCCCGGCCACGCCCAGCCGCCACTTCAAGTCCAAACAAGCCCTCCTGGACGCCCTGGCACTGACCGGCTTCGAGCGGCTCGCCAAGGCCATCACCGCCTCCCAGGAAACCGCCGGCGAGACCTTCGCCGAGCGCCTGGACCCGCGGCCCGCGCCTACGTGGGCTTCGCCGTGGGCAATGCCGAGCTCCTCGACCTGATGTTCTCGGTCAAGCACGCCCCAGAGGCGTCCCAAGCCCTGGGCACGGCGGCCCACCGCTGGTCCGACGACCTCCTGGAACTCATCGGCGCCGGGCAGCGCAGGGCGAGGTGCGAGAGGGACCGCTGGAACTTGTCGCGCTGCCGATCTTCGCCGCGTTGCACGGCTACGCAGGCCTGTCGGTGAGCGGCATGCTCCCGCCGGACGTGGCCGAGCACGGACTGGACGTCGTCATCGCATCCACCCTGCGCGGGTGTACGCCGGAGCAGGCCCCGGCATCGGGCCGAGCGGACCGCCCCGAGCATCGGCGAGTGCCGCCGCAGAGCCCGACCGCAAACGGCAGCTCCCTGCACACACACTCCCTCGTGGGAGGGAGGGCCGACCGAAGGGCGACGGGCAGCAGCGGTACGTGCCAGGACGGGCGATAGCGGGTGACGGAGGTCACTGACACGTTTCGGTCGATCTTGGAATGCGCGGGTCCCTGGCACTGCTGAGCCTTGTGGGCTCGTCTCTGCCCAACCCTGTCCCAAGGTGGCGCCGGGCCCTCATGCTCAGCGCGACAGACCACCGGGTCGGAGACCTTCCCGGTCCCCTCCACACCCATCCGCTCACGGACCACTGTCTTCGAAAGGTCTCCTGCACCATGCCGCTGGCCCTGTTGGCCCTTGCTGTTGTCGCGTTCGGCATCGGCACGACCGAGTTCGCCACGATGGGGCTGCTGCCCCAGATCGCTGACGGCGTCGACGTATCCGTGCCGCATGCCGGCAACCTCGTATCGGCCTACGCACTCGGTGTCGTCGTCGGCGCCCCCGTACTGACGGGCATCGGCGCGCGCGTTCCCCACAAGCGGCTGCTGCTGCTCCTGTCCGGCCTTTTCGTTGTCGGCAACATCGCGTCCGCGCTCGCTCCCAACTTCGGGCTGCTCTTCGCCGCGCGCTTTCTGGCAGGTCTGCCGCACGGAGCGCTGTTCGGTGTGGGCGCCGTCGTCGCTTCCCGGCTGGTCGCCCCCGAACGGGCCGCACGTGCCGTCTCGAAGATGTTCCTCGGGCTCACCATTGCGAACATCATCGGTGTGCCGGCGAGTACGGCCCTCGGGCAGCACCTGGGCTGGCGGTCCGCCTACTGGGCGGTCGCCGTCATCGGCATCGTCGCCCTCGCCTCGCTGGCCCTCTTCGTTCCCCACCAGCCACGCGGCCGGCAGTCCGGCATCCGGCACGAGCTGCGGGCGATGGGCAACAGGCAGGTCGCGATCGGCCTGGCCACGGCCGTCGTCGGGTTCGGCGGGTTCTTCGCCGTCTACAGCTACCTGGTGCCCATGCTGACGAACGTGACGGGCATCTCCGACTCCTCCACCACGCTGGTCCTCGCGCTCTACGGCGTCGGCATGACGCTCGGCACGGTGATCGCGGGCCCGCTCACGGACCGTGCCCTCAGGCCGACGCTGTACGCGGGGCTCGCTCTGCTCGCCGCGGCGCTGGTGACGTTCTATTTCACCGTCCACAGCACCGTGCCCGCCCTGGTGACGATCGCCTTCATCGGTGCGATGGGTTCCCTCATCACCACGCCCGTCCAGATGCTGCTCATGGCCAAGGCGCAGAACGCTCCGACGATGGCGGCCGCCTCCAACCACTCCGCCTTCAACCTCGCCAACGCGGGCGGCGCCTGGCTCGGCGGCCTGGCCATCTCTGCGGGCTGGGGATGGACCTCACCCAACCTGGTCGGGGCGGCTCTCGCCCTGGCCGGCCTGGGCCTCGCCTTCACGGGAGGCTTCGTGGACCGGGGCACCCGACGCTCGGATGTGGTCATCTCGTCCCGTGCGGAGCACTCGACGGAAGCCGACCAGGTCACCGCGGCCCAATGAGCGCATGCAGACTCGTTGCCGTAGCCGTGGCGGCGGGCACGAGGTGCCGGAGCGGTGACTGACCGGCGGTGGCTCCCGGGATCAGGTCCTCTGCACCGAGCAGATCGGGCACCAGCCACCCCCAACTTCGAGCGGCTGATGCCCACAGTGACGGCGAGGACCGTGCAAGGACGTGGTCCGGCGCACGCAAAGCCACACGCGGGAGTGAGAGTTCTGGAGCAGCGAGGGTCTGCGTCTTCACCGCTCGCGACCAGGGTCGTCAGTGCGCGTCGGCACATCCTGGTCGCCCCGCCGTCGCTATGGCGTACGTCACAGGAACTCCGCTGCGGCGGCGGAGAGGTATGAGCTGTGAGGGACTCAGAAAACGGGCTGCGCCTGCGGGTACGGGCCGGCGAACGCGACGCGTTCGCCGAGCTGTACGAGCAGTGCGCCGGCCGCGTCTACCAACATGCGCTGTGGCTCACCGCGGACTGGGCGACAGCCGAAGACATCATGTCCGAAACGTTCTTGACCGCCTGGGGAGCACGGGACCGTCTGGACGCCGAGGGGGGATCGCTCACCCCATGGCTTCTCGGGATCGCCACCCACAAGGCGGCGAACGTGCGACGCGGGCTGCGCCGCCGCCTCGCCTTCCTGGCTCGGCAGCGCCGGCCTCCCGTGGTGGCGGACTTCGCCGCCGAGGTCGCCGGACGCGTCGATGACGCCCGTCGGCTGCAGGCCGTCCAGGGCGCGCTGGACCGGCTGCGACGCCAGGAAAGGGAGGTCCTGACCCTGTGCGTGTGGTCCGGACTCGACTACCAGCAGACCGCCGAAGCGCTCGGCATCCCCGTCGGCACCGTGCGCTCGCGTCTGTCGCGCGCCCGCGCCAAGCTCGGCCGGTTCGCCGACGAAGGAACGCCATCACCGGCGGAACCCGGCACGGTTCGCGGAGAGATGACTCGTGAAGCCGCACTCGCGGCCCTGCCCGTGCGGGAGGAAACGGCATGAACGACAACGACATCCCTTCGACCCCGGCCCGTCGCACCGACGCCGACGAGATCGCCCGGCTGCTGCCGGCCCCCGGTTGTCGGGACCTCCCGCACGAGCAGCACCTTCACCACAAGGAACTGCTGATGCAACGCATCGACCGCGACCAGACCTCCGAAGACCACCAGGCATCCCGCCCCGCCCGACGGCTGCTGCGTCCCGCCGTCCTGCTGCCGGTCACTGCGGTCGCCCTGAGCGGGATCCTCGCCGCGGGCATCGCCCTCACCGCCCCCGACGGCAAGCCCGCCACCCAGGCCACCGACACGGTGCGGCCCGCCGCGGCGCTGCTGAACCAGATCTCCGCAGCCGCCCTCAAGGGCGACGCACTACCGGTCAGGGACGACCAGTTCACGTATACCAGGGCCAAGTCCAGGGAGGCAGATATCACCAGCGGCAAGGCCGTCGTCGGCCCGCTGAAGGACCGTGAGACCTGGTGGTCGCAGAAGCAGGAGCCGCTGCACACACTCGGCCTCGCCAAGGCCGACGGCGAGACCCTCCCCATCAACGCCGAACTCGGCGACACCGACGGCACACCCGCCGGCATCAACCGGCCCACCTACCGCTGGCTCACCGCCCTGCCCACCGACCCTGACAAGCTCCTGACCTACCTGTATGCCAAGACGCCCAAGGTGGACGAGCAGGAGCGCGACCAGGCGGTCTTCGACCGGATCGGTGACCTCGTCGGCGAGGTGATGCCGCCCGACACGGCGGCCGCCCTCTACCGCGCGGCCGCCGCCATCCCCGGCGTCACCGAAGCTCCCAAGGCCCGCGACGCCATCGGGCGCCACGGCGTGGGCATCGCTCGCGAAGACACCACGTACGGCACCCGAACGGAGTGGGTCTTCGACCAGCAGGACCTCACGTTCCTCGGCTCCCGCAGCTACCTCACCAAAGACACCTCCTACGGCAGGAGCGGGACGCTGCTGTCGAGCAATGCCGTGATCGAACACGCGGTGGTCGACAAGGCCGGCGCCGAGCCCACCGGCACACCGCGGACGACGGGGCGTTCACAGGAGAGCTGACACAACGCCATGAACCGAGCCGGGCGTGGCTGCCAGTTTCGGCGCCTCCGTTCGCCTGGAGGCAGGTCCGGCACCCCCTCGACTCGAGCCGTCCCCGGTTTCGCATGGCCCAGTGCACCCCTGCCCGAGTCGGGCAGGGGTGCACCTGAGTTCGCCTCCGCCCCGCCGCGTCGTATCCAGGTCGCCCGGGGCGGATCGGTTCGGGCTCAGCGGCCCACTGCGGTCTCCCGGTCGATGCATGACAGCTTCTCGGGGTTGTGGACAGCCTGGAGCCCCGTGATGAGGCGGCCTTCGAGGCATACCGCCAGGCGAACCCGCCACCCGATCACGGTCCTACGTCGTACGGGGTTCGCACTGCGAGCCCCGGTCCGGTAGGGCCTGAGCCGTCAGCGCGGCGTCCAGGTCCGATGCGGGCAGCCGCGGAAAGTGATGCTGTCGGGAGAGGGAACGGGTACGGAGGCACCGGTGTCCGTCAGGTGCCCTGATCCTGGGTCGACTCGGAAGAGATTCACTGTGTTGCTCGCGCGCGGTGACTACGGCCGCGGTGATGCGGGTGCGCAGCGACGGCTCCGCACTCGAAGCCCTCACGGACAACACGACGAACGCCGGCTTTCCGAGCTACTCCGCCGACGGCAGCCGCATCGTGTACCGAGTGTGGGGCCAGGAAAACGGCCTACGCATCCTCGATCTCACGACCAGGACGACGACCGTCCTCACCACCGAGTCCGACAACCTGCCGGACTGGTCCCCGGACGGCGAGCTCATCCTCTTCACCCGCAAGACGAGCGCGACCAACTTCGACGTGTGCACCATCCGCCCCGACGGCACCCACCTGAGCGTCCTGACCAGCAGCGGCGCGAACGAAGGCCACGCCGTCTGGAACCACGACGGGCGCATCCTCTACAACAGCGGCATGTTTGGCTTCCGCGAGGAAGCCGCGTTGTACGACAACACGTTCCAGCCCTACGGCCAGATCTTCAGCATGAAGGCGGACGGGTCCGACAAGAAATTGCTCACCGACAGCCAGTGGGAGGACTCGATGCCGCTCTACCTCCAACAGGAGATCCTCTCCAAGTGCCGCTCAGGTGACCGCGTTGACGAACGGCGACCACACAACCTCGCACGAGGCGGCGCACGAAGACGGGTCCGTCACGCACCTGCGTGACGGACCGGGAACACACCCGTCCGATGTCTCACGCTGTCTCCGGCTGGTTGGTCTCACGGTCAGGGCCACCTGTCCGAACGGGTCTGATGCACGATCGGGTGACATCTTGGCCTGCCCCACTCCTGGGTTCCAGCTCTGGTGGCTAACTGACAGCCCTTCAGGAAAGGCTGTCAGTCTTGCCTCGTCCCTATCCGCCGGAGTTCCGGGCGCGTGCCGTCGCGCTGGTCCGCGCCGGCAAGCAGGCCGAGCAGACCGCGGTCGAGCTCGGCATCCATCCCGTCACGTTGTCGAAGTGGTTGCGGCAAGACGACATAGACAACGATGTCGCACAACTCCGGTCGCGGCGGTGTTACGGCTTTCCACCGACGGGTTCGGGCTCAGGGTTTCCGAGAGGGATGTCGCGCAGGCCGCGCAACGGCGAGAAGAGCAGCCACAATCCCGCGCAGCAGCCGCCGACGACAGCGATCCACAACGTGGTGCGGACACCGAGGGCGGTGGCGAGCGCGCCGCCGGCCAGACCGCCGAGCGGCAGCGTGCCCCAGGTGATCCATCGAGCGGCGGCGCTGACCCGGCCGAGCATGTCCGGGGGGCAGGCAGCCTGGCGGTAGCTGGTCAGCGAGATGCTCGCGACGGTTGAGGAGAAGGTCCATGAAATCCAGCCGATGCCGAACAGCAGGACCCACCAGCCGGACCCCGCCAGCGGAATGAGCAGGCCGGGCAGCGAAAGCGCGGTCATCGCGATCCAACTGATCCGCGCCGAGCCGAACTTCCGCGCAAGGTACCGTGCCGCCACGCCGCCGGCTACCCCGCCGACGGCTCCCAGTGCCAGCAGCAGTCCGACCAGGTCTGGACGCAGGTGCAGCGTGCGGATCAGGAACACCGGGCCGAGAGTCTCCACCATGATGACGAAGAAGTTCGCGGTGCCGTTGAACGCCACCGAGTTGCGCAGAATGGGATCGCGGACAACGTAGTCGAGGCCCTCACGGATCTGCCGACGCATCGTGGGCCGGCGGCCGGTTTCGGCCTGGGGCCGGCGGGGCTCGCGGGTACGGATCGCCATCAGCGAGCACGCCGACAACGCGAAGGAGAGCGCGTCGGCGGCCATTGCACCCGGGGCGCCGACCAGCGTCACCAGCCCCGCGCCCGTACTGGGCCCGGCGATCTGCGCGACCGATCGAGAGGCGGCGAGCTTGCCATTGCCGTCCATGAGCTGGTCGCGATCGAGGAGCACCGGCAGATAGGCCTGGTAGGCCACTGAGAAGAACGCGGACAAGACGCTGGAGACCAACGCGACGAGGTAGAGCTGGGCGAGCGTCAGTGCCCCGACGGCGTGGGCAAACGGCACCGAGCCGATCACCACGAACAGCGCGAGGTCGCACCAGATCATCAGCCGCCGCTTGGCGACCCGGTCCACTAGGGCCCCGGCCGGCAGCGCCACCAGGAGATACGCACTCGTCTCCGCCGCAGCCAACAGACCGACCTGGAACGCGGAGGCATCCAACAACACGACGGCGACCAACGGCAGTGCGAGAACGGTTATCTGCGACCCCATCTCGCTGACCGTCTGGCCACCCCATAACAGCAGGAACTCGCGACGACGCAAGATCGAGGGACGCTTTCCATCATCAACCATCCGACCGATGGTGTCACCAGCTATCTGCCCTGGACAGACGCCCACGCGAGACTCTAGGCGGACAGGCTCGACTCTTTCCCCACATGGCACCTGCCACCCGCCTGTCAGCCAATTCGGAAGGGGCTCAGTGTCGATTGCCAGGAGCCACCAGGCGAGTTCGGCTGCCGGGAAGTCGAGGACGGGGTCGAGATGTCGGCGTTGTGAACTGAGTACGCGGGCAGTCGGCCACCGACCAGACCTCGATGGTCGACAGACAGCTGATGTCACCGACAAGCTCCGGTCAAAGCGCCGCCTGGATGAAGGGCGACTGGTAGGGCAACCTGGTCTTCAACCAAGCCCCCCGCAACCTCAATCCGCTGGCGACCACGGCCGGCCGGATCACTGTCGCCGAGGTGGAAGAACTGGTGGATCCGGGCGAGTTCGACCCGGACGACGTACATCTGATGGGCGTCTCCGTGCAGCGCGCGGTGGAACTGACGCCCGGACAGGCAGCCGACACTCGCCGCGCTCGCCGGGCACGACCTGACCGTGGTGCCGGGCGCCGAACAGACCCTGTCCGGCAAGGAGTTCTGGTGGGCCGGACACGAGGGCCGCGCTTTCACCGACCTGGAGTCCGAGCCGGTAAGCGACGATGTCGCCGCCGACCGTTTCCTCGCCGGAGCCCTCCGCGCCCGCCCCGGCGAGCTCGACGTCATCGCCATCGCCCCGCTCACCAACATCGCCCGGACCCTCGCCCACAACCCCGGCTTCACGCCCGCGGTGCACCCTGTACCTGATGGGCGGACACTTCGCGGCGGACGGCGGACCCGAGCACAACATCGTCAGCGACATCACAGCCGCCCGCGCCGTCTTCGCCTCCGGCCTGCCCACCGTCGTCACCGGCCTGGAGATCACCCGCCGGGTCCGCAGCCGCCACCGGATGGACTCACACGTCAGGGCGCCGTGAACAAGGTCGGGAAGCGTGGGGCGAGCCAGGGCTTACGGCCCCAGGTGAGCACACGGCCGCGGGCGATGGCACCCCAGGGATCGCAGCGGCCGAGCGCGATCAGCAGGAACGTGACCGGTTCGATGAGGATCGTGCAGTCCGGGCGGCTCACCGGCCCGCGCTCGACAGCCACCGCACCGTCGGTGACGATCACCCCGAACCGCGAGCCGCCACGCAGTCGGATGTCGAAGCGGGCGGTCAGCCCGGCGGCTGTGGCGGAGACGACCCGCGGCATGGCCGTGAACATGAAGGGCATCGACAGCTCGACCCGGGCTCGGTCGACCATGTGCGGACGGCCGACCGCGCGGGCGAGATCGTAGCCGTGGCCGAGCATGTGCGTGAGCAGATACGAGCCGAGGGTGGCCACATTCATCGAGCCCAGAGGGGTGATCACGGTCTCGTCCAACGGGCGCTGGTCCGCCGCTCCGAGGAAGGCATCGGCCTGCGCCACGATCATCTCGGCGAGCGGATCCGCCCCACGCTCGTCGAACCCGGCGAGGGAACGCTCATTGGCCGCCGCCAGACTCTGCGGCGTGCCGTCCCCGTACGGGCGCTCATGGCCGGCCGTGATATCGGCCATCAATTCATTGGCCTGCGCCAGGTGGGCTGCGGCCTCGCCGAGGGTCCAGGTGGATCCGGGGACCGGAATGCCCGTGTCCCTCCGTCCGCGAAGCAGCGCCGCTATCTCCTCGGCCGTGTCGTGTACCGCCTCGGCAAGTCCCTCTGGGAGCACCTCTCGGCGCTCCCGGGCAGGCGTTGGTTCCACGAGACTGTCTCCCTCTGTCCGCTGCCATGTGCCGGTCCCCTCACTCGAAGGTCCGGCGGATCCGTGCAGAATGCCAGGCCACGCCGGTAAGTGCACCCATCGGGGCAGCAATCCGGGAAGTTCGGGTGGCTCAGCCGGTCCGAGGTGTGGCGTCCGTGAGGTAACACGACTCGGCCGGGAGGAGCACCGCCGCCTCGTCAGCTGCGATGCCGATGAGCTTCTACAGCTGGGGAGCGGGAGACCGCGTACTTGCGAAATGCGAGTAGGCCGCTCGGCGGTCCCCGCCCACCCTGCTCCCCCGCGCTTTCGCAGCTGTCGCCATGCGGCGTAGCCGGTCATGACGGGCAACGGGCTTCTCCCAGTCCGCGGCGCGGAACACGTTGACTTCGAGGTGGGCGGTGACCGCCGTGATGCCCTAGGAATGCCTTGACGGTGTGGCTCGGCGGGATGCCGGCTGATGCTGGGCCCTCTGCTCGTCCAAGGGCGCGGCGAGGCCGTGAGTTGATCGATGCCGGGCGTGCAGGACACGTGGGGGCGTCTTGTACACCCCGCCGCCGCTCGCGACGCCGAGAGTCCGCCCCGGCCCCCACTGCGGGCACGTCAATCCCGGAGAGCACCAGCCCCATCCCCCGCGCTCACCCGTCTTGAGGAAGTCTTGAGAGGGCTACGGTCCCGGTCAGGCCCAGGCCGGCCCGCTCACGACGCGATACGGCGACCGTCCTGCCCACGCCTCTTCGAGCACCTTCTCGACCGGCGGAGCGGCTGTGCCTGATGTTCCCCAGTTGCGCGCCGACCAACTGTCCCCCGTGGCGACGATCTCCCCGCCCCGTCCGTCGTCGACGTGCGCGAACGTCCCGGTGACCACGGCGAGCACGATGTCGTCGGCCACCTCCAGCAAGCCGGCGGAACCGTCGTCACAGGCATCGCAGCCGCAGTCCGGTAGTACCTGCAGCGGCGCGGCGGGCTCCCCCGCGCCGAGCACGAGAACCGTCCGGGGGACCTCGTCGATGGCGGAGTACCCGAAGACCAGAGGCACGGCATGCGCGCGCACCGGGCGCAGCCGGACAGCACCGCTGACGGGGACATCAGGTGCCCGCCGCCAGATCGCCGCCGGATCGGCGATCGTCTCCGCCTCGGCGAGACCGAGCCCGGACAGTGCCCGCGTCCAGGCCTCTGCGCGAGCGGCAAGGATCCGGTACTTGTCGGGCTCCACGCACCGCGAGTACTCCTCGTCGCGCACGTCGCCCTCGGGATGCGGATCGGGCCAGGGCGGGGTGTCCGCCCCGGTCACGGCGAATGCTTCGTCAACTGCCCGACAGAGCCCGGCTCGATCCATACCGGGCACCCTACGGGTTGGCACGCGGAGCCTCCCGCCTGGCAGCCACGGCGTGGTCTTCGACCGACATCGCCGCCGCATTCGGCGGCGTACGGGGGGAGGGAAGTGCGATGACGGACGCGTCGGCGCAGCCGTAGGAGTTGCGCGAGGAGGAGATCACGGACCTCGGTCCGACCCCGGTCGTCGGCCTGCCGGGCGTGGACGACGGCGGCGAGGAACGCGTCCTGCACGCCTCCTCACCGCTCTCCGCGCCCTGTGACGGACGCGCCCACCGCGTGCCGCTCACCACGGGCGTCTCGGCGGTGCACAGCGACTACGCCTACGCGCCCGAGCTCTCCGGAGTGGAACGTGAACGAACCTGCGCGCTGGACGCCCTCGCCCTGGCCCCGGCTGAAGCACCGTGGATCACGAGTTGTCGCTGGGGTTCCGGAGCGCCGTGATGTCGGCATTCTTGCTTACCTCGACGGCGATCTTCACGGTGATCTTCACGGTGATCCTCACTGGGACGGGGCCGAAGCGGGTCCGGTCTGGCACTCATGCCTCTCCAGCGACCGGGATCACCTCCGTCCCATGTCTTGTGCCGACGGCGCGCTGCGATCAAGATGCTGACTGCATGTGACCACCGGTAACCGCCGCCCATCAGGGCTGGGACGTGAAGAAGGTCCTGCTGTGCCCGTACTTCGCCACACGACGAACGCCCTCGGCGCCCTGTCGACAAGCGTCCGCCTCACCGTCTTCGGCGCAGTGGTGGCGGCAGCCGCCACGCTGCTCCCCGCCGCTTCTGCCTCGGCTGCAGAAACAGGCGTCGGCGGTTACGCCGACCCCTCGTATGCGTCAGCGTGCACCTTCCACCGCTACGGCGAAGGCGAGACGCCGCCGCTCTCTCTGTTCGGCGCCGACCCGCTGTGCGTGGAGTACGCCAAGCGGGACATCACTGTGACCAACGGCGGCGCGGCGCGCTTTCTGCTGGCCGAGCCTGCACGCTTCGCGATCGCCGTACCGGCCTGCCGTTACTGGCAGTTGGACCATTGGAGCGTGCAGGCCACGGCCGGCGGAACCGAACTGGTCGGCTGGGACGGCAGTTACTGGTTCGACAAGGCGGAGGGCAGCGCCGCGGCGAGGATACGCAACATCACCGTCGCCGGTCGGCCCGCGCGGGCCGAGGAGGCCGCGAAGGCGATCCGGCCGTATGACGCCCGGCTTGCCGACGCGCTCGTGCGCGACGCCGCGGGTGTGATGGTGCAACTGCCGGTGAGCGGGCTGTGTTGAGCGAACCACCCGCACGTCCCACTCGGCGCCGGCTGCTCGTCGGCCTGACCGCCGCGGTCGCCGCCCTGAGGGCAGGGGAACTGACTGCCGAGGCCGCGCCTGCGGCGCGTACTGTGCCCGAGTCGGTCCCGGTGGCTCGGGCCGGGATGCAGCCCGCTTCCCTCGCGCTGCCCGACCCGACGACCGCCACGCTGGAGGCGTTTGCGGACACCATGGTCCCGGGCGAGAAGCGGTACGGCGGTGACGTGGCGATCGCCGGGGCGGCCCCCGGTCCCGGCGCCGTGCAGGCGGGAGCCGTCGAGCTGCTCAACCTTCCCGATCTCGGCATCGGCGTACTGCTGCCCGAGCTTGCACTGCTCGTCAACACCCGCGCCCTCGCCTATGCGGCCACCCACGGCCGGGTCCTGCTGCCCACTCAACCTCCTTTCGTCGCCCTGCGGTTCACCGACCGCACCGCGCTCGCCGGAGAGCTGCTCACACCCGGCGCCCCGGACCGGCAGCTGTATGTGCTGCTCGCACTCTTCGCCGCCGCGGCCTTCGACACCGCGGCCCATCTGCACACCGCCGTGGCCATCCGGCAACGCCACCCGGGCCTGGCCTGGATCGGCTTCCCGGCGCCCGACGCCGACGGACTGTGGCGCTTCCCCGACTACTCGTACGGCAGAAGGCTCGCCTCCGAGCACCCGCTCACCACCCCCGGAGGGCACCCCGCATGAGCGTCACCGAACGCACCGACGTGCTGGTCATCGGCAGCGGCTTCGGCGGCGCCATCCCCGCCTACCATCTGGCCGCTGGTGGCGCCAAGGTGGTGATCCTGGAACGCGGACCGCACCTCACCGCCCCCGACTTCACCCATGACCTGCGCCTGGGCAGTTACACCCGGATCGTCGACCTCGTGCAGGGCGACGGCATCACCGTCGTCGCCGGGAACTGCGTCGGCGGGTCCAGCGTGGTCTACTTCGCCGCTTCGCTGCGGGCTCCGGGCTTCGTCTTCGACCGCCGCGGCAGTCTGGGCCACCGCCTGTGGCCTTCGACCCTGACGCGCGCCGCCCTCGACCCCTGGTACGACCGGGTCGAGGAGGCTCTGCCCGTCGCCCGGCCGAGCTGGGACCAAGTCCCCTACCCCGGAGGGCTGTTCGCCGCAGCGTGCGCCCGTGCGGGCCGCACCTGCAACCCTGTACCCGTCGCCGTCGACCTGGCCCGCTGCACCAACTGCAACTGGATGCTGAACGGCTGCCACTTCGACGCCAAGCGCTCCATGCTGCTGAACTACCTCCCCGCCGCGACCGCGCACGGCGCCGAGATCCGCCCACTCCACGAGGCACAGACGATCGCGCCTGCCACCACACCCGGTTACCGCTACCGCGTCTCGTACACGCAGCTCGACGCCGACGACTACCGGCTGCCGGTCGGCGTTGGGGCGATCGAGGCCAAGACCGTGGTGCTGGCCGCGGGCGCTCTGGCCACCCCCGTGCTGCTGCAGCGCTCGGCTCCCCTGCTCGGCGGTGTCCCCCAAGCCGTCGGTCGCTACTTCTCGGGCAACGGCGACCGCGTGTCCATCGCCGACGTCGACGAAGGCAAGGTGCGCGACCTGCTCGGTCTCGAGCGCGCACCGGGTATCCCGTACCAGGGCTTCCCCATCGGGAAGCCCATCGGCTCCATGTCGTACGACCGGCTCGACCCGGCAACGGCGGAGTTCACCCGCTTCTCCCTTCAGCAGATCTACTTCCCCGGCATCACCGACCTGCTGGCCCAGGCCACCGACACCCCGGCGACGAGCTGGTTCGGCGTCCGTAAGAAGGAGATGCGAGCACGCTGGCCGTCGTGGCTCTCCGTACTCGCCATGACGGAGGACGACAACGAGGGCGTCTTCGGCCCGCCGCCGCCCACCGGAAGCTCGACGCGCGTGGCCACATCGCTCTGCCTGTCCACGCTCTCGTACCGGCCGACGGCGAACACCCTGCGCGGCTGGGCCGCCGCGGATGCCGAGGCCCGTGCGGTGCTGGAGCGCGACGGTCTTGCGCGGGTGCGGCCCTGGAGCGAGAACGCCGCCGGGTCCGTGAGCGCCCACCCTCTCGCCTCCTGCCGGATGGGGGACGACCCCGCCACCTCGGCGCTCGACGAACGCGGCGAACTGCGAGGCCATCCCGGCCTGTTCGTCACCGACGGCTCGGCCGTACCGACCTCGCTCTGTGTCAACCCCTCACTGACGATCGCGGCGCTGGCCGAACGGGCCTGCCCCGGCATCGTGGAAAGCACCGCCGAGGCAGGCGTGCGCGCACGGTACGGGGCCCCCGCGCCCCGGTGAAAGGAATCCCTTGTGAACTCGCTCTACCCGCCGCGGATGACCGGCCGTCCAGGGCGGCTCGAAGTCTGGTACGCGACGTTGACCGATCCCCGTACCGGGACCGGCGTGTGGATCCACCACGAAGTGGTGGCGCCCAAGCACGGCGGCCCGGCCCGGGCACACGGCTGGATATCCGTCTTCCCACCCGACGGACCACCGGTCACCGAGCGGTTCGGGGTCCCGGACTCCCCGCCACCCCAGGGCGAGGCGTACTTCGAGATGCCTGGGGTGCGGGCAACGCCCCAACTGCTGGAAGGCACGGCGGGCACGATCACCTGGCGCCTGACGGTCACCGGCGGCGGAGAGCCCCTCTACACCTTTCCGCGCTGGTCCTGGCAGCGTGAACTCCTGCCCGCCGCCCAGATCCTGCCTGCCCCCGACGCCGTCTTCGAGGGGGAACTCGTCGTCGGGAAAAGGCGGTTCACTCTCTCCGACGCCATGGGAGGCGTCGCCCGGATCGCCGGGCACGGCAATGCCCAGCGATGGGCTTGGCTCCATGCGGGCCTCGGCGGCGGGGACGTACTGGAAGTGGTGGCCGCCGTCGCCCGCCGTCCCACGATGCGGTGGCTGCCGCCGCTGCCCATGCTTCAGCTGCGGATCGGTGGCACCGACTGGCCGCGCGACCCGTTGCTGACCGCACCACTGCTGCGCGCACGGATCGGGCTGCCCGACTGGTCGGTCGCAGGCGGCACCGCCCGGCGCAGGGTACGGATCGATGTGACCCAGGACCCGGCCGACTGTGTGTCGCTCTCCTACACCGACCCCGACGGAGCGACCGCCACGTGCACCAACACAGAGCGTGCCACCGTCGACGTGATCGTCGAACGCCGCACCGGGCCACGCCGCTTCGAGGTGGAACACCGCTGGCATCTGGATCGCACGGGTCACGCAGAGGTGGGAACGCGCCCGTGAGCAGTGCACTCACGGCCTGCGGCGGGGTCCTGCTGCGCTACCGGGAAGGGGGTTCAACAAGCTGAGGCACAGACAGCCGGGCGGACCGGTCGAGCGGGGAGCGGCAGATCTTCTGAGTGTGGTCTGCTCAGCCGTACCGGATCAGCCGCGCTGCGGTCTGAGCGGGAGTCTCGTTGTTCGTGTAGATCGTCCGTGTCGCCATCTGTCGTGCGCCGGGGTCGTCAAGCCACTGCTCCAGGAAATCGTGTCCGTCGATGATCCAGGACTGCCCCTTGGTAGCTGTGCAGCGTTGCCGTAGGAGGGGCAGCGAGATCTCGCGGTCGGGTGAGGGCAGAACTCGGACCACGTGGCGGCAGCGGCTCAACACGGTGCGCACCTCGGCCAGGTGCGCGAGGTCGGTGTAGCTGGTGTGGCCTGCCCCCAGTGCGATCACAGCGTCCGGATGGTCGGCCACCACACGCGCCACAGCGTGCGCTCGAGCGACTTCCCACTCGGTCTCCGCCGCGAGGCGGCCGACTGCCGCGATGCGCTCGCGGAGTCTGGCGATGCTCCATCCCACCTGCGCGTAGTACTCACCGGCAGCGGCGTCCAGATCGACGAACCGTCTCTGCGCCCTTCCCGCGATCTCCCGGCCAAGGGTGGTCTTTCCAGTGCCGGCCGGGCCGATCAGGACCATCCAGGGTGCTTCCTTGGGTGCGGTCCGTTTCATGCGGCAGCCGCCTCGTCCCGTTCGGCGAATCGGCCGCATTCGAATCGGGCCTCGGCACCGTCGCGAAGGACGAGGGCCTGGGCGGACTCGGCGAGCCTCAACTCCACACCCGTAGGCTCGTCGCTCCGCTCACCGATCACCCGCGGCGCCTTGACCTCGTTGACATCACCGAGCATGGACATGCCCTCCCGACCGACCGTGCGATGTCGGCCCACTCGTACCAATCGATCGATCACTCAGAACCTACGCCCCCGCGTGCCGACGCGAAAACGATCCCTAGGCACTGAGCATGGAGACTTGTAGGCCGCCCAGGACGCGGATCGTCGCGCTCGGGAATCCGGCCAGAGGTGAGGCACGTCGGTCCCCGCGTCCATGACATCACCGCGATCGACGGCCGCCTCTCAGGCCGACTCGCGTACCACCAGGCGCGGCATGATCACCCGCTCGGCGAGCGGGCCGCGGCCCTGTACGAGTGCCGCGGCCTGCTCGACGGCGGCCCGGCCCACCTGGCGTTTGTCGACGTGCAGCGTGGTGAGCGGCGGGTCCATCAGCTCGCCGAGCATCAGACCGTCGCACCCGACGAAGGCACAGTCGCCCGGTACGTCCAGGCCTCGGCGCAGCGCGCGGCGCATGGCGCCGACCGCGATCAGGTCGTTGTAGCCGAGCACCGCGGTGGTGCCGGGGTGTTCGGCGAGTACGCGGTCCATGCCGTCGGCGCCGCCCTGAACAGAGTTGGCCACGGACACGACCGGAGTGCCGTAGGCGTCGAGGCCGTGCTCGGCGGCCAGGGCGAGGAACAAGGCACGCCGGGAGTGTGGGTCCGCCCCGTCTCCGCGGGCCTTGTCATCGAGCATGACCACGCGCCGGTGGCCTGCCGCGATGAGGTGCCCGAGGGCCTGCCGCATCCCGGACTCGAAGTCGATACGGACGCCGCCGGCGGCAGGCGGTCCGGTGTCGTGGTCCAGGAGCACCAGGGGGATACCGGTGCTCCGCACCCGTTCGATGGCGCTCTCGGCGAAGAAGTAGCCGACGCACGCGTCGACATGGTCGGCGACAGTGGCCGCCACCCTCTGCTCGCGTTCGAGGGCCGACCCGGTGCTGTACACGGCGACCTGCCAACCGCGCTCGTCGGCGGCCTCCATCACCCCGGCTACGACCTCGGGGAAGAACGGGTTGAGCACATCGGCGACGACCAGGCCGAGCGTGGTCGTCGCCGGGCCTGCCATGCCGCGCGCATGCCGGTTGGGCCGGTAGCCGAGCGTCTGGGCGACCTCCAGGATCCGTGCCCGGGTGTCCGGGTCGATCTCCGGCTTGTCGTTGATGGCGCGGGAGACGGTCTGCCGGGAGACACCCGCGGAGCGGGCCACGTCGTCGATGGTGACGCCGTGACGCCCGCGCCGGGACGTGCGGGGGGTGGGCATCTCTGGGAGGGGTCCTCTCTCTGCCTGCCCAAGTGTCGTCCGCCGTCGCTGCCGGACGCTTCACGTGAGCGCTCACGGACATGATGAGCAGCTCGTTCCCTGCTGTCAACGGCTCGCTGTCGCTGGACAGTTGAGGTGATCAAGGCTGAATTCAGGAATCCCTCGCACCGGTCTTGACGGGGACATGCCCCGGCTCCAGGGTACTCCGTGAGCGCTCACGGGAACGCTCACGAATCGGCCACCCGTCTCTCTAGTCGTCTTCCCGGAGGACACACGTGACGTCGATCGCGGTCACCACGGCAGAACGCCCGCCCGCGCCCAGCACCGTGCTCATCGACCGGGTCAGCGTCGCCGTACTCGTCGACGGGGCCCCCATAGGGCCCGTTATGCGCGAACTCCCGGACGGTGTACGGGCATTGGACGTGTCAGCCCCCGAGGGCGCCGCCGTGGAGATCCGCTTGGCGACGCCCCTGCAGGACGCCGTCGGCTACTGGCACCCGGACGCCGGCTGGCAGCGGTCCCTGCCGCCCGACTGGGCCGGGCGGCTGAACGCCGGCCTGGTGCACGGCTGCGCGATCGGCTGCCTGTACGAGACGTCGGGGCAGACGCTGCTCGCCTTCGCCGCAGAGGACGCGACGGCCGAGACGCACCTGGTCTTCGGCGTCTCGGAGCAGCGCAAGCTGTTCGCGGTGCATCTTGAACTCACCGCCGAACGGGTGCCGTTCACCGTGCTGTTCGCGGGCCGCAGTCCCTCCCCCGCGGTGGCGCTGCACCTGCTGCGCCGGCGGCTCGTCGACGCAGCGCAGCTGCCGCCGCTGGCGCTGCCGGAGGCGGGCCGCACCCCCGCCTACTCCACTTGGTACGCCTTCGGGCAGGAGGTCACGGCTGACGGCGTGGCACAGGAGGCCGAGCTCGCCGCCGCACTCGGCTGCGGACTGCTGATCCTCGACGACGGCTGGCAGCGCGGCGGCCGGGAACGCGGCTACGCCTGGGCCGGCGACTGGCAGGTCGACACGGCCAAGTTCCCCGATCTCGCCGGGCATGTGCGCGACGTTCAGGGCCTCGGCATGGCGTACATGGTGTGGATCGCCCCGCTGCTCCTGGGCCCGGACTCCCCCGAGTGGCAGCGGCTCTCCCCGTACGCCCGCGTCCCCAGCCCGACCGCGCCGGGCGCACACGTCCTCGACCCCAGGGAGCCCCGGGTGCGCGCGCACGTCCTGGAGGTGTGCACCCGGCTCGTCGCCGACCACGGGCTCGACGGCCTGAAGCTGGACTTCCTCGACGACGCCACCGTGTACACGGACGACGGTGGCGACCCCGTCGGACCCGCGATGGCCTTGCTGCTCGGGGACCTCCGCGCCACCCTCGGCGCGCTGTGCCCGCGCGGCCCGCTGGTCGAACTGCGCCAGCCCTATCTCGGCCCCGGCATGAGCGCGTACGGGAATCTGCTGCGCGCCACCGACTGCCCGGCCGACGCCACCGCGAACCGGATCCGCACGATCGACGCGGCGCTCTGCGCGACCGGCGGCGCCGTCCATTCGGACATGCTGATGTGGGACCCGGACGCAGCAGCCGAGGCAGCGGCCCGACAGATTCAGTCGGTGTTGCATGCCGTGCCCCAACTGTCCTGCTCTCTCGGCGCGTTGAGCCCGGAGCATCGTGAGGTCGTGACGTTCTGGCTGCGCCAGTGGCACCGGCTGCGCCCCGTCCTGCTCGACGGCGAGGTGGAGCCGGGCCGCCCGGACGAGCTGTACCCCCTTGTGCGGGCCCACGCCGGCGACGCCCAGGTGGTCGTCGCGCACGCCGAACGCCCCGTACCGCTCGACCTGTTGCGCCATCCCCGGGCCGATCTGGTGAACGCCACCGCCGCGGACGGCCTGGTCTGCGTCGTCCCGCACGGCCCGGTGCGGGCCACGCTCACCACGTACGACGCACGCGGCCGGGTCACCCACTCGGGCCCACACACCCTCGGCCCGGGCGCGGTCCGCCTCGACGTACCGCCCTCCGGCCTGCTGACCGTCCGGCCACCCGACTGAACCCCAAGGAGGTCCACCAACTCGCTTGCCCAGCACGTCCCTTGTCCCGGCAACGTCACGGTGCTGCACCCGAAGGAGGAACAACCCCTCATGTCCAGCAGACCAGCGCGCCGGCCACGGCGCCTGTGGGCCCTGTGGGCGGCCCTGCTCGCCCTGTTCAGCCCCCTCCTGCTCACCCCCGCATCCGCCCCCGCGACCACGGCCACGGCCGCCGACACGACCGTCACCACGCAGGCGGACCCGGTGCCGGGCATGTTCAACCCACGCCAGACCTGGCTGCGCAACTCCACGGCGGGCCTCTTCCTGCACTGGGGCATGTACACACAGCCCGAGCACTACGACTGCGACTCCTGGCAGAAGGCCGTGAACGACAGCGGCTGGAACCCGGACTACTGGGTCAAGGAGACGCAGAAGATCCACGGCTCGTACATCGTCCTGGCCACCTTTCACAGCCGTCTGGGCTACGCCCGCCCCTGGCCGTCGAAGATCCCCGGCAGCTGCTCGACGAAGCGCGACATCCTCGGTGAGCTCATCAAGGCGGCCAAGGCCAAGGGCATCAAGGTCATCCTCTACATGACCGACGATCCGCAGTGGCACGACGTCATGGGCCCTGAGTCCTTCGACTCCGCCGCCTACTCCGCGTACAAGGGCAAGGACGTCGATCTGACGACGCGCCCCGGTTTCGGTGAGTTCAGCTACGACAACTTCTTCGAGGTGATGCACAACTACCCGGACCTGAAGGGCTTCTGGATCGACAACGACAACGAGTACTGGGAGCAGCATCACCTGTACGAGCAGATCCGTGAGCAGCGCCCGGACATGCTCCTGAGCAACAACAACGAAGACACGCCGATCATGGACACCGTGTCCAACGAGCAGAAGACCGGCATGACGCCCGACTACGACATGCCGGCGGCGTACTGGACGTCCATGCCGCGCCTGACGGAGTCCTGCTACAAGGTGCCCTCGAGCGGCGCCTGGTGGTACGACGGCCAGGACCGTCCGGTCGACACGGCGCTCAACATCCGCCGCTACGTGGCCAACGCGGGCACGTCGTACAAGTCCCTGATGGACCTCCAGGCCCAGGTGGACGGGACGTTCCCGCCCCAGCAGCAGGCGTTCACCGACTACATGTCGAAGTATCTCGACCCGATCTGGGAGTCGCTGCACGGTGTGGAGGGCGGCGGCTATCTGTACGGCGGGCTGCGTCCGGGTGCCTGGAACGACGGGGCGTACGGCTACACCACCGTGGGCAAGGAGGACCCGACACGCCAGTACATCCATGTCACGACGCGGCCGACGGGAACCGCCTCCGGCACTCTCCGTATTCGCGACAACGGCACGAAGGTGAAGCGGATCAGCGATCTGCGCAGCGGCAAGAGAATCGCCTTCGACCAGCAGGACGGCACCGTGACGCTCAAGGGCATCACCACCTGGGACCCGTACGACACGGTCTTCAAGGTGGAGACGGAGCGACACCGCCAAGGCCTGTACCCGTCCGGTACGGTGCGGGCCACCGCCACGTCGTCGAAGGACGGCCACCCGGCGACCGACCTCACTGACGGAGACCTCACCCGGTACTGGGACTCGAACGCGCAGGTGCCCGTCTCGGTCACGCTGGATCTCGGGGGCGTGAAGAAGGCCCGGTACCTGGCCGTGAACCAGACCGAGTGGTCTCCCACGTACAACCGTGAGTCGTTCGGCAGGAAGGAGGACTCGGCCCGGATCAAGGACTACAAGGTCTTCGTCAGTGACGACGGCGAGCACTGGGGCGATCCGGTGAAGACCGGTGTCATGGAGAGCGCCCGCAGCACCCGGTACGTCGACCTGGACACCACGGCCCGCTACATCAGGCTGGAGGTGGACAGCACCTGGTCGGCGGCGACCGTCGTCCCCTTCTACCACCAGCTGAGGATCGACGAGATCGCGGTCGGCCACTCGTATCCCGTGGGCCACGGCCGCGGGTGACCAACGCGCTTGTCCCGCAGGCCTGTGGGGCCCGCGGGACAAGCGCCTCCGTCGTCGTGGTGCGCCCGGCGGAGCGCGTCAGGGTGAAACCCTCGGGGCCCGTGCCGGCGTCGGCGTCGAGCCGGAACACGACGTCCCCGTCAGGTCGCGACGCGTCCAACTTCCTTTACATACAAGCGACTTCGGCTCGCAACGTGTCGACGAACGCCCGTCGCCCTCGACCATGACGCGCCGCGATCCGGTGCCGCGCAGCGCCTCGTCGGGCAGCCAGGCCGGATCGGTCCCCGCTCGGGCCGGTCATGACGCGGCCACATCGAGCGCGACGATCCCGAACGCCCCAGCGGGTTCGCCGGGCCTGCGGCTGGTCAGGTCCAGGCGGAGGCGGCTGCCGTGTACCGCGTCGAAGGTGATGACGGTCGGCTCACCGGACGCCGCCGCCCAGTCGATGTCGGCGTCATGCACGGCGACATAGCCCTTTCCGTCCCAGACCGACACGTCGACCGAGGCAGGCAGGGAATGTTTCGCGTCGGCGGTGAAGGACACCTCGACCCTCCCGATCTCGCGCTCCTGCGCCCATGCCACCGACACCCAGTCGGTGGGCCGGGCGCCGCCGAAGGCGGGCAGCAGGGCGGTCGCCGACTTCTCGAAGGCGTTGGACCACTGGGTCGCGGGGTTCCCGTCGACCATCGCCGCGGGCAGAGTGCTCGCCGCGCCGGAGTAACTCGCGTCCGCGATCGGGTAGGCGGGCATTCCGGGCCCCGGGTCGGGCGTGAAGGGTTCGGCCGGCGTGACGGGCCCGCCCGCCGGTCCCGCCACCCGCACGGAGACCTTCCCGGCGCGCAGCCCGTCGGCAGTGGCCGTGACGGTCAGCGCGCCCGGCTCGGCGCCCGCCCGCACCATGGCGAGTGCGAGGCCGTGGAAGGCGGTGCGCGTACTGGCCTGGTACCGCTCGGCGCTCTCCTGCCGCCCGTTGTCCAGCCCCGCCAGCCCACCGCCCTTCACGGCGAATTCGAGGAGGTGCTCGGCGTCGGGGACGACCACGCCGCGCGCGTCGACGACCTCGGCCGTGACGAAGACCAGCGAACGCCCGTCGGCTGCGACGGACCTGCGGTCGGCGGTCAGGCGCACGCCGTGCGGCATCCCGGCGGTGCGCAGCACATCCGTCGCCACGACCTTCCCTCCCGCGCGGGCCACGGCCTTCAACTCGCCTGCCGCGTAGGGAACCCTCCACGACAGATGCAGCTTGCCTGCGCTGCCGTTCGGCGACGTGTAACTGCCCGGGTAGGGACCGGAAGTGACCGTCCTGTCGTCATGCGTCGCCTCCGTGGTCTCCAGGTAGACGCGGCCGTCGTCGGTCTTCTTCGCGTCGAAGGAACGCACGCCCAGGGAACGGCCGTTGAGGATGAGTTCGACCTCGGCGACGTTCGCGTACGCCCACACCTCCACCTCCTGACCGGGCTTGTGCGTCGTCCAGTCCATGGGCAGCAGGTGCACCATCGGCTCATCGGTCCACTGGCTGCGGAAGAGGTGGTACATGTCCTTGGGGAACCCGGCCGTGTCGACCGCGCCGAAGAACGACGCCTTCACGGGGAACACGTCGTACGGCGTGGGTTCGCCGATGTAGTCGATGCCGGACCACAGGAACTCGCCCGCGAAGAAGCGCCGGTCGCGGTCCTTCTTCAGGCCGTACTCGCCGCTCATCGTCCAGGAGGCGAGGTTGTTGTCGTACGAGGAGGTGGCGCGCCGGCCCGGGGTGTGGTTCTCCCCGGTGTTGAGGTGCTCGGGCTCCTGGTACGCGCCACGGGTGGACGTCTCCGACGACGACTCGGACTCGAAGAGGAACAGGTGCGGGTAGCGGGCGTGCAGCGCGTCCACGGACGCGGCGGTGTTGTAGTTGAGGCCGAGGCCGTCCAGCTCGGCCAGGATCAGGTCCGCGGGCGACCCGGCAGCAGGCAGCGAGCGGTACTTGTCGGAGCCGATGACGACGGGCCGGGTCGTGTCAAGGCCCTTGATGCCGGCGACGAGCCGCCGCGCCATGTCCACGCCTTCGGTGCGGGTCGAGTCGGGGATCTCGTTGCCGATCGACCACATCAGGACGGCGGGCGAGTTGCGGGCGGCCCGCACCATTTCGGCGATGTCGGCGTCACTGTGGGCGTCGAAGAACCGGCCGTAGTCGTAGCGGTTCTTTCCGGTGCGCCAGCAGTCGAAGGCCTCCACGAGCATGACGATGCCGAGGTCCTCGCAGGCCTGGATCACCTCGGGGGCGGGCGGGTTGTGGGACGTGCGCAGCGCGTTCACGCCCATGGACTTCATGATCGTCAGCTGGCGGCGCACGGCGTCGGGCTGGACGGCGGCGCCGAGCGCGCCGAGGTCGTGGTGGAGGTCGACGCCCTTGAGTTTGGCGTGGGTGCCGTTGAGCGA
This sequence comes from Streptomyces sp. NPDC055140, assembly GCF_053607285.1. Taxonomy (NCBI): domain Bacteria; kingdom Bacillati; phylum Actinomycetota; class Actinomycetes; order Kitasatosporales; family Streptomycetaceae; genus Streptomyces; species Streptomyces sp. NPDC055140. The sequence goes on along the minus strand of NZ_JBSGTG010000045.1, from coordinate 16,045 downwards.
GAAGCCGTGGTCCGGGTCGAAGGTCGCGTGCCGCACGCCGAACCGGGTGCGGTACGTGTCGACGGTGCGGCCGTCCACACGCAGGTCGGTGACGAGGGTGTAGCGGTGGCCGGGAGTATCGATGGACCACAACTGCGGCTCTCGGAGGGTCATTTGGCCGTGGGCCGTGGCCGGGTCGGACCCGACGTTCTTCAGTACGGATTCGGTGCGAGCCACGCGACGGCCCCTGGCGTCGCGGACGGTGGAGACGACGGTCACGGCCGACGCGGCCTCACCGGAGTCGTTGACGACGGCCGTGCGGACGTCGACCGTCGCGTATCCCTTGTCGAGGGTGGCGGCGAGGCCGGGCGTCGTCACGAAGGTGCCCCAGCGCTGCACGTGCACCGGTTCGGTGATCACCAGGCGGGCGCTGCGGTAGATGCCGCTGCCCGAGTACCAGCGGCTGCTGGGCAGCCGGTTGCGGACCTCGACCGCGAGGACGTTGTTGGTGGCGCCGTCGGCGTGCAGCAAGTCGGTGATGTCGTGGGCGAACCCGGTGTAGCCGTAGGGGTGGTTGCCGACGAGTTCGCCGTTGACGTAGATGTTCGCGTCCATGTAGACGCCGTCGAACTCGACAGATATCCGCTTGCCCGCGTAGGCGGCGGGGACGGTGAACTTCTTGCGGTACCAGCCGAGTCCGCCGGGCAGATAGCCAGTGCCGCCGGTCGTGTTGTGCTCCGTCGTGGGGGTCTGCTCGATGCTCCAGTCGTGCGGAACGGCGACCATCCGCCAGTCCGCGTCGTCGAACCCGGGCTGCTCGGCGTCGGCGTAGGCTCCCGTCGGATCGGTGATGCCGTCGGGGCTGACGAGCGCGAACCGCCAGCCGTCGGCGAGGTCGACGGTGCGGCGGCCGACCGGTCCCGTGCGGCCGGTGGCGGCCGCGGCCGGCGCGGGCAACGCGAACGCCCCGGCCATGGAGCCGGCCGCGCTCGCGGCCAGCACGGTTCTACGGGTGACATGCATGAACGAGTCCCCTCGAAGCCAACACTACTCACCAGAAATCAACTTGAGCGGACTGATTCTTTCGGCTTCGGGCCAGGATTAGTCAAGAGCCTTACCAAATATGGTGTCGAGGAACTTGTTGCCTGTGAGGTTTTCCGCCACGGAGCGGGCGAGGAGCGCGTGCCCCCCGTCGCCTGGGTAGACGCCGTCGACCAGGTGCGCCGAGGTGAGCAGGCCGATGCCGGGCAGCAGGGCGAGCCGGCCGTCGCCGTCGCGGAGGGTGTCGCGCGTGGCCCGTTCGACGGCGTCGCGCAACTGGGCGAGGGTAGCGCCGAGCGCATTGGGGGGCGCCTCGGCATCCGGGCGGCGGACCGGTGAGACGACGAGCAGCGGCGTGTGCGGATGCCCGGTGCGGACGGCGGCGAGGAAGGCCAGGGTCGTCTCGTGCAGCAGGCCTGGTGTGTGCGGTGTGCGCGACCAGCAGTTCGTCCCGAACGTGACGGTGAGGATGTCGGCTCCAAGGAGGCGAGCTGCTGCGCGGAGGCGAGTTCGCCGCGGGCCGCGCCCTCGTAGCCCAGGTTCACGTCCTCGACACCGAGCGCCCGTCCGGCCACGGCCGGCCAGGCGAGGTGCGGCCGGGGCGCGGCCCAGCCCTCGACGACGGAGTCACCGTGGCCGAGCCGGCGGGGCGCGGGGGCAACGGTTCCAGCGTGCCGCCGACCGGCCGCACTTCGCGGATCAAGGGCCGGAGCACTCCCCGCAGATGGACCCCGGACTTTCCGTCGAGACGCGGCAGGAGCATCGGGCCCATCACCACCGAACAGCGGATAAGGCGTCGATGCTTTCGCCGACGTTGCGACGTTGCCCCGGCCCGGCACGGACACGGAGACCGCAACGGGTTCGATCAGTGTCAACACCTCGTCGTCAACGATTCCGTCCGAGATGACCCGCGCAGGAACACGACGCCCCGGCGCGGGACCCTGATGCACGCCGAATCGGCGGAGAGGGGCAGCAGGCAAAGGCGCCACGGGAAACACAGGCCGGGACCCTGCGGAACGCAAGGGTCCGCAGGGTCCCGGCCTGCCCTGGGGGTGCGTGGTGTCGACGTACACGTGGACACCGATCGACGCTTCCCTAGAAGTAGTGCCTACGTCCCCCCACTGTGCGCCCACTGGCGCCGAGGATCCACAGGACTGCACCGACAACGACGAGGACGCCTCCGACCGTCGTCAGCAACGAGATACCGACCAACAGGCCGATTACGAGCAAAATGGCTCCGAGGACAATCATGGGTGTTCCTCTCATCAAGTCTCGTCGGTAAGCACCGGCCTTCTGTCCGGCCTGCGGCATCTGCTTCCCGCCGTCTGCATGGCCGGGAGCCGGTCAAAACCCTGCCACCAGCGAATCTTGCGGCGGCTGGGTCTCTGCCGTGCTACGTCCGTGTGCCCGTCTCTCGGCGGCCCATGCGCCGGCAATCCATCCTTGCCTTCGCCGAGTGGCTCCGCCGAGCGTCCATCAGCTGCGTTCCCACCTTGAGGAACCGGGCGCTGAGCGAGGCTGCAACGTACGCGTCCCTTCGGCAGCCGTCAGCCAAGCCGCTCGGCCGGTCCGACGATGATGCCCTCGGGGCCGCGCACGTAACAGAGCCGATAGCTCTCCTCGTACTGCGCCAGCTCGCCGACGAGCGCGGCACCGTGGGTCCGCAGGCGGACGATGACGTCCTCGATGTCGTCGACGGCCAACATGATGCGACGGATACCCAGCGTGTTCGCCGGCGCATCCTCCGGCCCGGCGGTGATGGCCTTCGGCCTGTGGAACTTCGCCGGCTCCACCCGGCCGTGACCGTCCGGAGTCCGCAGCATGGCGATGTCCTGTCGGACGTCGTCAAGCCCGATGACCCGTTCCGCCCAACGCCCCTCGAGCGGCCCCTTGCCCTCCAGCTCCATGCCCAGCTCGACGGAGAACTCAATCAAGGCATCAAGATCGTCGACGACGATGAGGACGCTGTCCATCCGCTGGAGCGTCATGCCGGGCCTCCTTCGCGTGGCACGGCCACGGTGGCCGCACCTGTCCCTAGGAGCTTCCGACCAGGCGTGAACAGCCGGGGCGCGGCCGATCATGAGCGGAGCCACATTCACCGCCGCCTCGGCGGCCGTCGCCGCGTATCGCGACAGCCCGGACAGCCAACGCCGCGTAATGGCGGCTCGTACGGGTCACGGCGTTCCGCCCTTGGATGACTTTGCGAGCGCAGCAGAGCGCGGTCGTCGACCCTGCCGGAGGTGATCGTGAGGGCCGAAGGTCGGCCTGCCCGTCACAGGCTGAATGGACCTTCGTGGTCAGCCCGCCGCGGGACGTCCGAAAGGCGACCGGTCACCACCAGGTTGCCGTCCGGAGTGCGCCGCGCGAGGTCGCCGGTGCGGAGGTAGCCGTCGGCGGTGAAGGAGTGTGCGTTGTGGTCGGGCGCCCGGTAGTAGCCTCGCGGGGTGCAGGGACCGCGTGCGAGGAGTTCGCCGGGCTCCCCTTCGGGCACGTCCATGCCGTCGACATCGATGATGCGGATCTCATCGTCGGGCGAGAGGGGGCGGCCCTGCGTGGTGAGCACGGTCTCGTCCGGATCGGCGGGCCGGGTGAGAGTGAGCAGCCCCTCAGCCATGCCGAAGGCTTGCTGCAGGAGACACCCCAGTTCGGGGGCGATCCGTTCTGCGGTCGCCCGGCGCAAGGGCGCGCCACCGATCTGCACGAGTCGCAGACTGCTCAAGTCGGCCTGCTCCGTGGCGAGTACGTCGAGCCAGAGACGGGCGACGGCCGGCAACACCGACGTGATGGTGACCCGCTCTCGTTCGATGACCGGAAGGCATTCAGCGGGTCCCGACTTCTCGACCAGGACGACGGTGCCGCCTACGGAGAGGGTGCCGACGATGCCGGGGCAACCGAAGGTGAAGTTGAACTCCGCGGGCAGCGCGGCGAGATACACGTCGTTCTCGGTGAGCGACACCAGCTCGGCGGCGGCCCGCGCCTGGTAGGCGTAGTCGTTGTGGGTGCGCGGAATGAGTTGGGGCGCCGCGGTGGCTGCGGCGGAGAGCAGGAAGAACGCCACCTGGTCGGCGCTCCGTGCAACCGCCCGCTCCGGCGGGGCATCGATGGAGCCCAGCGGAAAGTAGTGGCAGCCCGACGTGTCGACCGTAAGGCCGCCGTACGAGGACGAGGCACCCTGCACCTCAAAGGTGAACACCCGGCGCAGGAAGGGTCCTTCGGCCGCGACGTCCGCGGCCATCGCCGTGTGGTCGAATCCCTGGTGCGTCGAGGGACCGACGTAGCCGACGGCCTGGGTGACTTGCACGATGCGGGACACCTCGGACGCACGGTGCGAGACCGGGCAGAACACGGGGATCGCGCCGAGGCGCATCAGCGCGAACACGGCGATGACGAACTCGGGAACGTTCGGCAGCTGGACGACGACCCGTTGCCCGGGCCTCAGGCCGCGCAGCCGGAATCCGGCGGCCATGCGGTCCACGCGCCGGTTCAGGTTCGCGTACGTGATGCGGGTGCCGCCGTGCACGAGCGCGGTCCGCGGTCCGTACTGCAGGGCCCAGCCGCGCAGCAGGTTGTCCAGTGTGTTGCCACGCCAGTGGCCGGCTGCCCAGTAACGGTCGACGAACTCCTCCGGCCAGGGTGTGCAGCCGTCGAGCATGGATGTCATTCGCTTCTCTCTGTGCCAGATTCCGAACCGGGTTCCTTACGGGTGGTGTTGCACCGAAAGGGGGCGGGACAGCGGGATCTCGACACATCGCCCCTCTTTGATGCCGGGGAGTAACCCGCCGCCCTGACCTCGGCTAGCCAATCCGCCACCACCCCAATGCGCAATGCGCTTTCTCAACCATGGACGCTCAATTCCCTCGGCAGAAGGTCCAACGAGCGCCACTGACCAGGAGGAAGAGCGAGGGTGACCCTGGCTTTGTATGGGGGTGGGCACGCTTGACGCAGCGGGTGCCGAGGACTCTGGGGCAGACCGCGGCCACAGTCGCAGCCCGGCCGCCCGCCACCGGCTCGCTGCGTGACTCGGATCTCCGGAGGCGTCAGGGCGCGTGACCGTTCAGATGCTGTCCAGCGCCAGCCCCTTCGTCTTCGGGCCGAGGAGCCCCACGTTGAGGCACAGCAGCACCATCAGCGCGGCGGACCCGGCGAACACCGCGGCCGCGCCGAGGTCGTCGAGCACGCTCAGCGCGATGAACGGAAGGATCACAGAGACCAGTCGCGACAATGAGTACGCGATGCCGATGGCACTGCTGCGCAGGTTCGTGGGGAAGATCTCGGCCTGGTAGATGTGGAACGCGTTGGAGAAGACGTTGCTGCAGACCGTCAGCAGGAAGCCGCTTCCCACGATCAGCCAGGCCGCGTCGGCGAACCCGAACAGCAGGCCGAAGAAGGCCTGGCCGAGGGCGGCGACGATGATGAGGGTGCGGCGCTCGAACCGCTCGATGAGCGGAATCGACAGGGCGGAACCCAGCGGGTAGCCGCAGAAACTGAGCGCCGCGTACCCGAGCGAGGCGGTCGTCGAGTGGCCCTTGGCGGCGAGGACGACGGGAGCCAGAGAACCGAAACCGTAATAGCCGACGGTCTGCAGGACCTGGAAGATCCACCACATGACGGTGCGGCGGCGATACGGCGGCTGGAACATCCTGCGCAGGGGAACCCGCACGGTGGGGACAGCCTCGGTCTCGACCTGGGCCTGGGCCTCGGCTTCGGCCTTTCGTGGCGCGGGCACTTGGCGTGCGCCGGCAGGCCTCGGATCGTTGAGTTTCTCGATGCGCGCGACGACGGCCTCGGCCTCCGCCCGGCGTCCCCTGGCCTCCAGCCATCGCGGGGACTCGGGGAGAGCGCGCCGCATCCACTGGATGCAGAAGGCGCCGAGCGCGCCGGCCACCAACAGCCAGCGCCAGCCGGCGACCCCGGCGATCTCGTGCTCCGCCACCAGGCGCGCGCCGAGCAAAGCCGCCAGCGGCACACCGAGAAACCCGACGGTGTAGGCCCAGGCGATGTACCGTCCGCGCACGGCCGTCGGCAGCAGTTCGGAGAGGTACGTGTCGACGAGCACGAGTTCGGCGCCGAGCCCGAGTCCCGCGAGGAACCGCGCCGCGATCAGCCAGTTCACGTCGGGTGCGGCGGCGCACAGCAGGGAGAACACGGAGTACATACCGAGGTTGACCAGAAACATCCGGCGTCGGCCGAAACGGTCGGCCAGGAGTGACATGACGTTGGCGCCGACGAACATCCCCAGGAACCCGGCGGCGATGATCCACGACTTCTGGGTCTGGCTCAGATGCCAGGGCTCGGCGAGCGCGGCGGCGAGCACACCGCCGAGAAACACCTCGTAGAGGTCGAAGAAGGCGCCGACGCCGACGATTGCCGTGAGCCGTCGGTGCCAGGGGCCGGGGCGCAGGACCTCGAGGCGGCGGGACACCGGTGAGGGAGAACCGGCGGTGGAGGGGGTGGTTTGCGTCATGTGCCTGTCAGTTCCTTTCGAGTGTCTGCAAGGTACATGCATGTGGGCCGAGGGCGGGAGGGGGTACGGACGCATCGCCGCCGGCCGACTCCGCGAACGCCACGGCCCCCACTCCATCCCCTCCGCGGTGACACGACATCAAAAGCCACGGCAGGTGACATATACGGGACTGCAAGATCGTCCGGTGGCAGGTCGCTGATCGCGGACCTACCTCGGCTGACGTTCCCCGAACCCGCTCAGAAGTGAACAACGGCCTCCCACGGGGGCGCCGTTGACTGCTCGATGTGAAGTTCCGCGACGACTCGTTACAGGACGTTGTAGGTCAGGTGCGTCGCTGTCGAGGTCGCGCTCCGCTGGACCAGCGTGCGCGGCGCTTCGCGGTGAACAATGGCGCCCCGGCTCCCAGCACGACCGGCGCGGGTGCAGGGGCAGCACGTCGACCAGACCGGCTGCGAACGACGAGCCGATCGTGGCGCCTCCGCCCCATCAGGACAACATCGAGGCCCTTGCCGCTTTCGCGAGAAGCCGCCTCGGCGCGGTCGCGCGCGGCGGTGACGGCGTCGCAGAGGCTGGCGGTGAGGGAGGGCCGGAAACGCCGTAAGTCGTCGCCGACCGGACCCTGTTGCCTCTGGTGTTTACGGGACAGCCTCAGCTCCCGGCACCGGGAAGGGAGATGGAGCGGACATGTCTTCACCGAGCTGATCCCGGATCAGAGTGTCGATCCTGTTGGCTTGCGGGACATGAACAAAGGGCCTCCATGGATAAATGCGGTCATTGATCCATGGAGTCTTCCAGTCGGTCGTACCGGTGAAGAAGCTCTGCGCAAACTTCGCCGTGCGAGATGTCAGAAAATCATCCTCAACCTCCAGGCATCCACTCACGCACACATCTACATACGAGTCAACTTGACCCGGCCCTAAAGGGACCGGGCTTGGAGGTAGCGCCCGACTGGCTGCTGGGTGGGCTCCTCCGTCCAGACACCCTTATGGGGTGGCAGGGACGCGTGACTCACGCCCCGCAGTCCACACAGCCTCGCCCTTGCGGGCGATGTTGTGGGAAGCGTTCCGGTCTGCGTGGGCAACGACCCCGCAGTTCCGGCAGGTGAAGCGGGCCTGGCTTGCCCGGTTCTTCTTGTCGATGTGGCCGCACTCGCAGCACTGCTGCGAGGTGTAGGCGGGATCGACGAAGACCACGGGGACGCCGGCCCTGCGGGCCTTGTAGACGATGAAATCTGCCAGCTGGGCAAAGGCCCAGGAGTGCAGCGCGACCCGTTGGGGCTTGCGGAGCCGTACCCTCTGCCGGATTCCCCTGAGTTCTTCCAGAGAGACTCCGGCCGAGGTGCGTTCAGCCTCGGTCACGATCGTCTTGGCGATGATGTGGTTCTGGTTCTTCGCGTGGCGCTGCTCGCGCCGGTTACGCTTCTTCAACAGCCGCTTCGCGGACTTGCTGCCCTTGGCCTGGAGTTTCCTGCGCAGGTCGAGGTGCCGCTTACGGTGGCGATTCAGGCCACGCCCGGCAGTTTTGTGGCCGGTGGATGTGGTGGCGATGTTGGCAATTCCAAGGTCCACCCCGATGAAGTGGCCGGGCTCGTACTGCTCGGCCGCCTCAGCAACGTCGCAGGTCGCGATCAGGTAGAACACGCCGTCGCGTTCGATCAGGTCCGACTCGCCCTGCCGGTGGTCCCGGAGCGTCTTGAGTGCGTCAGGCGAGCAGGCGAAGCGGACGTTCTTGATGCGCCCGGAGGTTGTCCAGATGCTCACCGTCTGCGCGTCGTACTGCCAGCTCAAACACCGGTCGTCATATGGCTGCGCAGCCCGGGGCCGAAACGTGATCGGCTTGGACTCCGCCTTGCGGCGACGCTGAGAGCCTTCCTTGCCGAGATTCCCGGCACGGATGTTGGCCTTGAGCGTCGTGTAGGCATCGCGGGTCTTCTTGATGATGTGCTGGGCGGCCTGCGCCCCCAGTCCCCGCGACCGCAGTTCGCCATAAGTGTGCTTGCGCAGCTCGTACTCACGCGGGACACCGTGCTCGAACGCCACCGCCGACACCCAGTTCGCGGCCTCGTTGACCGTGTGCAGCGTCACCGACAGCGCACCGGCCTGCTCGGCCTGCGGCATCAGCTTCACTTGCACGACGATCTTCACGCAGGTGATCGTATCGACGTATGTCACCACGCTGGGAGCCAAACCCCCATATTCGCAAGGGTCGCACGGTCGTCCACACCCTCCACGCCCACCTGGTCTTCACACCCAAATACCGGCACGGACCGTTCACCGACGAGATCCTCCGGCGCTGCGAGAAAGTCATGCACGCCGTCTGCGCCGACTTCGAAACAGAGCTGGTCGAGTTCAACGGCGAGACCGATCACGTGCACCTGCTGGTGCACTACCCGCCGAAGGTCTCCCCATCCCGGCTGGTCGGCTCCCTCAAGGGCGTCTGTGCCCGCAGGGTCCGCCAGGAGTTTCCCGGACATATCCGCAAGTACCTGTGGGGTGACCACTTCTGGTCGCCCTCGTACTTTGCCGCCTCGTGCGGGGGCGCCCCGCTGTCGATCACCAAGGAGTACATCGACAACCAGAAGCGTCCCGGCTGAGGTCAACCATGCGGACCCGTGAGAACCTGCAGGTCAGAACAGTCCAGAGAAGCGCTTCCTCCCGGGCGTGAACGACTCCGTTTTCCCAACGGAGTCGTGAACGCCTGGGGTTCCGCGCTAGATCCTGCTGAAAGAGACGGCCGAGCTCAACTGGGCGGCGTGACCGGGGACCACACGCCCATCCACTGTTCGGCGCCCCACGCCTCGTACCGTTGCACCTCGGTGAACCCCAGCTTCGCCGCGAGGCGCATCGAGCGGTCGTTGGCGGTCCGGGTACACAGCACCACCGGCTCGTCGGGGCGCGCGTCGGCGAACCATCCGAGCGCCGCCGCGCACGCCTCGGCGGCGTACCCGCGTCCCCATGCCTGCGGCAGGAGGAGGTAGCCGAGTTCAGCCTCCCCGGCATCCGGACGGAGACGACTCCGACGCTCCGGATCGCGCCGGTTCAGCTCGATGGCGCCGATCACCTCTCCGTCGATGTCGATCACGACAGGCCGGGACGCCTCTCGGGCGTCTCAGGCAAAGCGCGCTCGCACTCATCACGTGATCGAGGGCCGCCCAGGTAGGTGCCCACCTCCGGCGAGGTGAACAGCTCGATGAACGCCGCACGGTCCCGGGCCTCGGACTCGCGGAGCACGAGCCGCTCGGTCCGTATCACGGCAGGTGGCCAGGCGACGGACCCTAGTTCAGTCATGGCGGGGAACCTATGGCACGCCTGTGGGAGCGACCCGAAAGGGAAGGCGTAGTGCTCGGAGCCGGGTCCGCGGGCGGGTACTCGTACGGGCCACACCGCGAACTCCCGGTCCGGTGAGGGGCCGGCTGCGGACTGGCGCCTTCCGCTGGCCACCATCACCAGGTCCAGATGCCAGGCGCCGAGCATACGGCCGACTGGGGCAGTGTGGCGGTAGGGGGCGGTGCCGCCCCCTACCGCATCGATACATCAGGCCGATCCTGTGACCCTTGCCTGAAGGACCTCGGCGATGTTCTCCTCGCGCCAGCGTCGCAAGAGGTCGTGGAAAGCGACGGCGCCATGCGGGTAGGCGGTCGGACCGTTGGGGCGGCCGCGGCCCTCGCGGTTGTAGTAGCCGGGGGTGCACTCGGCGTGGAACCACTCATGGTCGGGGGCGCCCTTGGCGCAGACGTCGATCCAGGCGGCCTCGGCGTCTGGGGTGGGCTCCACGACAGCGTTCTTCTCCTTCGCGGCGGTGACCAGGACGGCGGCGTGCACGGCCTGTTCGTCGAGGATGTGCGTGAAGTTCACGCTGCTGGCGTTCTGCAGCGAGCCCATCTGGATCAGGTTCGGGAACCCGTTGCTGGTGAAGCCGTGCAGGGTACGTGGGCCCTGCTGCGCCCGCGCGTGCAGGAGCTGAACGCCGCCGCGGCCGGTCACGGGCAGTTCCCCTGAGGTGATGCCGGACACGCCCACGGAGAAGCCGGTCGCGAACACCACGCAGTCGACCTCGTACTCCGCCCCGCCGACGACGACGCCGCGCTCCGTCATGCGCTCGATGCCGTGGGTGTCGGCGGTGTCCACGAGAGTGACGTTGTCCTGGTTGAACGCGGGGAGATACTTGTCGGAGAACGTGGGGCGCTTGCACGCGTACCGGTACCAGGGCTGGAGGGCCGAGGCCGTGGCGGGGTCGGTGACTTCGGCGGCCACACGCTCGCGAACCTGGTTCATCGTGGTGTGGTCGGCGGCCTCGTAGGCGGCCTCGAAGTCCGGCCCGCCGTCGCGGCGGAAGCTGGGCAGGAGCTTCTCCAGCAGGCCGGCCGACTCTGTCCAGCGGTCGGCGACCAGGTCCTGCTCGGCACCCTCCCCGGAGGCTATCCGCAGGAAGTTGTCCCGGCGCGCGGCCGCCCATCCCGGGCGGTCCGCGCCGACGTCCTGAGGTGTCATGCGCCGCTGGCCGCGCACATCCACGGCGGACGGGGTGCGCTGGAATACGTACAGGTGCCCGGCGTCCTCGGCCAGCATGGGGATGACCTGCACACCGGTGGCGCCGGTGCCGACGACGGCGACCCTCTTGCCGGCCAGGCCCGTCATGCCTCCCTCGGGGCTGCCGCCGGTGTATCCGTAGTCCCAGCGGGAGGTGTGGAAGGTGTGGCCCCGGTAGTCCTCGATGCCGGGGATGCCGGGCAGCTTGGGCTCCGTCAGCGTGCCGGTGGCCGTGATGACGTAGGTGGCGCGGAATGTGTCGCCGCGGTCGGTGGCCACCACCCACTGCTGGGCGGTCTCGTCCCAGGCCAGGGAGGTGACGGCGGTGGAGAAGAGTGCGTCCTCGTACAGGCCGAACTGCTCGGCGATACGGACCGCGTGACGGCGGATCTCCTCTCCCGGCGCGTACTTCCACTCGGGCACATATGTGGTCTCGTCGAGCAGTGGCAGGTAGACGTGCGACTCGATGTCGCAGTGGATGCCCGGGTAGCGGTTCCAGTACCAAGTGCCTCCGAAGTCACCGCCCTTGTCGATGACCCGCACTTTCGCCACACCCTGCCCTCGCAGGCGTGCGCCTGCCAGGATCCCGCCGAACCCGCCACCGACGATCGCGACGTCCACGACGTCGTGCAGCGGCTCGCGCTCCGCCACGCCATCGACATACGGGTCTGCGGCGAAGTAGCCGAACTCCGCGGCCGTGGCACGGTATTGGCCCGGACCTTCTGGGCGCACGCGGCGCTCACGCTCGACGCGGTAGCGCTCGCGCAGGTTGGCGGTCTCCTGCGGAGTGGGCGGAGTGTCGCACTGCGGCGGGGTCATGTGGCGGGTTCCTCTCGTGGGGGGAGGTGCGCTGGTCGCCGCGGGGTTGGGGCTGTGCCCTCGCGGGGCGTCCCGCGCGGTCACCGGTACCGTAACCCAAGAACCGGACAGCACTGTCCGGTTGTGGTGCGGGGCCTGCCTCACACGGTCCCGCCCGAGCGCACCGACACGAAGGGCCCGCGATGTCGAACCTCACCCCCGCTTCCCCGCTGCGCGACTGGCTGGCGGATCCCGCCGCCGGGCAGGTCCTGCGCGGACTTCTGGCCTCCCAGGGGCAGAGCGAACAGGCCCTGGCCCCCGCCCTCGGCCTGCCGCTGGAGCAGCTCGTGAAGATGTCCGGCGGGAAGTTCCCGCCGGAGCTCGTGGACGCGCTGGTCACCGCCGCCGAGACCGGCCGGGTCCCCGAGGGCCTGCCCACCGCTCCCCCGGCCGATACCGCAGCGGCCGTGGAACCCGACCTGGGCGTCGAGATAGGCGCCCCCGAACCGTGGACCGAACAGATCACGCACGGTCGCTTCAACGGCCAGACCGTCGTCGTCACCGGTGCCGCCTCCGGCATCGGCAAGGCCGTCGCCTCGCGCATCGTGCGCGAGGGCGGCCGCGTGATCGCCGTCGACGTCTCCGCAGACGGCCTCGCGGCCCTTGCCGCCAACCTGGGCGAGGCAGTCGTGCCCCTCACCGCCGACATCACCGCGCCCACGTCCGCCGACGCCGTCCTGGCCGCCGCGGGCGGTCGCGTGGACGCCCTGGCGAACGTCGCCGGCGTGATGGACAACGACGCCGCCGTGCACGAGGTCGACGACACCATCTGGGATCGCGTCATGCGCATCAACGTCGACGGCCCCATGCGCCTGATGCGCGCCGTCGTGCCGGGCATGCTCGCCGCCGGCGGCGGCCGGATCGTCAACATCGTCTCCGAGGCAGCCCTGCGCGGCTCGGCCGCCGGTGCCGCCTACACCACCTCCAAGCACGCCTTGGTGGGCCTGACGAAATCGTCGGCCTACCAGTACGCGGGCACCGGCGTGCGGGTCAACGCCGTCGCCCCGGGCGCGGTGGCCACCGGAATCCACGTCCCCACCGCCGCCCCGTACGGCTCGGCCCGTACCGCGAAGATGCGCGTCGCGATCCCCGGCCTCGCCATGGCCGAGGAGTTGGCCGCATCGATCACGTTCCTGCTCAGCAAGGACGCGGTGAACCTCAACGGCGCGATCCTGCCCTCCGACGGCGGCTGGTCGGCCGCCTGATCGCTGTCCGGTCAAAGCCCTGGTGCCGAACATCCCGATGGGAGGGCCCAGTTGTCGAACTCCCGCGCCATGGCCGGGAGTACGTCTCCGGCACGTCACGACGTCCGGATATCCGGACGACAGGAAGGAGCACATCACCGCATGACCACGTCCCGCACACCCCGCGCACTGGCGGGTCTGGCCGCCCTCGGCCTCCTGGCACTGACCGGATGCGGCACCCGGACCGCCACCCCAGCCTCGAAACCCGCGTCGTCCGGCGAGGGCAGAAGCGTCCGGGCCACCCAGCTCGCGCACGTGACCGATGCGCACGAGGCCACCGGCATGACCCTGCTGGAGGGCCCCGTCCTGGTCGAGGACGGCAACCTGTACGTCGTGGACGTCACCGCGCCCCCGGGCGAGCCCAAGCTCATCTCCGTCGATGTGGACACCGGCAAGCACGAAGGCCTCTACACCGACAAGACCGGCGCCTACACCTCCGCGCAGATCAGCCCGCACGACCACCGCCTTTACCTGACCGACTTCGCCACCGGTTCGATCGTCAGCGTCGCGCAGGACGGCTCGCAGCCCCGCACGTTCTTCTCCGGCGAGGTCGACGGCTCCAGAATGACGCCGGACGACATCGCCTTCGACGACGAGGGCAACGTGTACGTGAGCGACGCGCACGGCACGGAGCCGGACGAGACCGATGGCCGCATCGTGCGCATCGACCGTGACGGCACGAAGACCACCGTCCTGGCCGACGGGCTCGCCCAGCCCAACGGAGTCATGTTCGACCCCGAACTGCGCGGCCTGTGGATCAGCGAACTCGCCGAGGACACCATCTCCTACCTGTTGCTCGACGCCGACAAGACCGCTGTGACCTCCCAGCACGAGGCCATCCATGTCAACGGCGGCCTGGCCCAGACCGACTCCATCGCCGTGGACGCCGACGGCAACCTCTACCAAGCGCTGCACGGCCGACCCGCCATCGCCGTCTACAGCGAGTACGGGGCACGTCTGGCCACGGTCGAGGTTCCCGCCAAGGAAGCCGAGGGTCTGACATCGGCGACCAACGTCGCGATCACTCCAGGCGGCACGAAGGCCTACATGACCGTCAGCGGCCCCGCCGGCGGATACGTCTTCGAGTTCACCGCACCGGCCAAGGGCATCCGCCAGTCCAACGGCGGCTGACGGTCACACGGCGGCGACCGCCTCGCAGGGTCGCAGCGGCCCCACCTCGACGCCGAGCAGTTGCCAGGCCGCCAGGGCGACGCGCTCCCGTTCCGCCGGGGTGGGGCCGGCGACGGCGCCGGAGACCATCGCGACGGCGAGCATGACGTCGTCGGCGGACAGACGATGCCCGGTGGGCAGGCACCGGGCCAGGACACTGCGGACGCGCTCGGACAGCGCGCGGGCCTGCTCGCCGTCGCCACGCACGCGCAGCAGGTCGACGAATGCCGTCGAGCGGGTCAGGTGCCAAGTGACCACGCCCAGAACACCCTTGAGACTCGCGCCCGGCTCGGCGCCGGCCCGCTCGATCTGCTGGACGTTCTCGTCCAGAACGGCCGAGGCCAATGCAAAGCGGTCGGCGAAGTGCCGGTAGAGACTGCCCTGCCCCACCCCCGCGCGGCGAGCGACGGCGGACAGCGGGGCGTTCAGGCCCTGCTCGGCGAAGACCTCGCGGGCGGCGGCGATGAGAGCGGCCCGGTTCCGGGCCGCGACCCGCCGCCCCTGGTTGGCCGGACGGCCCTGGCCGGCGGCGCCGCCGCGGTCGGAGCCCGCGCCGCCGCCCCGCACCAAGGCCGAGCCCAGCATTGCCGGCTGCGGGGCCTGGGGCTCGCTCGGATTCATCACGTCGGCAGCGTAGTACGAGCGCAGGGCGCACCGGCTCGGCAGCTCATCTGCCGCCACCACGCTCTTCGCAGATCAGAGGGCGCCCACGTCGGAAGACACCCGAACTGCGCATGGGCCTGGCCTCGGTCCCCCAGGTCGCCACCGTCGCGCGGCGACGGAAGCAGCCGCATCAGCTCTTCGAGGCGAACACCGTCCATAGGTTGGTCTGCGTGAGGACGGCGTTCATCGAGAACGTGTTGCCGTAGGGGATCTCGGCTTCGTTGGTGATCTCCTCGACGTTCAGCACCTCGCCGTTGAGGAAGGTGCCGGCTGTGATCCAGTACTGGGGACGCGGCGTGAAGACCAGCTTCGTGCCGGGGACAGCCTGCGCCGCGAAGACCGGAGCGCCGTTCATGCCGATACCGACCGAGGCGGTGTCGTCCGGCACGCTGGAGAGGACCTGGATGCCGAGACCACCCAGGGGGTGTCACCATCGGGGGCGGGCACGAACCCGCAGTTTCCGTTGTCGAAGTCGAAACCGGTCTGGTTCTGGAGCTGGTCGTCAGGGTCGGCCGCCGCCTGTTCCCAGTCCATGAATGGGATGCCGCTCATGAGCGGGCCTGTCAGCGCCCAGACGAAGCTGTAGCTGACGGTCCACGTGAAGGTCACCGTGTGGCCCGGATGGGCGGGCGCGGTCAGCCATGCGAGCGACAGCGCGGCCGGGACGCCGAGGCCGACCGTCTTCTGGAACAGGCAGATGTCCTGGAACTGCGTCGAGTTGTTCGTGACTGTCAGGGTGTACTGCGTCGCCGCGGCGGCGAGCGGTGTGCCGACGGCGGCAGGCACGGCGATGGCACCGGCGCACGCCGCGCCGGCGACGAGGAATCGCCGCCCGGGAGCCCGGGAGAGTGCGGAATCCTGTTGACATGCTCCTCGGGCTGTAGCCCGAGGATTCTGGCCGTCCCGCGGGTTGCTGTGCCGCTACGCGGCACGGCTTCCTGCTGGGATTCCGTGGCTTCCTGTTTCTTCGCGTTGGGCCAGAACGGGTTCTGGTCTTACCTTCGCTCCGCAGGCTGTTGCCGCCAGTCCGGCGGCCTGTTTCACATTCTTGGCGGCGTTGACATCCCGGTCGTGCCGAGTGCCGCAGGCGGGGCAGG
>NZ_JBSGTG010000044.1:0-54160 GCF_053607285.1 Streptomyces sp. NPDC055140 | reverse complement strand
TATGTGACTATTCCTCACCGGGCGCTGCGGCCCGTTTTCTTACGTGCGCTCCGCGCCCGTTGCCGCGGCGATGCTGCGCATCGCCACCACAGGATGCGATTCCTCCCGGGGGTGAACCCCCGGGGTTCCTCGCAAGAGCACGCTGAACGGTGCCTGTGTCGTGCGGTGCCAGTTTCACGCCTGCCCGGCATCAGGACTTGGGCCGCATCCCTGTGGACGCGATGTCGATCATACGTCGGCGGACCTTCGGATCCGTAGCATCCTGCTCGCGCGCCACACAGCCGACCATCAGAGCCCGCATGTCAGCGACGGCGAGGTCGGCCCGGACGGAACCAGCCCGCTGAGCCGCAGCCAGCAGCGCCGCTTCCGCCGCGGCCAGCCTGCGGGACTCGTCGGTAACGGCGCTGGGAATGTCGAATCCCGCTCCGCTCATCCCCTCGGTCAGTCCCCGATTCTTCCGAACCCGGTCGACCAGGTAGGCGAAAAAGTCGAAGAACGCCTCAGCCGGGTCTCTGGTGTCCGCCAGGCGGCATGCCTCGTCGGCGAGTTCGGCAGTCAGCATGCGGGCGATCGCCTCGTACAGGGACTCCTTGGTCGGAAAGTGCCGACTGACCGTTCCGGTACCTACCCCGGCCCGGCGGGCGATCTCCGCGACAGGGACGGACAAGCCGTCGCGGGAGAACACCTCACGCGCCGTCTCAAGGATGCGCTGGCGGTTTCGCTGGGCGTCGGCGCGCACGGTGGAACCTTTCCGGTTCAATATACGGGTTGAGCATCCCGCATATTCAGATAACCGGGACTCTTGTCCCGATTATACCGTCGGCACACCCGCAGCGCCCTCTCCTCCCCGGACGACGGCCCAGGGCCCCGCGCGGTCGAGGCCGCCTGCCCGCGCGACCGAAAGCTGCTCCGCCTACGGCGCAAGGAGCGATTGACCACGCCGGACATGGCCACCCACGCTTCCAGGACAGGCGACCGCGCTTCCCAGTTGCCTCCATCATTCCGCACCCCGGCGTCCGCACACTCCTCGCGGGGTACGGACTCTCGCTGGTGCGGTCCACACCCGCGACGCTCAGCATGCTCATCGCCGGAACCGTGTGGCTGGTGTGCAGCTTCGGCGGCGTCGAGAACACGACTCTGCGGCTGGCCCCGCGGCATGGTCTTCCTGCCGGTGCCGCATTGAGCCTCGCTGTCTCTCCGGCACCTGACGTGTCGGCCTCCTGCCTCACGGGAAGTGATCACGAAGCAGCCGTGACGTGGGCGGCAGGACGGGCGGTGCCGAAGGACCCGACTGCGCTTCCGGGGCGCTCGTCACACCTGGGGCTTCGCGCTCTACCTGGCAAGTGTCGTTGGAGGGCATCAAGTAGACCCAGAACCTACCGACGGATTACTTGTTCCCTGGTGTCCGCAGCAGGAATACCGGGCCCACAAGGACAGGGCGTTCCAGGCCCAGGCCCTACTGGCTGATCACGCCGGGGAGCGGCTCGTCGTAAGGTCGGAGCAGGCAAGTTGCCGGTCTAGGACCGTCATCAGCAGGACGACGGTTCCGATCCCGATGAGGATGACCGCGACTCGGTGTATCCCTGCGTCCCCCACCTGGGAGCGGAACGCGGTGCCCGTGATCGTCGCCGCGGCGATCGATCCGACGTAGCCGAAGGTCCGCAGCAGGCCGGACGCGGTGCCGACCTTCTCGGCCGGAGCCTGCTGGTACAGGGCCGTCTGGTTGGTGACGTTCCCGAAGCCCGCCACCAGGCCGAACACCACGGTGACGCCGATCAGCACCGGTAGGGGGCTGCGCCGGTGGAGGAAGAGCATGCCGACCGCGCCGAGGACGAGTGCAGCCGCCGAGACGAGCAGCGACGGCCACAGCCTGTTGTAGTACGACACCACCCTCCCGGTCACCGCGGACAGCACGCCCATCGGGATCAGGACAAGTCCTGCCTGGTACGCGGACAGGCCACGGGCCTCCTCGATCCACTGCGTGAGCCCGTAGAGAACCACGTAAATGCCGAGCAGGGTGAGGCAGTAGCGCACGTAGGTACGGGTCAAGGGTGTGTTGGACACGAGCAGCCGTACGTCGAGGAACGGGTTGCCTGCGCGAAGTTCGAGGATCACCAGTGCCACCGCGGCGAGCACCGACAATCCCAGCGCGATGGCGTTGATCCCGGGCAGCGCCATGAGGAAGACGAGCAGGGCCGTGATCGAGAGGCCGAAGAGGATCACGCCCGGCAGGTCGACCCGGCCGAGCAGGTCCCGGATCGAGTGCCCGCGGATCGACTCGGTGTCCTTGGCGATCCACAGCATCGCCGTCACGAAGGCGATCGCCGCCACCGGCACGTTGATCCAGAAGACCGCGCGCCAGTCGAACCAGCCGACCAGCGCCCCTCCAAGGGCGGGTCCGATCGCCAAGGTTGCCGCGCTGGTGGTGGTCAGCCCCCCGATCACCCGGCCCGGCGGCCCGTCGAGGCCGGCCTCGCTCGCCCGGCGACGGATCAGCAACATGGCCGCCGGGTAGCCCGCCGACGTACCGAGGCCGATGAGTATCCGTGTTACCACCAAGGTCGCCATGTTCGCGGCCAGCCCGCCGATGACGCCTGCGGCCAGCACGACAGTGATGCCCGCCAGGAACACCCGCCGCGGGCCGAACTCCTCCGAGAGGCGGCCCGCGATGGGCTGGGCGATCGCACTGGTCAGGTACAGGCACGAGATCAGGACCACGGTCTGTCCGACGGGGACGTGCATCGCCACCGCGATGGAGACCAGCGCCGTGGCTATCAGCGAGCTGTTGACCGGGTTGAGGGCTGCGCCCATGAACAGGGGCGTCACGAAGCGCGCACTGAACGGCCGCTCATGGTCGGGCTCTTGGCCCGCGGCCGGCTCGACGGTGCGACGGCTCGTGGCGTGGCCCCCGTCGCCCGTCGTCGGGGCAGGGCCGCCGTGGTAGCGGCCCCGCTGTGGGCGACCTGTCACAGTGCGGCGAGATCGATGTTGTAGACGTGCGCGGCGTTCTCGCTGAAGACCTTCCGTCGCATGGCGGCGTCGACGCCCTTGAACGTCGGTGCCGTGCTGCGCAGCGGCTCGGGGAACAGGCAGGTCGGGTGTGGGAAGTCGGTCTCGAACATGCAGTTGTCCACGCCGAGGCGCTCGATCGAGTCGATCAGGCTGGGGCCGGACTCGAACCAGAAGCAGGCGTACATCTGCCGCCGGAAGTACTCCGAGGGGAGCAGCGACAGGCCGTCGGCCGCGTTCTCGTCGGCGTGGTAGTCGAGGGCTTCGAGCATGAATGGCAGCCAGCCGATGCCGCTTTCGACCGAGACGACCTTCAGCCGGGGGAAGCGTTCACATACCCCGGACAGGATCATGTTTGCGACGATGCGCGCATTGCCCATCTGCAGCATCGCGGAGCCGACGGCGAGCTTGCTGTTCGGGCTCATCGACGGCCAGGGCGAACCGCCGTTGTAGGTACGCTGCGTGGCGCTTGCGCCGCAGTGGAAGTTGATCGGCAGCTCGAGGTCCTGCAGGTGCTGCCACATCGGGTCCCAGTACGGCTCGGCAAGGTCCGGCAGGCCCTGGTTCTGCGGGTCGGCGTTGGTGATGACGCCCTTGAGCCCGAGTTCGGCGATGCGCTTGATCTCCGCCACAGTACGGTCGATGTCCCACCACGGCAGCAGGCCCATGCCGAGCATCCGGCCGCCAGACTCGCGCTGCATGTCGGCCATCGCGTCGTTCCAGATCTGCACGATGGACATGCGCAGGTCGTGGTTGCTGATGCGGAAGAAGTTCTGCCCACCGAAGCCCACCACGTTCGGGAAGACGATCTGCGCGCTGACTCCGAGCTGATCCATCATCGCCACGCGCGGGCCGACGAAGGACGCAGCCAGCGAGGACTCGTCGAGCGGCCACTGCAGGAAAACACTGCCCTTGACCTTCTCGTTGTTGCGGTTGATCACGCTGCCGGCGCCGGCGGGACCGAGGACCTGGTGCTCGTCCACGACCCACATCGGCGCCTTGTCCACCGGCCCGGTGGTCCCCAGCTTGGCGACCTGTTCGCGCATCTCGTCGGTGAGGTCCGGGGCCAGTACGACGCGCGGCACCCGCTTGCTCAGCGCCCGCGGCGCCCGGGACGTCCACAGGTCCGCTGGCTCCGTCAGGTGGGTGTCCACGTCAATGACCTTGATACCCCGCATCGACTCGTCGACCTCATCGAACAGAGCCGTCGTCGCCTCAACAGTCACCGCACGCCTGCCTTTCGACTGGATGTCAATACCGGTACACCCAGGGGTACCGGAGCTGAGTGCGACCTTAGGGCAGCCAACGACCCTTAGACAACAGGTACGTTGAAAAGAGCCGACACTCGCACCTCTCAGATGGTGACATCGGCTCGCGCAGGCGTCACTTGAGCTGCTCAATGCGCGGTGAACACCGCGAACTTGGTATCAGATCCTCAGGCCATACATCGTGCAGCTTTCTCAACGTCTACGTTGACATAGATCGGCGGCAGGAATACCTTCACCGCATGCCCGGACTCACAGTGACAACGCGGGAGCGCATCGCCGAGGTGGTCATCGACCGGCCCCCGGTCAATGCTCTCTCCCGCGACACCTATCGAGAGATCAAGCAGGTCTTCGACGGCTTCCGCGACAGGGATGACGTCTCGGCCATCGTGCTCACCGGAGCCGGCGACCGGGTCTTCTGCGGCGGCCGCGACATCCACGACCTCAAAGTCGAACGCTCCGAGCCCCCTTCGGCCCACGTCGGCGACCCCTACCACCTCACCCGCGAAGCGTTTTTCGCGATACGGCACTGCGCGGTTCCAGTGATCTGCGGCGTCAACGGGGCTGCGGTGGGCGCCGGGGTCGCCCTGGCCGCGGTCAGCGACATCGTCCTGGCCGCACGGTCGGCGACCTTCGCCCTTACGGAGATCGACGTCGGCGTCCTCGGGGCGGCATCCTTCGCCCAGTGGATGGTCGGTCCGGGCAAGGCGCGGCGGATGTTCTACACCGGTCAGCGCGTGCCAGCCGCCGAGATGTACCGCCTCGGCGGGATCGAGGCCGTCGTGGAACCCTCTGAACTTCTCACCGAGGCACACGCGTTGGCGAAGGAGATCGCCGCCAAGGACCCGGTGGCCATCCGCATGGCGAAGGCCTCGGTGGTCCGTACCGACACGCTCCCGCTGGAGCAGGCGTACCGGACCGAACAGGACTACACCCGCCACCTGTCCGCGTACGCCAACTCGGCCGAGGCGATCATCCGGTTCGTGGACAAGCCGTAGCGGCCGGCGTACGGACTGCGGGGTGGGGCGGCGCGGGCCGCCCCACCCCGTTTCGTCGCGCCCGAGCTCACTCCCCCGCGGCCAGGAGCGAGTCGCGCAGCCGGAACTTCTGGATCTTGCCGCTCGGCGTCGTCGGGAACTCGGTGACGAAGTGGACCTGGCGAGGCACCTTGAACGACGCCAATTCGGCCGCCACGCGTTCGCGCAGCTCGTCCTCCGCAACGCCGGCACCGCCGCACACCTGCACCCAAGCGTGGCCGACCTCGCCCAGGCGCTCGTCGGGCACCCCGAGCGCCGCCGCACGCAGCACGTCGGGGTGCGACTGGAGCACCGCTTCGACCTCGACCGGGTCGACGATCTCGCCGCCCACCCGGTAGCTGTCGCCGCTCCGGCCGATGAAGGTGACATTGCCTGTATCGTCCATGGACGCCATGTCCCCGGTCCTGAACCACCCGTCCCCGTCGAACGCGTCCGCGGTGGCCTGCGGCAGTTCGTGATACCCGGACAGGATCGACGGGCCGCGCATCAACAGCGCGCCGGGGGTGCCGCTGGGCACCGGAACTCCGCTCGTCTCGTCGACGATTCTCGCCTCCATGCCCGCGAGCGGACGCCCGACCGTCCGCAGGGCGATCTCCGGCGGATCGTCCGGGTCGGCCACCATCACCAGGGCCGCGGTCTCCGTCATGCCGTACGGGTTGAGGCACACCACACCCATCGTGTCCCTGACCTTGCAGCACAGGTCGTACGCGAGCGGGGTGAAGGCCATTCGCACGGTGGCGAGATCGGTCGTCTCGAGCGCCGGGTCGTTGAGCTGGTCGATGTACGTCGTAGGGATGCCGTACATGACCGTCGCGCGCTCCTGCTCGATCAGCCTCAGCGACTCGGCCGCGTGGAACCGTTCCATGAGGATGAGGCGGGCCCCGGCCCGTGTCCACATGAGCAGGCCGGCGACGAGAGCGTAGATGTGGAACAGCGGGAGGTAGAGCACGAGTACATCGCGCTCGCTCAGCCTCAGATGCTCGATCCCGGCGGACAGCATCATCACGAAGCTGTGGGTGTGCACCGCCCCCTTGGGACGTCCGGTCGTGCCCGACGTGTACAGCATGATCGCGGGGTCGGTTCTGCTCAGGGCGGGCAGCGATGCCTCGGCCGGCGCGGTACGGATGAGGCGGTCCCATGCCAGGACGTCATCGGACGCGTCGGGCCGATCGCCTCCGTCGACAGCCACGATCGTGAGCGTGGTGTCGACGGCGTCCCGTATCTGACGTGCTGTCGCCAGATAGTCGCGCTTACGGTATTCGCCGCGCACCACAAGGACCGATGCTCCGGACTGGCTGACCTGGTACTCGAGTTCCGGGGCCGAGAGGGCCGTGTTGAGCGCCACCACCACCGCGCCCGCGTAGGCGGCGCCGAAGAATGCGATCGCCCAGTCCAGGCCGTTGGGTAGGCACAACGCCACCCGGTCGCCCTTGCGGACGCCCAGCTCGATGAACGCACCCGCCGCGTTGCGCGCGCGACGTTGCAACTCCCCGTAGGTGCAGCGGTGTTCGCCGTCCACGAGGGCGACCCGTTCGGCCCAGTTGGCGGACGCGGAGTCGAGTACGTCGCCGATGGTGGAAATCGGGTCGCCGCGACCGGGGGCGGGCGAGGGCCCCTTCTTGCCGAAGTCCATGCCGGTGGCGTTACTGCCGCCTGTGCCTCTGCCCGTGCTTGTGCCGATCAATGCGGGACCTCCGGGATGTCGTGGGGAGCGATGCGCACATCGATGACGACGGGGCGACTTGGCGCGGCGACGGCGGCAAGCGCGGCTGCGACGTCGGACACTGCCTCCACCGTCAGCCCTTCGGCACCCAGCGAGCGGGCCACGTCGGCGAAGTCGGGCCACTGGAACAGCGACAGCTGCGGATTGAGCCCCTTGTTCACGAACTGGTCGTACTCCGCTCCGTAGCTGCCGTCGTTGCAGATGATGACGGTCAGTGGCAGTCCGGCGCGGATGGCGGAGTGCAGTTCCGCTAGGCCGTTCATCATGAATCCGCCGTCGCCGGTCACGAGCACGGTGGGTTCGTCGCGTGCGTAGGCTGCGGCGCCAATGGCGGCGCCCATCCCGAGCCCGACGGCCCCGAAGTCAGTGGTCGGCACTTCGCTACGGTAGGTGGGGCCGCAGAGGTACTTGAACGCCTCGCCCTGGAAGCGGCCCCCGTCGTGCACGACCGTGCGGCGGCCCGGCAGCGCGCGGCTCACCGCGCTGAGGACGCCGGCGAGGGTCACCTTGTCGCCCAGCGGGGCGTCCCAGGTGAGGTCGGCGTCGGTGACACCTGCCGTCGCGCGCTCGCGGAAGCCCGCGCCGCGGACCTCGGCAGCGTCCAGCAACTCGATGAAGCGTTGAGCGACGGCTGCCGCGTCCCCCAGGACCGTGGCGGTCACCGGGACTTCGCCGCGGAAGCGGGACTTGTCGGTGTCGACGTGAACCACCCGCTTGTCAGCGAAGAGCGAATTGCGGACCGTGGTCCAGGTGTTGAGGCTCGCGCCGAACGCGATGACGCAGTCGCTGTCGCTGATGGCAAGGACGCCCGGCTCCGTCGAGACGGTCCCGCAGACGCCGACGCTGCCTTCATCGGCGCTGTAGAGGCCCCGGGCTCGGAGCGTGGTGACGATGGGGGCGCCGATCCGCTGGGCGAAGTCGAGTACGGCCTGGCGGTGCTCCTTGCCGATGGCGCCTCGGCCGACGAGGACGAGCGGGCGGCGGGACGCGGCGATCACACCGAGAGCCTCGTCGATCTCGCCCTCCGACACCGGGAGATCCTGCGACGTCGACAGCGGCAGGCCTGCGGCACCCTCGGTGTCTTCCGGCTCCGTACCGATGTCCACCCAGGCGTACTCCGTCGGGCAGTTCAGGACGACCGGGCAGGACTGCTCCATTGCCTGCCGCGCCGCCCGCCGGACGGCGGAGCGGACCTCGCCCGGCCACCCGACGACCACGTACCCAGCTCCGGTCGCCCGGACGAACGGCTCCTGGTCGAGGCTCTGTTGGTTGAGCCTGTTGCTCGGCGCTGTGTCACCGGTGATCAAAAGCAGTGGGGTACTCGACCGTACGGCTTCGGTGAGCGCTGTCGCCGTATTGGTGAGACCGGGCCCCTGTGTGACGGTGGCGACGCCAAGGTGCGCACTGCGGCAGGCATAGCCGTAGGCCATCATGACGGCGCTGGCTTCGTGGGCTGCGGACACGTAACTGCCGTGCTGCTTTTCTACGAAGGAGTGGACCATAAACAGGTTGGCGTCCCCGATCAGGCCGAACACGGTGTCCGTGCCTGTTGCGGCTATTTCTTCGGCTATTGCCTCGTGTACGAACATGAATCCCCTCACTGACGTGGCAAGCCCTGCGGTGCGCTGCCGTTCCGAGGCGATGATCGATCAACATACTCGTTGACCACATGGCGCACCAGGGTGCGGAACTACGATGTGGATCTGCGCTGTGGATCTACGAAGCGGACCGCGTCGGGGCGTCCGACCAGGCGAGCACCCGGTAGTCCTCGATGCTCGAGCGCTCGGCGCGCGTCCAATACTCGATGTTGCGGAACGGCGAGACGAAGACGACCCGGCCGCGCGAGTTGCGGAAGTAGGTGTTGGTTCCCGGATGGGCCCACACCGTCATCTCGCTGGTGCGGTCGACGAGTTCGTTGTACTCGTCGAAGACATCTCTGCGTACGTCGATCGACCTCGCCCCGGTCCGGAACATGTCCAGCAGCAGCCGGGCTATGTACCGCATCTGCACCTCCATGAAGTACATGAAGCTGCCGCTGCCCGGAAACGAGTTGGGGCCGCCGACCAGGAAGAAGTTTGGAAAGTCTGGCACGGTCACGCCCAGATAGGCACGCGCGTCGTCGTCCTCCCACGCCTCGCGCAGGGTGATGCCATCGCGCCCGTCCACCTCCATCGAGGCCACGAACCGCGAGGCCTCGAAGCCGGTCGCCCACACCAGGACGTCCGCGTCGTACGCCGCACCGGACCGGTCGACCACGCCGGTCGGGGTGACCTTCTCGACCGCCTCGGTCACCAGGGTCACGTCCGGGCGACACAGTGCCCGGTACCAGCCGTTGTCGAGGAGGATGCGCTTGCCGTACGGAGGGTAGCCGGGCAGCACCTTCTCGAACAGGTCGGCCCGCTCCCCCAGTTCGTCGCGGATGTACTGGGTGAAGAACACGCGGTGTCCGTCGTTGCGAGCGTTCATCGCGCGTTCGGGGTGCGGCCACTGGGGGTCCTTGCGCAGGGAGTCGAGCACCTTGTCGCCGAACTGCCAGTAGAGCTTGAGCCAGTACCAGGTGCGGTAGAGCGGGAACGTCCGCAGTAGGTAGCGAGCGTCCTCGGTGATCGGCTGATGGAACTTCTCGAACGGCGCGATCCACGGCGGGGTGCGCTGGAAGACCCTCACCTCGCTGGCCTGCTCGGCGATGGCGGGCACGATCTGCATGGCGCTCGCCCCGCTGCCGATCACGGCGACCCGCTTGCCCGTCACATCCAGGTCGTCGGGCCATTCGGAGGAGTGGAACGACCGCCCTTCGAAGCTGCCGTACCCGGAGATCTCCGGGTACTTGGGCCGGTTGAGGAGGCCTACCGCGCCGACGACGGCGTTGAAGGACTCGACCTCGACGGTGCCGTCCGCCGCCCGCAGCGTGACCGACCAGCTGGCTGCGCGCTCGTCGTACTCGGCACGCACGACCTCCGTGCGGAAGCGGGTGTGCTCGCGTGCGCCCACGTTCTCGTAGGCCTGGTCGAAGTACTCCTCGAGGGCCGGGCGTAGTTCGAAGTGGTGGCTCCAGTCGTGCGGGGCAAATGAGTACGAGTACAGGTGGCTGGGGGTGTCAACGCCCGCGCCCGGGTAGCGGTTGTCCAGCCAGTTGCCGCCCGGGGCCTCATGCTTGTCGACGACGAGGTAGTCCACGCCCAGCTGGTTCAGTTGGCGCGCCGCGATGATGCCGGAGACACCGGCACCGATGACGAGCACGCGGAAGCCCGGGGGGACGCCGACGGACGGCGTGTCCGTGGCCTGAGCGCCGACCTGGTCATCCGCGATGCGCCGGCGGAACTCCTCGCTGAACATCTGCCCGTAGGTGGCGTCGACCTGCTCTCCGACGCACACCCCCAGCATCGCGGCCGTCTGCTCGGGTGTCGGCAGTTCGATGGCCGGGAGCTTGCCCTGCGCGAGGTGGTCGAAGGCCTGCGCGGCCGCGCGGCGGATGGCCGCCTGGACGTCGTCGGGAAGTCCTCCGGTGTCGTGGTCGCCCAGGCCCTTGGTGCGGGTGGGGCGGTAGGGCGGCTCCAGCCAGCGCGGGTCGCCGGTCACCTGATAGATCACCATCAACAGGGTCGGGATGTTGGCCGACTTGGTGAGCTCCTGCAGTTCGCTGAGTCCGGGGCTCCCGGTATGCGTTGAGTGCACTCGACTGACTCCTGTAGCGATTCGCTGCTGCGGCATTCCTTGGGGCATTGCGTTCGTGCGGGTCGAATCGGTGACGGCGGGTGAGCCATGTTCAACGTACTCGTTGAAGATGGTCAGGCGCCGTCGCCGGGCATCTTTCGGCCCCGCTCGTCGTATCGGAAGATCCCCCTGCCCGACTTGCGCCCGAGTCGCCCGGCCGCCACGAGGTTGCGCAGGCCGACGGTGGGCCGGAAACGTTCACCGAGCGTCTGGGCCATCGACTCCGCTGCCAGCAGGAACGTGTCGTGGCCGTTGCGGTCTCCGAGTTCGAGCGGGCCGATGGGGAAGTTCAGGCCGAGCCGGAGCGCGCGGTCGATGTCCTCCGCCGTACCGACGCCCTCCTCCAACATGCGAAGGCACTCCAGACGCACGATCGCCGCGATGCGGGAGGTCAGGAAGCCCGGACTGTCCTTTCTGCAGACCACGGTCTCCTTACCCAGGCTGTCGGCGAAGGCGCGCGCAGCGGTCACGGTCTCCTCGCTGGTCTCCAGGCCCGCGACCACCTCCACCAGCCGCATCAGCGCGGGCGGGTTGAAGAAGTGCAGGCCCACCACACGATCGCCTGCGCCCTCGAGCCCGGCGGCGATCGCCGTGATGGACAACTGCGACGTGTTCGTGGCCAGCAACGCCGTTGGCGCTGCGGCTCCCGCCGCCTCGGCGAGGATCTCCTGCTTGACGGGGAGTCGCTCCACGACGGCCTCGATGACCAGGTCCGCCCCGTCCGCCGCCTCGGCCACCGAGGGACGATGGCGCAGGAGCTCCAGCGCTCGCTGCGCCACCGGCTCGGCGACCGCCCGCTTGGACACCAGCTTCGCCAGGCTCGCCTCGATCTGGGTGCGGGCCGCGGCGACTTGGGACGGATCCGCGTCGTGGACGGCGACCTCGTAGCCGGCAGTTGCGGCCAGCTGTGCGATCCCTGACCCCATGATTCCGGCCCCGATGACGGTCACTCGTTCTATCCGGTTCGATGAGTCCACTCTGTCAGGCTAGCAGCCTTTGTCAACGCTACCGTTGAAATTTGAAGACGAGGCTGGCTACGCTCGGCACCGTGGAAACCACAGAGCTGATCATCGACACCGCCGAACCGGGCATCACTCAGCTGATCCTCAATCGGCCCGCCCAACTCAACGCGTGGACACTGTCGTTGGAGGCGCAGTTCTTCGCCGCGCTCGATGCCGCCGCGATCGATCCGCAGGTGCGGGTTGTGCTGGTGACAGGCGCAGGCCGCGGCTTTTGCGCCGGCGCCTCCATGGACATGCTGGGCGGGGGACCCCGGCCGACCGGCCGCGAGGGCCGGCGCGACCTGCTTGAGCTGGCCGCATTCCCCAAGCCCGTCATCGCCGCGGTCAACGGCCCTGCGGCAGGAATCGGCCTCGTGCTCGCACTGTGCTGCGACATCCGCATCGCCGCCGAGGACGCCAAGCTGACCACCGCCTTCGCCCGCCTCGGCCTGATCGCCGAACACGGGGCGGCCTGGCTGCTCCCCCGCATTGTGGGACGGGCACACGCCGCGGACCTGCTACTGTCCGCACGCACCATCACCGGCTCCGCGGCCGCAGAGATCGGTCTGGTCAACGCGGCCGTCGACCGTACCCAGACGCGCGAGGTGGCGCTGACATACGCACGCGACCTCGTGGCGGCCGGCGCGCCGAGCAGCTGGAGGACGATCAAGCAGCAACTCGCCGACGCGGCGGACCTGTCGCTGCGAGATGCCTACGCGCAGGCGGCGGACCTCATGGAAGCGGCCCTGGCCTCCGCCGACCACCGTGAGGGCGTGGCCGCCTGGAGGGAGAAGCGCGCGCCGCGCTTCGCGCCGGTGGCCGCTGCGGATCCGCAGCGGCCACCGGCGTAACGGGACGTCCGTCCTGACCCTCAGGTCCTCGGACCTTGAGGGTCACCTCTTGCGGCGTTCCAGGAACGCGGTCATCCGCTCGCGCTTGTCCTCGCCGTCGAAGAGCAGGGCCTGCGCCGTGACGTCGAAGGACGTGGTGGCGGGACGGTGGGCGCGCAAGGCCGCCTTGGTCAACTCCAGGGCGCGCCAGGAGCGTCGTGCGATGGTGGTGGCCAGCTCGCGTCCGCGTGCGGGAAGGTCGTCGGCGATCTCGTCGATCAGGCCGGCGCCGAGGGCCGCCTCGGCGTCGAGCTTGGCGCCCGCGTAGAGCATGCGGCGGGCTGTGGCCAGGCCGACGAGCTGGGTGAGCCGCCAGTTTCCGCCTGCGCCGGCAAGGATACCGAGCGAGAGTTCCGGCTGAGCGAAGAGGGCTTGCGGGCTAGCGATGCGGAAGTCGCAGGCCATCGCCATCTCGCAGCCGCCGCCCAGCGCCGCGCCGTCGACGAGGGCGATCGTCGGCCAGCGGTGCGCCTCGAGCTTCTCGAACAGCCGGGCGTTGATGCCGCGCAGCGCGTAGTCGCTGTCCCGCTCGCGCATTTCCCGGATGTCGGCACCTGCGGCGAAGATGCCGGGCGTGGTGGAGTGGATCAGCACGATGGAC
This sequence comes from Streptomyces sp. NPDC055140, assembly GCF_053607285.1. NCBI lineage: Bacteria > Bacillati > Actinomycetota > Actinomycetes > Kitasatosporales > Streptomycetaceae > Streptomyces > Streptomyces sp. NPDC055140. The sequence goes on along the minus strand of NZ_JBSGTG010000044.1, from coordinate 40,920 downwards.
GGCGCACGGCCGGCCTCGCCCAGCACCTCCTCCATCTCGCCGACCATCGCCTCGTCGTGGGCGTTGCGCCGGTCAGGGCGGTTCAAACCGACCCACCACAGGGCGCCTTCACGGCGGACAACGATGCTGCTCATACAGCCTCCAGAAGTACGGCGATGCCCTGTCCGACGCCGATGCACATCGTCACCACCGCGCGGCGAGCGCCGGCCCTTCCGGCCAGTTCGCGCGCGGCGGTCAGCACGAGCCGGGCGCCGCTCATGCCCAGCGGATGGCCCAGGGCGATGGCGCCCCCGTGGGGGTTGACGTGTTCGGCGTCATCCGCGATTCCCAACTCGCGCAGCACGGCAAGGGATTGCGCTGCGAATGCCTCGTTCAGTTCGATGACGTCGATGTCGTCGGCCGTCAGGCCGGCACGGTCGAGGAGTTTGCGGGTGGCCGGCACCGGTCCCAGGCCCATGACCCGCGGTGCGACGCCCGTGGTCGCCGCGCCTGCGACCACAGCGAGGGGCGTCAACTCGTATGCCTGTAGAGCGCGTTCGGAGGCGAGCAGGAGGGCGGCCGCACCGTCGTTGACGCCGGAGGAGTTCCCAGCGGTGACAGTGCCGTCGTCGCGGAATGCGGGGCGCAACCGGGCGAGCTTGTCCGCGTCGGTGTCGCGGGGGTGCTCGTCTTGTGCCACGTACACCGGTTCGCCGCCCCGCCGGGGAACGGCAACCGGCGCGATCTCGGCGTCGAACCACCCGTCCGCCTGCGCCTTCGCGGTGCGCTGCTGCGAGCGCAGCGCGAACGCGTCCTGCTCGGCACGCTTCACGCCGCGTTCGGCCGCGACGATCTCGGCGGTCTCTCCCATCGAGTCGGTGCCGTGGGCGGCGTGCAGTGCGGGGTTGACGAACCGCCAGCCCATGGTCGTGTCGTAGATCTCGGGAGTGCGGGCGAACGGCGCCCCCGACTTCGGGATGACGAACGGTGCACGGCTCATGCTCTCGACGCCACCGGCGACGACCAGGTCAGCTTCGCCGGCCCGGATCGCACGTGCGGCGACGGCGACCGCATCGGCGCCGGAGCCGCACAGGCGGTTGATCGTCGTGCCGGACAGGGTGTCGGGAAGCCCGGCAAGGAGGAGCGCCATCCTGGCGACGTTGCGGTTGTCCTCCCCTGCCTGGTTCACGCAGCCGAGGACCACGTCGTCCACGGCCGAGAAGTCCACGGCCGGCTGCCTCTCCCTCAAGGCCCGCAGTACATGGGCCGCGAGGTCGTCAGGGCGTACGGACGACAGTGCGCCGCCGTACCGGCCGATCGGGGTGCGTACTCCGTCCACAAGGTATGCAACGGTCATGATGAATCCAGCCCAACCTCGACGCGCCGAACCGGCTGGCGGGCGCGCTTCGTTGTCGATTGATGAGAACTGACGAGAGCGGGGACTGCAGAGATCACAGGCTAGGACCGGCTCGAGGTTCAGTCAACGCATCCGTTGAAAAGCGATTCGGTCAGGCGCTGCTTGGCGCGCCGCAGGTATGACGCCTCGATGTCCGCGAGTGGCGCAAGGAGGTTCTCTGCGGCCGCCACGCAGGCGCCGGGTTCGCACACGGTCGCGCCGGCGCAATGACCGAGCCCCAGCTCGGCCGCCATGACCGCCTCGCCGGTCAGACACATCCGGCGAATCCAGGGATCGGGCAGGAAGCGCCGCAGCGGGGCCACGTCACTGTCAACCCCCATGGTCACCTCGGGCATTCTCAGCCGGGCCGACCGCGAGACCACCAGGATGTCCGCCGACATGGCGATCAGCAGCCCGACTCCTACGGCGGCCCCCTCCACCGCCGCGATCACCGGGGCTGGATGGTCACGCACCGAGGCGACGCAGGCGCGTGCGGCGGCAGTTGCGCCCGACCCGCCCGGATCTGCCTGTTTGAGGTCGAACCCGGCGGAGAACATGCGGCCCGCACCGGTCACGAGCACGGGCTCAGGCTCCGCGACGTCCCCCAGATTCGTCATGAGCGTGCGGAGCTGCTCGAACATGTCCGTCGTGAAGGCGTTCATCGGGGGCCGGTCTAGGCAGACGTGCACGAACCCATTGCGGCGGCTCAGCCGGACTCCCGGCGAGGCGCGCCTGCTGGGATCCGCGCGGAGCGAGGACTCGTCCATGGCCGTGACTGTATCAACGTATCCGTTGAAAAAGAACAACCCTCCGGAGATGGTCGTCCGGGCGCAGAAACGGCGGTCGCGGGCCCTGCGGAGGCATAAAGCGGAGTACATGCAGAACCGCGGCCGAACACGGCCGCGGTTCTGTGATGCTGCGCGTACTGGTCCTTGCGGGACCCCGGAGTCGGGCGGCAGGAGCCTCAGCCAGCCGCCACGCCGCTGAGCACCATGTCGGCCATGCCGTCGGCCACGTCGTCGGCATCGAGCATCCCGCCGGGGATGAACCACCGGGAGGTCCAGTTGAGCATGCCCGTCACGGACTTGGCGAAGACCTTGGGCGGCAGCGCGGTCCTGAAGACGCCCTGCTTGATACCGTCCCTGACGACCTGTTCGACCACGTCCTCGTAGCGCCGGCCGCAGTCGATCAGCTCGCGGTTGAGGTGTTCATCGATCACCGAGGCCGAATCGCCGCTGCGCAGATAGATGTAGAGCTGCGGGTAGTGGTGCTCGAACGACCGCATGACGACCCGCATCGACTGGCGCAACCGCACGTCTGGCGGCTCGCTGCTGGCGGCCACCTCCTCGAGAGCGGCCACCATCTCGGCCAGCCCGTCATGGATCGCGGCGCGGAAGATGGCGCCCTTGTCCTCGAAGTAGTAGTACACCGTGGCGCGGTCCACGCCGGCCTCCCGCGCGACGGCCTCGATCGTCGTGCCCGCGAACCCCTTGCGCTCAAGGACCTGGCCGGCCGCCTTGAGGATCTTGTCGCGCTTGGCGCCGTACCGTGCACGGTCGCGCTCCTTGGCAGCGTCGCGTTTCATCGCGAGCGTTGACTTTTGCTGTGCGCTACCCATCGTCATCCCATCGGCCATGCGTTTACTGGGCCGACAGTAGCACGGGCCTGATTCCCTTACGTATGGCAGAAAAGCGCTCTACCCCAGGGATGGTGATCTGCCAGCCTGCCCCTGCCGACTCCAACCTCAGTCAACTACCTCGTTGAGTTTGTTCCCCTGGTCCTACCCCGAGCCGCGCCCCGGCGGCGCACCGCACACGCCTTGACGCCGAGCCCCCGGACAAGGCCCACAAGTCCCTTCGGCGCCGCGATCATGAAGATCATGATGAGGACCCCGTACGCGATCTCGGCGTACCCGCTGGCGTCATGCGCGGCAGTCGACGACGTCACGAAGGTGTCGATCACACTCGGCACGAGGATCGGCAGCAGGATCACGACGACAGCACCGATCAACGGCCCGGCCAGGCTGTCCAGGCCACCGATGAGAATCATCGCGATCACCGAGATCGACAGCGCCAAGGAGAAGTTCTCGTACGTCACCGAGGCGGTGAACCGAGCCGTCAGACCGCCCTGCACCCCGATGATCGCCGACGAGATCACGAACAGGGTGAGCTTGTACCGCGCCACCTCGATGCCCATCACCGCGGCCGCGACCTCGTGGTCCCTGATCATGCGCCAGGCCCGCCCGCTGCGGCCGGTGCCCAGCCACGACACCGCGACGATCGTCGCGGCGAGGACCCCGACGAGCAGCCAGGCCCAACTGACCGCCTGCTCCCCGATGGTCCCGGGGAACACGGGTGTGAGGAAGAATCCTGCCGCGCCGACCGCATGGACCTGGTATTTCAGGGCAGCGAAGGAGGCCAGATAGAACGCCGCCAGGGTCGCCAGGGCCAGATACATGCCGCGGATACGGAGGGCGGGCAGCCCCACGATCAAACCGCCCGCTGCACAGAGCACTCCCCCGGCGATCACGTCGAACGGAAAAGGTACGCCGGCACGGAAGGTCCACACCGTCGTATAGGCGCCCGCGGCCAGGAACGCGGCGTTCCCGATGGAGACTTGACCACCGGTGCCCATGAGGAGGTCGAGGGCCAACGCCCCGATCGCGGCCAGCAGGATCGTATCGACGACATAGACCGCGTACGACGAAAAGTTGGTCGTGGTGACGGCAACCACAGCAGCGGTGACAAGGATGAGGATGTACTTCTGCCGCACGAGGCCACGCCACACGGAGCGCCGAACCGCGGCGTCAGGAGCGTCGGTGGCACCGGACAGTAGTGGGTTCATGACTCACACCCGCCTGACGCTGCGCGTGCCGGCGATGCCGTGCGGCAGGAACACCATGACGACGAGCAGCACGAGATACGTGGCGACGGTGACATACTCTCCCCCGATGTAGGCCGAGACGATGCCCCCGACCAGGCCCATGGAGAAGCCTCCGATCAGGGAGCCGGGAATGCTGTCGAGGCCGCCGAGCAGTGCGGCGGGGAACGCCAGCATGGCGAGGTCCGCGATCCCGCTGTTGACCGAGTTCACTTGGCCGTAGGCGATCCCGGCGATGCCCGCGAGCACGCAGGCCAGCACCCATGAGCCGAGGTACACCCAGTGGATGTTGATGCCGCCCTGGCTGGCCAGGAGCGGGTCCTGGCCGCCGGCGCGGATACGTACCCCGAGCGAGGTGAACCGGAAGAGGAGCACCAGCGCGACCGTCAGGACGACGGCGAACGCGCTGATCTCCAGCGAGGCGGTACTGAATCTCGCCCCGAAGATCGTCGTCGCTCCCTCGGACAGCCCCGGAATCGTGATCGAGTACTGAGTCTCCGGAAAGCCGATGCCGATGAACCCGTCGGCCACGGCGGCGAAGCCCAGCGTGGCGATGACGGCGACGAAGTGCGGCCTGCCCACCGCCGAGCGCAGCACCAGGCGGAAGAGGAGCGCACCCAGCGCGCCGACAGCTCCCAGGCTGATCAGTGCCAGTACGGCGAAGCCGAGGCCGGTGTCCTGCTGCAACCGGCCCACGATGAGCGCGGCGAGCAGCATGAAGCTGCCGTGCGCGAAGTTGAAGGTGTCCGTGGCACGAAAGATGAGGACGACGCCGAGCGTCACCAGGGAGTAGACGGCTCCCAGGGACAGGCCGCCGACGACGGCCGCGGTGAGTTCAGACATCGGCGACGGCCTCCTTGGGCGCAGCCAAGGAGGCGGCCGAGGGCGCACCGCCCGTCATGGTCGCCTGGAACTGCTCGGAATCCAGTACGGCTTCGGTCGGCCCGTCCAGCGCCACCGCGCCGGACAAGAGCCCGAGCACCCGGTCGGCAACGGCCCGTACGAGATCCATGTGGTGCTCCACGACCAGCATCGGGATGCGGAACTCCTGATGGATGCGGACGAGCAGGTCCTGGACCCGTGCGCGTTCGGCAGGGTCGAGACCGGATGACGGTTCGTCGAGCAGCAGAGCGCTGGGCCGGGCGATCGTCGCCCGGACGATGTCAACCATCTTGCGCTGCCCGTAGGCGAGTTGCCCGGCCTCGACATCGGCCAGTTGCGAGAGCGAGCACAGGTCGAGCAGCTCCATAGCCTCGGCGCGCGCCCTGCGCTCGCACCCTGCGACCTTGCGGCGGCGCAGGAGCGTGTCCGCGAGGGAGTAACCGATCGTCGTGTGCGCGCCGCACAGGACGTTCTCCACGACGCTGGCCTGGTCGACAAGGCGCGGATCCTGGAAGCTGCGCCCCACACCGCCGCGGGCTATGCGGCTGGGGCGAGCGCGGGTGACATCCCGGCCGTTGTGCCTCACCTCGCCGCCGCTCGTGGGTACGAGGCCGCAGATCGCGTTCAACAGGGTGGTCTTGCCCGCGCCGTTGGGGCCGACGACCGCGACGATGTGGTCGGCCCTGACCGACACCGAGACGTCGGTCAGGGCGGCCAGGCCGCCGAAGGCGACGCCGACATTGCGCACCTCGATCGCGTTGGGGCGCGGAGCATCACGTCCGCCCCCGGCCGCTGTGGCTCGATGCTCCTCGTTCACCTCAAGTGCCCTTCTCTGCCTGGTCGGTCGGATGGGGTGGGGGTGAGCGGACCGGCGCCTGTCACGGCAGCGTGATCGGCGCGCTCTGCGAGAACCTGCCCTCGGCCGGGTCGTAGGTGTGGAAGCGGACCGTGCGTATCGCGATGTGGGTGGACGCGCTGAACGTGACGGGGCCGTAGGACGCGCCTTGCGGCACGGTGTAGTTCCTGACGTGCTCGAGGGCGGAGTCGAGCGTGGTGCTGGTGCAGTCGGAGCCGCACTTCTTCATCGCCTGCGCCAGCGCGTACACGGAGACCCAGCCCGACATCGAGAAGATCGATCCTGACACCTTCGTCTGCGCCCCGTGTTTCTCGGCCAGGGTGAGGAATCCGGGCAGCGTGCTGGGGTAGGGGTTGGCGGTCAGCGCGTGGTACTGGGGAGACGCGATCTGCTTCAGGGTGGGCTGTCCCGCGCCCGAGGGGATGCCGAGCTGCGGAACCGTGACACCCGCTGCGGTGAGCGCCTTCGCCGTGACGACGCTGTCGTCGGTCGACCCGAGGGTGAGGACGAGGTCCGGCTTGCTGCGCGCGATGGCGCCGGCCTGCGTGGTGAAGGACGCGAGCGGTACGTCGTATCGCTCGACCTTGCCGATCCTGCCGCCCGCGCGGGCCACCAGCGCCTCGGCCCGCTTGATGATGGTGTCGACGTACGGGGAGTTGACGGCCGCGACGGCGACGGACTTCCCGGCCAGGGAACCGTGGAGGCGCTCCTTGGCGTACCGGTAGATGGCATCGGCGTTCTGACGTGCGGTCAGACTCGTCTGATACAAGTACGGCTGCGCCGGATACAGCGCACTGTCGGGCAGCGCGGGACTCAGCAGCGGTATCTGCGCCGACTGCACCAGCTGGCTGATGGACGAGGCGCCGGCGGCCCCGGAGAGCATGACCACGGCGAGCGGGCTCTGGGAGACCGCCTTGTGCGCTGCCGTGAGTGCTGAGCCCGGACTGGACTGGCTGTCGATGACCTCCAGGTCCAGCTTCCTGCCGTTGACGCCGCCGTGTGCGTTGATGTTCTGCACAGCCATCTCGGCCGCAGCGGCGCCTGGCGCCGACACGCTGGAGAAGGCTCCGGACAGGTCCGAGATCAGCACGATCTTCCGAGAGCTGCCGCTCGTCCCTGACCCGCCGAACGTGCCTGAGCCGCAGGCGACGAGGCCCAGGAGCAGCGTGAGGGCACCCAGCGCAGCGGCCAGGGCTCGTCTCGATCGTGGTTGCGTGCGCATGGCGTCCGCCGTCCTCTCCATGGTGGTCGAGCGGCGACGCCGCTCGGTACAACGCCGTGGTGCGTACGTACGTGGGGCGTGAAGTGGAAGTGGTGTGTGTGGGGCCGAAGTGGTGCGAGGTGCACTGTCAGCGACTACGCGTCGGCGCCTGCGGTACCCAGGAGATCCAGGCGCGCGAAGTCGGCGGACCTGCCGTGTGCGGTGGTGCGACCGCCCTCGAGCAGGTAGCAGTACTGGGCCGTCGAGACGGCGTGGGTCGTGCTCTCGTCGATGACCAGGCACGCGGTTCCCTGTGCGGCGATGGTCGCGAGCGCGTCGAAGAGGGGGCGCTGCAGGCTGACATGGAGCCCGAGCGTCATCTCGTCGACGAGCAGCAGCCGAGGGCCGTTCATCAGCGCTCGGACGATGGCGACCATTTGCTGTTCCCCGCCGCTGAGCATGCCTGCCTTGTGCCGCAGGCGCTCGCGGATCCGGGGGAAGAGTTCCAGGCCGAACGCGAGTGTCTCGTCGCGCTGGGCACGGGAGCGATGCATGCCCGCGGAGACGAAATGCTCGCGCACACTCAGGTTGGGGAAGATCTTGTTGCGTTCGGGGACCGACGCGATCCCGGCCCGCGCCAGCCGGTGCGGTTCCCATCCAGTGACGTCCGCGCCGTCGTACGTCACCCGGCCGCGCACGACCTTCGCGTCCTCGGAAGCGAGGAAGCCGCTCAGGGTCCGGCACGTCGTGGTCTTCCCCGCGCCGTTCACCCCGATCAGCGCGACGATCTGTCCTGCGTCGGCCTCGATCGAGACGTCCTCGATACCGAGCGCTCCATTGGGGTACCGCAGTGCGAGGTTCTCGGCTCTCAGAAGCATCTGTCCACCTGCCTGCCGTTGTGGTGAGCGACTCCCGTGCCGCTACCGGCCGGGCCTGATTCCGGTCCCGGGTCCGGTCCCGCGGACAACGGGCTTGGTGTACTGGACTCCTGCGTGCCGGCCGCCGTCGACGAAGTGCTGGTCGCCGGTGAGGTAAGACGCATCGTCGCCCGCCAGGAAGGCGATCAGGGCCGCGACGTCCTCCGGCTGTCCCACGCGCCCGAGCGGCGGCAGGTCGGCGGCGGCGGCCTCACCGACGACGGCGACCGCGCCGCTGCTCATCGGCGTATCGACCTTGCCCGGATGCACCGAATTGACGCGGATGTTGTACGGGGACAGCTCGATCGCCGCGCAGCGGGCGATCATCGCGTTGGCCGCCTTGCTCGTGCAGTACGCGCTGAGCCCCTCGATACCGACCGCACCGGCCACCGACGAGAGCACGACCACCGAGCCGCCGCCGTTCGCACGCATGGGCCCCGTCACTGCCTGGATTCCCTGGAGTACGCCGATCGCGTTCGTCTCGAACGTGCGGCGGAAGTCGTCCGGTGTCGTCTTCTCGAGCGGGCCGGAGAGCATGATGCCGGCATTGCACACGAGGATGTCCGGACTGCCGAAGGTGTCCTGGGTGACCTCCACGGCAGCACGCCAGTCATCAGGATCGGTGACGTCGAGACGGACGTACCGGGCGTGCGGCGCGAGATCGGCTGCGAGGGAACGTCCCGGGCCCTCCAGCACGTCCCCGATGACCACGCGGGCGCCGTCGGCGACCAGGCGACTCGCCGTAGCGGCTCCGATGCCGCGGGCCGCACCGCTGACGATGGCCACCTTTCCGCGCAGCGGCGAGCGGGAAGTCGACTCACTCATGTGGTCAGGTCCTCCATTTGGTCACGTCCTCTCGATTCCGCGGCCATTGACGCGAGTTGACCGAAGCGGTGCGAGCCGGCACACAATTTACGATCTTGGAAAGCATTCGAGATTCTCCGGATTCCACAAACGTGGCACGGAGTCGCACAGGATCGGGCCGCGCTGCCGGACAGACCGGGGCGGCAGTGAGGGAACCGTAGCCAGCCAATGCCCCATCGTCAACACATGAGTTGACGATGTCGGCGAGCCGGTAGCAAGCTGACCACCAATCCCTCGGAGGTGTTCGATGAGTACGACGACGGTGTTGGACGTCGGCGCCCTGGTGCTGCGCGTGGGCGTCGGGGCAGTCATGGCCGCCCACGGCTGGAACCACATCCGCGGTGGCGGCGGAATCGAAGGAACTGCGCGCTGGTTCGAAGACATGGGGATGCGGCCCGGTCGGCTGCACGCCTGGGCCGCGAGCCTGACCGAGCTGGGGGCCGGCGCCCTCCTCGTCCTCGGCCTGCTGACTCCCCTGGCCGCGGGCGGTGTCATCGGCGTGATGACGGTCGCCTGGGTGACCGCACACCTACGCAACGGCTTCTTCGTCTTCCGTCCGGGACAGGGCTACGAGTACGTCATGACACTCACTCTGGCAGGCGTCACGCTCGCCGCCACGGGCGCCGGACGGCTGTCCGCCGACGGCGCGCTGGGCATCTTCCTGCCGGTCGGCTGGACCTGGTTCACGGTCGGGGTGACCGCCGGCCTGTTGGGCGCCGCGGTACTCCTCGCGTCGTGCTGGCGCCCTGCGCGATAGCCGTACAGGGCGATCCCAGAAATAATGTTCAACGCGGGTGTTGAAAACATTGGGCAGCAATTCCTAAGCTGTGCCCATGACTTCGACACCTGTCTCTGTCACGGCCGACTCCCCGATAACGGAGATCGAGCCTCAGGTATTCAGGAAGGTGCTCGGCCAGTTTCTGACCGGAGTGGCGGTGGTGTCCGCGATGGACGGAACTCAACCGGTCGGCCTCGCGATCGGTTCGTTCTTCTCCATCTCGCTCGACCCGCCCCTGGTCGGGTTCTGCGCGGCTGATTCGTCGAGCACCTGGCCGGTCATCAAGAGGGCCGGCCGGTTCTGTGTCAACGTACTTGCCGCTGACCAGGAAGGCGTGTGCCGCAACTTCGCGCGCACGGGTGCCGACAAGTTCGACGGTGTCGGCTGGGCGCCCTCGGGCGGCGGCTGCCCCCGCATCGACGACGTCCTGGCCTGGATCGACTGCGACATCGAGACCGTCCACACCGCGGGCGACCACGAGATCTGCGTCGGACGCGTGCGTGCACTGGGCGACGGCCGCCGCTCGGCGCCACTGGCCTTCTTCCGGGGCCGGCACCGGATCGGCTGACCCGCTCCGGCTCGGCCGACCGGTAGGGTCAGTCGGCACCGGAGCGGGACGGTTCACGGCTGGGGCCAGGTGAACTGCGGCGGCCGGTCGTCGAGGAATGCGACCACGCCTTCCGCCGACTCGCCGGACCCCTTGGACTGATGCTGCCAGGCGGCAAAGCGGGCTTCGGCCTGAGCGACGTTATCCGCCTCACGGAGACCCAGGACTCCTTCATGGCCTGCTGCGGCGCGAGGGTGCAACGAGGCATGCCAGGGCGTCGACGGGCCAGCAGCGGGCACGTCGCCGTGGTGACTGCGGACGGCCGCTTCTACCTCAAGCACGGCAAGCATCACCTGCAGGTAGAGGCGAGAAGGAACGGCAGGAGGGTGATACTGCTCAAGCCGCGCGCGCCCCGGCCGGCGGAGCCTGCAGTAGGCCGGAGGAAAGTTCACGGTCCCTGATCCCGCACCTCTGACCCGGGGACGATGGCGGGTCCCCTACTATGACGCGTTCCACCACGGACACGTGCCGGAAGGCCACACGTTGCGGTGGAACGTTCGCCAGCGCGGCGACTGCGTCTTCGCTCTGGTCTACGAGGAGACCGAGAAGGCTGCCCAGCCTCCTCCAGTGCCGACCATCGACGTACCGGAGGTTCTCGATCGGCCTCACCCTCTCGTCCATGCGACGCGCAAAACCCTGGGCCGCGTTCAAGGCGCGGTCGACACCCGGGGCAGAGCGGAGGTCATCCCGTCGTACGTGTCGCGTCCGCTCGCCGACCGAGCCATCGAGCGGTATCTCAGCCGCCCGCTCGCCGCCGCGATCTCGCGCACGGTGACCGACCCAGACCGGCTGCGAACCGAGCTCGAAGCCATCCAGGCGCGCGGCTACGCGACCGCCGACGAGGAACTCGCCGACGGCGCGGTCGCCATAGCCGCCGCCATCGGGCACCCCGGCAGGCCGCCGGTGGCAACGCTGTCCGTGTCGGCCCCCAAGTCACGCGTCGGCAGCGAACTGTTCACACCGTAGGGGCAGTTGGTTAACGACGCCGCGCACAAGCTCGCCGCCCAGCTGCCGTCGGCGAGCTGAGCGGCCCGAACTGGTTGTCTCTTATCCGAGCTGCAGCAACTCTCGGAATTGGGCAGCGTCGATGATATGTGCCCGCGAAGGGAACACCTTGGTCAGCAGCGTCTCATGGGTCTCGATATCGGCGTCGGCGACCCCGTCTGAGAGGACGAAGAGGCGATAGTCGCGGTCGGCGGCGTCGATGAGGGTGGACAGCACGACACCGGAAGTGCTGACGCCGCACAGCACCAGGGTGTCGATGCCCCGTTCGCGCAGCTGCTTGTCGAGGTCGGTGGTGGAAATGCCGCCGAAGCGGGTCTTCCGTACGACGATGTCGCCGCTCTGCGGGGCGATCCGCACGTCGATCTGTGTAGTGGGGTCCTCGTGGTGCATCCGCTTCGTCGCGGCCGCGGCCGCGAAGGACTTGTTGGTGTCGGGTACGGCCGCCCAGTCGTCTTCGGTGAAGGCGACACGGACGTAGCCGATGGTGCCGCCGGCACTTCGGGCGTCGGCAATGGCTCCGTTGACCCGCTCGACGAGAGTGTCGGGGTCGGGGGCGTGCGCAACGATTCCGTTCTGGAAGTCCATGGCCAGCAAGGCGGTGCGCTTGGGGTCGATCGCCGGCACGGCAGCGGTACTCAAGTGGGTTCTCCTCGGTGGGGTTGTCGCTCGGGATTGTCGGAGGCCGCGTCAACGACCCGTGTACGTGCCGGGGCGCTTGGCGCGGAACGCCTCCATCGCCTCGCGCGAGTCGTCGGTGGACGTCATGACGGCCTGGTGGGAGGCGATCAGGTCGAGGGCGGTCCGCAGGTCGTGGCGTTCGCCCTCGCGGACGGCGCGCTTGATCAGCTGCACGGCGAGCGGGGGACGCGAGGCGAGCGTGGTGGCGAACTCCTTTGCCAGGCTGTCGAGTTGTGTGTCCGGGTGGACGGCGGTGACCAGGCCGATGGCGAGCGCCTCGTCGGCGTCGACGAAGTCCGCCGTCCACAGCAGTCGCAGGGCGGTGGCGGTGCCGACGATCCTGGGCAGGTACCAGCAGCCGCCGTCGCCGGGGACGAGACCGACACGGACGTAGCCCTCGCAGAACCGCGCTGACTCCCCCGCGATGCGGATGTCGGCCATGAGGGCCATGTCCATGCCCGCACCGACGGCCGCGCCGTTCACGACGGCGATGTACGGCTTGGTCAGTGCCTCTGCGGCGAACGCGACCTGGTGGACGCGGGACATCAGCTGCTTCTCCGCGGCGGGGGTTCGCTCGCGCTCGGCGAACGTGGCCAGGTCTACGCCGGCGCAGAAGGCTCCGCCCGCGCCGGTGACTACGACCACCCTGACGACGGGATCGGCCTCTGCGCGCGTCAAGGCCTCGGCCCAGGCGTCGACCATCTCCAGGGTGAACGCGTTCTTGTGGTGCGGGCGGTTGAGCGTGATGGTCGCGATGTGAGCGACGACCGTGTAGTCGAGATCCTTCTCAGCACTCATGGCATCCCTGCGAGTCGGCGGAAAGGGAAGCAAGTCCTCGGCACATGACGGCCCCGCCGAAGGCGAGACAGGCCTACGGGGAGGCCATGGCCGTACGTCGCCTTCGGCGGGGAGAAGGGCCGGGTGGCTATACGGTGGCGGTGGTGCGGGCGCGCAGCTCGGCGAACGCGACAACCGCCGAGTCCTGCTCGTCGCCGCGCCCCTTGGTGAACCGGGCTGCCGCAGGCGAGGACCAGTACGCGGGCTCCCCAAGGCTGCGGGTCCAGTCCACGACGGACTCGCGGCTCGCGATCTTCCAGCCGTCGGCGGTGCGCGCCAGCCGGTCGACGTAACGGCCGCCCATCAGGACCGCCTCACTGCTCCCGTCGGCGACGAACTCCGGGTCACCGACGAACTCGATGTAGCAGCAGTAATAGCTCTCGCACACCGCGTCATCGCCGCTAATCTCGACGAGCTGATTGGCCACGAAGTGCTGCTTCGCGCCGCGGTACTTGCTCTTCTCCTCCAGCCAGGCGGCGAATTCCTCGGGACCGCCCTGGAAGGCGCCGTGGTCGTCGGTGGCTTCGGGCAGGTAGCAGTCGGCCACCTGCGACCAGTTGAGCCGGTCGGTGCCGTGGCAGTACCGCAGCACACAGTTCTTGATGTCGCGTTCGTCAAGCAGCAGCGCGAGCCTGGCCTGCGTCACGCTGTCGTCCACACCGGTCGTCATCTCGACCTGACCTCTTTCTCGAATTCGTCGAAGGCGGGGCGTACGGCAAAGGTCCGGTCAGCCGACCCCGGACGAGGCGGGGACCGTGTAGCCCTTCTCCTCGCGTATCTGCTCGATGTGGTCGCGTACGTCCTCGAGTTGGAGGTCCTCCAGCGTGATGCCCTCCGTCTCGGCGGTGAAAATGCGCGCGACCCGCCCCCCCGCCGCCCGCCAGACCTCGCCGCTGACCTCACAGTCGTCGTGCACGAGGTACGCGGCGACCGGGGCCACCCGCTCGGTGGTGCACTGCTCGCGGATCCACTGCAGGCGCCCCGTCGGATCGGCCGTGCGGCCGGTGGTGGCGTGGCGTGCGGCCTGCGTGTACGCGATCGGGGCAATCGCATTGACCTTGATCCCAGCGGCCTTCCCGCGGTTGGCGAGGTGCCGGGTCAGTCCATATGCCGCCGCCTTCGCGACCCCGTACAGCCAGTTCTCGCCGAACCCGGTAGGGCTCTCGTCGCTGTCCCGCTTGCCGCCGGCCCCGGAGCCGTACATCCCGACCCCGGAGGTCGTGATCAGCACGCGACCGTAGCCGCGGTCCACCATGCCGGGCCACAGTTCGTGCAGGACCCAGACCGCGCCCTTGAGATGGAGGTCGAGGTGGTGGTCGAGGCTGCCGGTCGCGGTGCCGGCGTTGTGCACGACGATGTCGACGCGACCGTATCCGCGCAGCACGTCGCGTGCCAGCCGACGGGAGCCGGCCTCGCTGCTGAGGTCGGCGTAGATCATCTCGGCGCGTCCGCCGGCGCGGCGGATCGTCTCGAGGACGGCGGGCTGTCCTGTCATTTCGTCCCGCTCGACGGAGTCGGAGCTGAGGTCGTTGATCACAACCGTCGCCCCGCGCGCTGCCAGCAGTTCGGCGTACGCGCGCCCCAGTCCGCGCCCACCGCCCGTGATCAGGGCCACCCTGCCGTCGAATCGCATCCGGTCTGCCACCGGTTCTCCTCTTCGTTCGCGGGCTGTTGCCCACTGTTGCTCAGGCATCCGGCGTCCAGTCATCCGCGTCGAGCGTCAGGCGGCTGGAGGGTTCAGGGAAGCGGACCATGAGCAGCTCGCTGTCGGCCGTGCCATCGATCGCCAAGCCTTCGCCCGAGTCGGCCCACACCCCCGTGTGCGGGCCGAAGGACTCGCCGTCGTAGGCGAAGCTGCCCGTGGTCGTGAACAGGAACGTCGGACGCAGGTCACCGGGGTTCGCCGGCAGGCTCAGCGTGCCGTCTCGGTCGAAGCACAGCGTTTCGACGCTCGTCCCGTTCTCGCTGAAGGCGCCCATCCGCCGACGGCGGACCGGCCCCTCGGGTGCCGACCAGCCGAACGCCGACGGCGTCATCAGCACCGGCTGCCGGTAGCGCGGACGCTGCGGCTTGTACGGCTCCTTGAACACCTGCTCCCAAATCGCGTTCAGCGGGTCCTTGTTGTACGGGTGTCCCCGCTCGTCGACCGAGCGGTAGATGCCGTCGCGGAACTCCCCGCGCTCGGACAGTTCCGCGACTGCCTGATCGCTCTGCTCCTTGGTGACGAACCTGTCGCCCCATTGCGCGACCAGGATGAGTGCGCCCTCGCACTTCTGCGGCCCGTAGTAGGCGTTCGCCGGGAAGTAGCCGACGTCGCCTTCCTCGAGCACGGCGAAACCGAGGTCCATCCGGCCATGCGCCGCGAAGCGCAACTGCTCGAAGTCGTGCCGGTGCCTGACCGAGCTGTAGCCGCGCTCTCCTTCTCCGAACCGCTCGAAGCGGATGTCGTAACTGACCCGCCTGCCGCCCTCGGCCGCGCGGATCACCTTGCGGAACACGTCACCGCCACGGGGGTTGGGGACTACGAGCTCCCAGCTCTGGCGTGCGGTGTCGACGATCTGCATGTGCTGCCTCCTCTCCTGTCGCCGTGTGTCCGGCCCGCGTCACGCCGGGATGAGCGGCCGGTCGAGGTCGCCGCGGAACGACGGCTGAACCTCGGGCGGGGTGAGAACCTCGGCCTCGTCGGGACCGATGCGCTCCGCGATCCTGTCCAGTGCCGGCAGGTCGAAGCCGAAGACGCCGGCAGCCGTCGCGCCGAGCATGCGGCGTGCCTCGTCGGCCGGTACGCGCTCGGCGCCGAAGGTGGCCTCCAGGTAGGCGTGGGTGCCGTACCGCCAGGCGCCCTCACTGTGCGGGAAGTCCATGCCGATCATCATCGTGTCGACGCCGATACGGTGCCGGGCCGCTATCTCGGCCCGGGAGAAGAGCGACGAGCCCAGGTGGCACTGCCGGCCGAAGTACTCGCTCGGCAGCCGGGGCACGACGTCACGGATGTCGCGCCGCAGGTCGCTGCGCTCGTAGGAGTGGTCCATGCGCTGCAATGCGCCGAGCACCCAGTCCGAGTGGGTCTCGGTGAAGACGATCTGCAGGCGGGGGAAGCGCTCAAGGACACCTCCGAAGATCAGCGACGGCAGCAGGTTGCGTACACCGGTGAAGATGTCGGCGCCGACCATGGCACGCGCGGAGGTGAGCGTCGGGGCGCCGGTGTACTCGGGGAGCGCGTTGGCGATCGCCACATGGATGTTGACGACCAGTTCGTTCTCCTGCAGCGCCGCCCACACCGGGTCGTAGCGCTCCTGGTAGGGCCGGTCCCCCTCGGGGAGGGCAGGCAGGGCGACGCCGCCGAATCCCATCTCCTTGACGGCCTTGATCTCCGCGACGGCGGCATCGATGTCGTGCAGGCTGATCGCCGCCATGCCGAGCCAGCGCTCCGGCGCGAACTGCCGGAAGTCGGTCAGCCACCGGTTGTACGCCCGGTAACCGGCGCCGAGTTGGCCGTCGGAGGGCTGGGCGACCTGCAGGGTGGCTGCGTGGGTCGGCGAGCTCATCAGGAACGGGGTCGCGAACTCCTGGAACAGGACCTCGGCTGCGATCCCCTCCTTGTCCAGCTCGGCGACGCGCCGGGCCGGGTCCCAACTCGCCTCGAGCCGCCCCTGGTCGGCGACCCTCTCCTTCCACTCGGCCGCCGCGTCGGGGTCGAGCCGGTTGGCGATGTTCGTCGAGTCCGTGGTCACCACTCCGTACTTGCGGTAGTCGACCAGGAACGCGTCGAAGTCGTCGTGATACCTCTTCTCCAGGTAGGGCCGATAGTCGCTCATGCGGGCCGCGACGTGTCCGTCGCTGGAAATGACCGTGAACCTACTCATCGTTGAGCACCATCCATTCGCGAGCGATCCGCCGGCACGAGGGCGGGCGTGCCGGTGTACGTGTCGAGTGCTGGTCGGCTGCTGGTCGCCTACCACGAGCCGAGGTGGCCGGCCTCGCGCAGCGCCTGCACCTCGCTGCGTGCGTTGCCGGTGAGCCACCACGTGTCGGCGCCGACCGCCAGGAGGCTGAAGCCGCGCTCGGCGAGCGCCAGGGCCCCGGCGGCGGTGGTGGACGGCATGCCGACCGCAACGCCGTGGGTCGCGGCTGCCTTGCGCACCCGCTCGATGCCCTCGGCGTGCGGTCCGGGTACGGGGTCGTTGCCGGGCGGCAGACCAAGGGTGATAGCCAGGTCGCCGGGGCCGATGTAGACGGCGTCCACGCCGGGGACCGCGGCGATCTCCTCGGCGTGCTCCACGCCGGTCACGGACTCGATCATCACGATGCAGGTTGCGCCCTCGCTCACGGTCTGCGGGTCACGCCCGAAGGTCTGCGAGGCGCGTACAGGACCGAAGCTGCGCCGCCCCTTGGGGTAGATGCGGCACGCCTCGACGGCTTCCCGTGCGTCGTCCGCGGATTCGACCAGCGGGAAGATGACACCGTGGGCGCCGGCGTCGAGCATCCGCCCGGCCGCTCCTGCATCCCGCGACGGCATGCGGACGATGATCCCGGTGCCGGTACGGGCGAGCGCCATCATGGCCGAGAGTAGACGGTCATAGCTCCACAGCCCGTGCTGCGCGTCGAGCCCGATGAAATCGAAGCCCTGAAGTGCGATGACCTCGGCGGCGAACGGAGACCCCGAACTGCACCAGCCGCCGAACAACGGCTCGCATCGTGCGAGGCGGTCCTTGAGGGGGTTACCACTCATCCAAGCCCTCCTGGGGAGTGCACGCGGGCGCCGTCGCCCGCTGTGGCCTGTGTGGGAGTGAGACGCGTCGACCGTAGAACCGGCAACTCCGCGATGTCAACGGTTGCGTTGACGAACGCAAGTTGCCATGACGCCTCGCCCCTCAGCGATCAAATTGCCATTCCACACAGCGTCAAGTCCACGCTGCTACCACAACGGCGACACGCGACAACTATCCTTTATCAACAAGACCGTTGACCGGGATGCGCGTCCCGGATAGCGTGACTTCATCGTGCCACGCATCGGCGGCGGCCGCACCACTGCCGGCCCCGTTCATGGAGATTCGAGCTCAGTTCCACGTCGTGCGAGCGTCCAAAGGAGGCCGCGTCATGACCGCGCAGCAGCAGGAATGCTTCGATCCCATCGCCCAGCCGACCTTCAGGGGCGACAACGCCCTGAAGCTCGGTGTCTTCTGTCTCAACGTCAGTGGCGGCATGATGCTCTCCGGTGCATCCAAGCCCCACCTGGACTGGGACGAGAACGTGGCCGTCGCGAAGACGGCCGACGAAACGGGGTGGGACTTCCTTCTTCCCATCGGCCGCTGGCGCGGGCACGGCGGCAAGTACAACGCCAACGCCGAACAGTACGAATGCTTCACCTGGGCCGCCGCAATCGCCGCCCTCACCAAGCGGATCCAGGTCTTCGCCACCTGCCACGTACCGATCTTCCACCCAACGCTCGTCGCGAAGCTGGGCGCGACCATCGACAACATCAGCGGCGGCCGTTTCGGCCTCAACATCGTCTCGGGCTGGAACGCCGCCGAGTTTGGCATGTTCGGCATCGAACAGCTCGCCCACGACGACCGCTACGCGGCCACCGCCGAGTGGCTCGACATCATCGAGGCGCTCTGGTCCGCACAGTCCCCGTCCGAGGAACTCGACCACAACGGCAAGTTCTACCGCGTCGACAAGGGCTACCTCCAGCCGAAACCCATCCAGCAGCCCCGGCCCGTCGTCATCTCCGCCGGCATGTCGCGCGCCGGGATGGACTTCGCTCTCACCCGCGCCGACTACTGCTTCGTCGGCAGCGACAACTGGGACCTGCTCGAGGAGACGGTACGACGCGCCCGCGCACAGGCCGCAGAGGTGGACCGGCAGCTCAACACCCTGACCTTCTCCACGGTGGTCGTGAAGGACACGGAGGAGGAGGCGAAGCGCTACTTCGAGTGGTACGTCGACGAGTTGGGGGACATGGAGTCCGCGAAGCGGCTGGTGAGCGGCATCATCAGCGGCGGGGCGCGCAGCCTCGACCCGAAGATCGTCGCGAAGCAGGCGCGCGCGTTCGTCGCCGGCTGGGGCGCACTGCCGCTGGTGGGAACGGCGGAGCAGGTCGCCGAGCAGCTGGTACGCATCCACGAGCTCGGCATCAGGGGCGTGGCGATGGGCTGGCTCGACTACACCGAGGGGGTCGACCGTTTCAACGCGGAGGTCATGCCGCTGCTGCACCAAGCGGGCCTGCGCGGCGACGACACACCGGACCCCGCCACCGCTGCGCACTGAAAGGGGCAAACGCATGTCAAGCGTTACCGCTCGGGGCGGACAGGTGCTCCACCCCGCCGTGCCACTGCCGGACCGGCGGAAGCCGTCGGCGAGGAAGAGCTCTCTCCGCGACGGCCACCTCGACCGCATCCGTGAATCCGTCGGCCGCGTCTCGCGCACGGTCGACGAACTGCTCGCCGGCCGCGTCGTCGTGATCGCGGACGAGGCGTCGGGCGCGGGCTTCCTGGCGTTCGCCGCGAGTCGGGCCACGCCGGTCAATGTGGCGTGGGCGGTGCACCATGGCTCCGGCCGTCTCCGCGCCGCGATGTCGCCACAGCGCGCCCGCATGCTGGCTCTCGCGCCGGCGTCGGCGACAGCGCGCGCTCAGCGCCGCCGCCCGCACTTTCCGGTGTCCCTCGACGCAGCGTCCGGCACGTCGGACACCGGATCCGCGGGCGGCATCGCCCGTACCCTCACCCTGCTCGCCGACCCCGCATTCACAGCCGACGACTTCACTCGCCCCGGACATGTCGCGGCCGACTATGCGGAGCCGGGCGGCGTCCTCACCCACCCGCGTGCGGACGAGGCAGTGCTCGACCTCCTGAGCATCGCCGGACTGCCGCTAGTGGGCGTCGTCCGCGCACTCGCAGGAGGGGAAGGGATCCGTGCGTTCTGCGAGGCGCGGGGCACGGCGCTCATCGGCATCCAGGACGTGACCGCCTTCCGCGAACTGACCGAACCGCTCGCGGTCGACTCGCATACCTGGCCGCGTTGAGGGTCTCCCGGACACCGCCCCCTGTCTGCCCTGCCCGGGCGGCCCGATGCCCACGTCAGCGGCCCTGCCCTCGGACGTGAGCATCGAGGCCGCTGCTTAAGTGGTCCTTCGAGCATGCCTGGTATTCACTGTCGGTGAGGGTGAACACCCAGTCCGCCAGGTCGATCGACTCCAGCTCAGCGTGGATGGTGGCTTCGGCCACCGATTCAGCGATGATGCCGTCAGTCATTTTCGATCTCCGTGATCGTCAGGCGGAAAGCTTTTTGACGATCTCGTCGGTCGAGATGACGGCGCTCGCGTACTCCGGCATGTTGAACTGCAGCGACGCATCCATTTCAGCGGCCCCGAAGCTGCCGATGGCGTCCTTCACCACCGTGACCTCGTAGCCGAGCTCGGCGGCGAAACGGACGGTGGATTCGATGCAGGTGTTGGCACGCATGCCGATCACGACGACCTTGCGGACGCCCGTCTTCTTGAGTTGCAGGTCGAGGTCCGTGTTGGCGAATCCACTGGAGAGCCAGTGCTCCTGAGCGACGATGTCGCCGGGGCGCGGCTCGAAATCGGGGTGGAAGGTTCCGCCCCAGGTTCCGTCGGCGAACACGTGCGCCTTCGCGGCGGAGGCCTGGACGGGGGGCATCGTCTTCCAGCAGTTGTACGGGTCCCTTTCACGCCACCGATGGTGCGGGGCGATGAAGACCTGCACGCCGACCGCCCGGGCGGCGGCGAGGACCTGGCGCATGTGATCGACGACGTTGAGCGAGTCGAGAGTCGAGCGAGCGTAGTCGTAGAGCTTGCCGCCCTCCGACAGGAAGTCGTTGTACGGGTCGACGATCAGCAGCCCCGTCAGTCCGGGTTCGTAATTCTTCTCAGATGACATATCAATCACTTTCCATGGCTGTTTGAAGTTCCCGCAGACAGAGGCCAGGTATCAGCCGGAAGGGTGTCTCCGAGACCACCATCAGCCCCGGTGCAGCCCCGCGCCGTACGCAGCCTTCGCGTGGTCCGTCCACGACGTCACCACGCGCAGCCGCCCCCAATGCCGCAGCGCTGGTCGGCTGCCATGACAGTGGGCCTTTGAACTGCCGCTTCTGTCGGCAGGGGTGGAACCATGCCTTCAATGCCGCATTCAACTACGTGGTCACCATGGGCGAAGACGACCATGGGATGGTCGGCTGTCCTGCTTGCGGAACCGACAGCACGGTAGTGGGCGGACTGTCGATAGCTGAGGAGAGGGACACGGAGGCGGCGTTGTGCTTCAACTGCACCGCGGTCTACGAGCGGAACCCGCTTTGGTGAGCGCGGCGCAGACCGACGGGCTCTTCCATCTGCAGAACCCTCGTACGCCAATACCGACCGAAGGAACCACGTGATGACGAACGACCGGCGACAGATCCCCGACGACAAAATCCGGGACGGGGCGATCACGACGACGTCGGCGCGGGCGCTGCCGATCGCGGGGTTCTTCCAGGTCCCTTCACCGGGAGCGCGACCTCGGTGGCGTAGGAGGTGATGGTTCCGATCCCCTTGGGTGCGTCGACGGCGGCCTGCGCGGCGGCGACCGCTTCGGCCGGCTCCCCCGCGACCAGGTCGAGGTCGGGCTTCGGACGGATCAGCGCGATGACCGTCTCGTTCACCGTCATGGGGTGGGAGACACCCGAGCCGCCCGCGCTCTTGGGCATGCCGCCCATCTCCTCCGGCTCGCGGTCCAGGTCGATCGCGGCGGCGGCCAGCGCGTCCTTGGTGAGCAGACGGACCCCTTCTTCAGCCAGCAAGCGGCCACAAGCAGAAAGGCTTCTGCGCACGGCCGATCCCGAAGGAGGACAACGGCGCCGGCGGGGCGCATCATCGCGGACTTCTACCGCCCCAACCGCATCATCGACGGCCCCAACGACGGCTACATCATCAAGGTTTCCTGACGCCACCACGCTTCCGGTCCCCGCTCCAGCGGGTCCGGAAGGTGTCACGCGGGCCAGAACTGCAGGGTGCGGACGTTGCCGTTGACCCTCTCGTTGGCCGCTGCGATCAGTCTCGGCGCACTTCAGCCCAGTTTCGTGCCGTGCGGGCGCACAGCGTAGTTCCCGACTATTGCCCCATTGACCAGTATCTCGACGACACCCCCTGACCGCGTCGTGCGGGCCGTCGAGCAGCTGGTCGGCGGTAGGTTGCCGGGCCGACAGGCCGTGGGCCTTGTTGGCGCTTGCGGTCCTCCTGTGCTGCGGTTGCGGTTGGGTACCCGGTACGGAAGGTACGGAGCCGTTTCTACAGAAGAGGGAGCAGGCCCGTGGATGTGGACCGCGAGGGTGGCGGGCGGGCGATGCTCGCTGGCCTGCTGCACGCCAGCCATCTGATGCCCCTCGAAGCGTTGCCGGACAAGACCGGCGAGCTTGCCCGCGCCGCGGGCTTCACCGACGTGCTCATCTACGTGGCGGATCTGGGGTGCCAGGATTACATCTGCTGACCGGGCCGAACGGGTCGCCGCCGGACACCGATAGGAACATCCGGATCGAAGGCACGGTACCCGGGCGGGCCTACCAGTTCGGCCGTCTCACCTCCTCGTCCCTCAAGGAGGCAGCAGGCATCGACTGGTGGCTGCCTGTGGTGGACGGAACCGAGCGCCTGGGAGTCCTGCGCGTGCGCTCCGTGTACGACGATGCCGGCTGCCTCGCCGCGCTCGTGGCGATGCGGATCGACTCTAAGCGGACCACAGCGACACGCTGGCCCGCCTTACGCGGACCGAGCCCATGAACATCGGGGCCGAGACGGCGTGGAACCTGATGCCGCCGAGTACCTATGCCGACGGGCGGGTCGTGATTTCGGCGTCGTTGGAACCGGCCTACCGGATCAGCGGCGACGTGTACGAGCACGCCCTGGACGGGCCTCTGGCGCATCTGACGATCTTCGATGCCATGAGTCATGACAACGCTGCCAGCCTGTGCGGGGCTCTGGCGCTGGGGGCCTGCCGCAACTCGCGCCGCCAGGGCGCCGACCTCGTCGCCAAGGGCGACTGCGCGGCTCAGCAACTCCCATCCTTCTCGGCACGCTGACACCCTCCTCCGCCAGCGCGCCAACAGGCGCCCTCATAACGCTCAGTTGAAGTGAGAACTCGCAACTCAGCGCTTCAGATCTGCTCACCCAGATTGGTCCGTGACACAAGACCCGCACCGGCTCGGTGACCGTCCCCAGAGGCCACGTAGAGCAGCTGGAAGACGGGACCGAGGTCAAGCTCGGTGGGTGGCTGACCAGCACCAAGGCCAGGCGGGCGAAGCTCACCTCCGTCAAACTCCGGCAGCTGGCCGACCTCGGACTGGAATGGGCGGCGGGGTGATGCTGGCCCGCTTGTTGCGAGCAGCCCCCGTCGCGAGAAGGGTGGACATCCTCGGCCTCAACAGGATCACTGCCAGGACTCGTGGTGCGTTCGTCGAAACAACGCTGGCGCGGTTGTTCGTGCTGGGTTGCCGGGTCAGGCCGATCGGAGACAGAAGGGATGTCCGGCCGGGCTGGCGTACACCCGGGAGCCCTGCTGAGTGGAGGCGACGACATCGTCAGTGGGTCGCAGCCGTCGACCGCCGGCGTCGAGCACCCGTGTGTCCGCGGTCGCCGCGTCGTCGGTGGCTAGGTCGAAGTGCATCTGTTGGGTGGCACCGTCGGGCCACTGCGGCGGTACATGCCCCGGAGCGTGCTGGATCACGATCACGGGGAAGCCGTCGAGCTGGAGAAAGTGGTGCGTGGTCGTCCTCGTGATCGAGCCGCCGAGCAGCCGGTGCCAAAACGAGCTCTCGCTCTCCAGGTCTGCGGCGTCCACGATCAGTGAGGTCAGGCTGAAGGTCATGGTGTCTCTCCTCGAATTGCGTGTCGGGGCGTGGTTCAGATCGTGGGGATGATGCCGCCGTCGACCCGGAACTGGGCGCCGGTGAGCCATCTGGCGCGGGCGGAGGCGAGGAACGCGATCATCTCGGCGACGTCCTCGGGTTCGCCGGGGCGGCCCATCGGCAACTTCAGGTGGTCCACGATCTGCTGCTTGACGTCGTCGATTCCGATGTTCTGGCTGTCGGCCATCTGCTGGAGGTGTTGGGCCGCTCCCTCGGTGACGACGAAGCCCGGCAGAACGCACACCACGCGTACGCCGTGCTCGCCCACCGCCATTGCCAACTCGCGGCTGTAGGCGTTCAGTGCCGCCTTCGATGCGGCGTACGACGCCTCGGCCGGCTGGGGTAGATGACTGGCGATAGAGGAGATGTGCACCACGACGCCGGAACCGCGCTCGACCATCCCGGGAACCAGGGCCCGGTCGAGGCGGACCGCGCTGAGCAGGTTCATCTCCAGGTCAGCGAGCCAGGACGCGTCCGACCGCTCCAGGGTCGGCATCGGTCCGGTCGCGGCTCCGGCGTTGTTGACCAGGACGTCGATGCCTCCGACGCTGTCCACTACCCGTCGGCCGAGTTCCGCCGCCCCCTCCTCAGAGCGCAGGTCGGCGGGAATGAAGGTGGCGGGCAGGTCTTCCGGGGGCGCGGTTCGTGAGGCCGTCAGCACGGTGGCACCGGCTGCGGCGAAGCGACGAGCCGTCGCTTCCCCGAGCCCTCGGCTACCGCCTGTCACCAGCACGCGCAGACCGGCGAACTCTCCGTGCTCGATCGTCATGGGCGTAT
Source organism: Streptomyces sp. NPDC055140 (assembly GCF_053607285.1). Classification (NCBI taxonomy): domain Bacteria; kingdom Bacillati; phylum Actinomycetota; class Actinomycetes; order Kitasatosporales; family Streptomycetaceae; genus Streptomyces; species Streptomyces sp. NPDC055140. The sequence goes on along the minus strand of NZ_JBSGTG010000044.1, from coordinate 16,370 downwards.
CCCTTCAGTAAGGTGAACCGGACTCCGGAAACTTTACACACAAGCGGAGTCCGACTCACCTTATGGAGGACCGTTGCCGTCACCACGTCCGTTGCGTGCCGACGCCCGCCGCAACCGCAAAGCCCTCCTGGCCGCAGCACGAGAAGCGTTCCTCGCCGGCGACGACGCCGGTGTGGAGGAGATCGCACGCCGAGCCGGCGTGTCCGTCGGCACCCTCTACCGGCATTTCGAAACGCGCGAAGTGCTCGTGGCGGAGGTGTACCGCCAGGAAGCCGCCGAGCTCTGCGCCACCCCCGCCCGGCTGCTCGCACACCACGCCCCGGACGAAGCACTGCGCGTCTTCCTGCTGCTGCTCGTGGAGCACGCGGCGGTGGGCAAAGGGATGGGTGAGGTGCTGGAGAACATCATGGCGACCGATTCACCGGTCTTCGAAGATGCGCGTGACGAGATGGCCCGCGCGCTCGACGAACTACTCGCCGCAGGCGTCGCAGCCGGCCTCGTCCGTAGTGACGTCGAGGGACGTATCGTCCTGCGCGCCCTCGGCGGCATCTGCGGGATGCGCGCCAAAGGCTGGAAGGATGATGCGCTGCACATCGCCACGCTCCTGTATGACGGCTTGCGCTACGGCGCGGCGAACCACGGCTAGATCGACCGCAACACACCCGAGCGAGGCCATCCGTTGGCCAGAGGGCCTGCGAGGTCTTCAAAATACCTGCGGGTAGCCACCGAATGGTCGCCGAACTCCGCGAGCGCGGCGGCGGCTTCACCTCGTTGCATGAGAGCTGCTGCGGTTCAGGGGCGCCAGGGCTGCGAAGACGATGAGACGGTGGCCGCAGGTCGCAGGATCTCTCCTCAGGTGGTCGTACTTCTGGTGAAGGCACCGCGCCTGCGGGAAAGGCGGTGGCCACGACAGCGACGGTCAGCGCTTTGCGCGTCGGCTGCGGATGCTCAGGACGATGACGGAGACAAGGAACCAGAAGGCACCGAAGGCTGAGTATCCGGCGACGGTGGACAGGCCGCTCGTCGCCGAGGCGGACATGGCAGCAAAGTTGAGGCCGGCGAGGACGGACAGTCCGCCGCTGATGATCATGGGCCACTGGGCGCCGACGGTACGCCGGCGTCGGATCGCTACGACGAGCTGGATCGCCCCCGAGAGCAGGGCCCAGATGCCGAACACGAGGAGGGTCGTTCCGATGGTCGAGAAGACGGCGATGATCATCCCGATGGTGGTGACGAGGCCGAGAGCCACGTTGATGGTGCTGACCTGGTTCGTGGAGCCGGTGCCGGCCACGCGACGCTCGAAGAGCGTGGCGATGACGTCCCACAGGGGGTAGATGACGAGTAGCACGGCCGCGATCACTGTGGGCCTGTCCGTCGACACGAGCGTGGCGGAGGTCGTGAAGACGAATGCCACCCAGATCAGGGAGAAGATGACCCGGATCAGGTAGAGCGATCGGAGCCCGGAGGCCGTCGTCGTTGCCGTGGTGGAAGGTTCGATGGTCTGAGTCACGGGGTGTCCCTTTGTGATCTCGATGGTGTGAGGCGGTTGCCTCGCTGATGAGTCTCGGGGGCCTCGAGGAGGGCCGTGTACTTCGAACGAAGTAGTTCTGCCATCCACATCGATCGAACGAGTTCTGCCGTCTCCCTCGATCAGGAGGTTCGCGCCGTATACATCGTTCGAAGTACACGGCCACAGCACGCGTGAACGAGAATCAGGTCATGGTCAAGGCGCAGAACACTCAAGACGGGTCCGCGGCACCCCTGTGGATCCGCCGCCCCGAGGTGCTGCACCTCGTCGCCTATTCAGTGGCCGCGCTGGTGTTCACCGGTCAGATCGTGGCAGTGGTACTGAGGGGATCGGACTGGCCGACAGCCCTCTCCGTACTGCTCGCCGGTGGCGGTGTCGCCCTCTCATGGTGGAAGCCTTGGGCAGGACTGATCGTGACGAGCGCAGCATCCTTCGCCGTCACAGCGGTCGGCCACGACCCTCTATCGGTGTGGATGATGGCGGTGCTCGTGCTGTTCTCGGTCACCTTCAGGGGAAAGCAGCCGCTGGCCGGAACCGCCATCGTGGCGGCGTTCTTCCTGGGGGCCTTCATGACGCTGGGAGGATTCCGTGGCGGCGCGATCGTGGGAGCCGCCGCCCTCTTCTCGGCCATAGCAGGAGGTGCGACAGGGGGCGCGCTCCGCATCCATCGAGACCACTGGTGGATGCTGGAGGAACGGGCCGAAAGCGCCATCGCCACCCGCGAGATCGAAGCCACCCGACGAGTGACGGAAGAACGACTCCGCATCGCCCGAGACCTCCACGACGTCATCGGCCACCAAGTCGCGATGCTCAGCTTGCATCTCGGTGCTGCGGAGATCGGGCTGCCTGAAGACGCCGAATCGTCGCGGCAGGCCCTCGTCTCAGCCAGGTCCAGCGCCCGCACCGTCGTCGTCGAGACGCAACGGATCCTCGCGCTCCTCCGCCTCGGAGACGACAGCTCCGACGACGAGGCACTCCGGCCGACCCCGGCGCTCAGCGGCCTGGAAGGCCTTATCTCTTCTTTCGAGAGCATCGGCCTCGACATCCAGCCCTCCATCGACATCCCCACCGGCTTCGTGGAGCCCAGCGTCGGCGTGACGGTCTACCGAGTCGTTCAAGAAGCACTAACGAATGCCTATCGGCATGGAGAAGGGACAGCAACGGTGGATGTGCGCGAGCGCGACGGCAGGATCTGCGTCACTGTGGAGAACCGCGTCGGTCATTCACTCCGCGGCCCCGACTCGGGCAGTGGACTCGGACTCGTGGGAATGCGCGAACGCGTCGAGTCCTCCAGCGGGCGACTGACGATCGACGATGACGGCGGACGATTCCGGGTCCGTGCGGAGTTCAGCCCCCAGGGAGCCGTCGTCTGATGACACAAATTCTGATCGTCGATGACCAGGACGACATCAGGGCCGGCATCCGAGCGATGCTCCTGATCGACCCGAGTCTCGTTGTTGCGGGTGATCTCTCCGATGGACTCCAGGCCCTCCCCTTCCTCCGAGACCACCCCGTCGACCTGGTCCTGATGGACATCCGGATGCCCGGCATCGACGGTGTCGAAGCCACCCGACGGATCCGCAAAGAACACCCACCCGAAAAGCTACGCGTGATCGTGCTGACCACTTTCGACCAGGACGACATCGTTCTCGCCGCTCTTCGCGCGGGCGCCAACGGTTTCCTGAGCAAGACCGTGAGCCCTGCTGAACTCGTCGCCGGAATCACCGAGGTCGTTGGCGGTGGGGGTGCACTGTCCGCCGCCGCCACAGCCGCGCTCATCGGTCACATGACCGACAGTCCGCCCCCCGTAATCGACCAGGAACTTCTGCGACGATTCGGCTCTCTGACCCCCAGGGAGCGGGACGTGGTCGTTCTCGTTGCGAGCGGTCTAGGCAACGACGAGATCGCGGCCCAGATGTCCGTGTCGCCGTTCACCGTGAAGACGCATGCGGTGCGGGCCATGACGAAGGTCGGCGCACGTGATCGGGCACAACTCGTCTCATTCACCTTCCGGGCCGGCCTCTACCGTTGAGCCTGCCAAGCAGAACCCCGCATCAGCAGTCACAAGCCGTCCAGGCCCATTTCGACACCTTCTTCACCAGCGCATCGGCGCGGAAGGTGCCCGCACCGGTGGTCATTTCGGCTGAGCAGGCCACCGCGAGGACACCTCTTCACAGCACCCGCCCTTTTGCCCGCGCCTGCCCGGAGCCGTCACCGCTCCCCCGCCCAACTTCCCCATCCCCGTCGGCACCAAGACCATCCGCGCCGCGCTACTGCTCTGTGGAGCCGGTGTCGTTCCACCGTCCGCCGTGATGATCGGTCGTTGGATCAGGATCGGGTGGGCGGCCGGTGCCGCGATCCAGCGGCTGCGGTCGTCGACCTCCCGGCCCCACGAGGCCCCGATCGCATCGATCACCTCACGGTGATCAAGCCACCGGCCACCCGGCTTCGGCATCCGGTCCGGGGGGCAACGGCTCAATCCGGGCCCACTGCACGTCAGCCACCGCCACACCCGAACCAACGACCAGCTGGCTGTTCCAAACAGAACTGCCTAAGAGTCATCACGTAGTGCTGTGATGTCCGCCCGGTGTCTGCACGGAACTGGCGCGCCGGGGTGGCGTGCTGTCCGTGCAGCCGGCTGCTCCGACGTGGGCCTTGTGCCGCTTGACTGCGGGTCGGGTCTCATTCGGGGTTTGTCCGGTACCAGGTGGTGGCATTTCGTCGAGCAGAGGCCCACAGCCGGAGGTGTCCGGCTTCTGGGCTGCCGCGTGGGTGCGGCCCCGGGTGGGGCGGGCACCGCGCTGCGGTTGACTGGACAGGGCCTCTTGCAGCCCTTCATGAAACAAAAGCTGTGTATGGCGCGCCTGGACTATGTCCAGGCGCGCCGTGCTGGGGTCGTCCGGGTCGGTGAGGCCAACGTGGGCGCCGAGAGCGCCGGAGACCATATCCCGGTCGCCGACGAGCCCGCACGAGGTGCAGACATGGATGCGGTCGGAGAGAGTCTTGGTGACCTTCTCGCCGCAGAAGCATGTCTGGGAGAGTTTGGTGGTGAAGGTGGATGCGCGGAGCATCCGCCCGCCGGTCTTCTCACACTCCCGGCTGATGGCAGCTACGAGCCTGCCGGGCGTTGTGGCCTGGAGGGCTTTGCCCCACCTGCGGTACCAGGTGCGGATTTCGCAGTCCTCCACGACGAGGTTGGCGCCGTGGTCGGCGATGATGTCTGCGGCTATCCACCTCGCGCGGTGGTCTTTGGCGGCGGCCGCGGTTGCGGCGGCTTCGGCGAGCCGTGCCCGGTTGAGGCGGTAGCCGGCCGACAGGCGGTCGCGCCGGTACGCCTGCCTCGGCACCCCGGCCTTGTTTGCCGACCTCGCACCGCGGGGCATGTCGACGGCCCGTGCGGGCAGGCCTACGGTCTGGCGCCGTTCGGCCCGGGCCTGCTGGCGTTTCGACGGCCGGTACTGGCCGGGGTTGGCCGCTCGGCGAGAGCGGTCGAGTGCCCTCTTGCGGCCGCGTTCCTTCTGCCGGGTTTTCGCCAGGGCTGCGAGTTCCTCGTCGGACGGCTCGATGCGGGTGGCTTCGACGTCGCCGTCGGCGGGGTCGAAGGTGGCCGGGAAGGAGACAATCGAGAGGTTGGAGACGTTGCCGTCGACCCCGCCGCGCCGCTCGAGTGCGGCCGCCGCCTGGCGGCGGGCCTTCGTCGCCGGTGACGCATAGCTGCCGCAGAGGACCATCAGGTGGGCTTCGTACGCCCACCCGCCCGGCGCGGAGGTATCCCGGCGCCGCACGAGGTCCATCTTGTGCCAGGTCTCGGGGTTGTTCAGGAAGTGCAGCAGGTATGGCCAGCGTCCGGAGCCGGACGGCAAGCGGACGGGAAGGACCAGGTCGCCGCGACTCGAGTCGGCGCCGCCTGTGAAGACGACGGCCAGCGGCCCGGTGTGATCCCACCAGGTTGCTGCCCGCTTCTTCGGGGTGCCCTTCGGTGTTACCTCACCCGTCTCAACACGTCCCGTGGGCCGCACGGGTGTAGGCAGCTGCCGCGGCTGCTCGAGGACCCGCACATCGGGAGGAAGCGGAGCGGCCTGCTCAGGAGTCGTGACCGTACGGTCAAGGCCACGGTGCCGGTAGGCCTCCAGGTGCCCAGCAAGCGTGCCGTGCAGGCGGAACGTCTCCCATTTCCGCTCGGCGGTGTGGGAGCGGGCGCGGCCGGGAATTCGGGTGTAATCCCACCACCGGCCGACCTTCGGCCGGCCGAACCTGCGGCCGGAGGAGTCCGCGAACAGATGCCGGCTCGCCGACGTCTCGAACACCTCGTCTGCCTGGTGCATCACCAGCGCTTTGGTGACGTGATGGGCGAGGTGGCGGGAGTTTTCCATGTGCCGGTAGGCGCGGCGCTCCATCCCCTCCCGGGACAGGCCCAGCTCCAGACGCCACGCCTGCGCGTCCGTAGCCCGGCGCACATCGCCGGCCCAGTACGCGTCGATGGCGTCCCGCGCATCGCGCTGCAATGCCCGCTTGACGGACCACATCGCCGAGTACAGGTCCTCGGTCCGGTGCCGGGTTCCGGGGTCGTGGACGTCGAGCGGCAGGCGGATCACCACAAGTTCGGTGTCCTTCCCCCGCGTCCACCGCTTGCTCTTGTTCTTCCCCCTAAACCGGCGAGCAGGAGAAGCGTCGAAAGCCGGTACATCGGAGGCGGGCACGGGCGCACCCAGTTCTGTGCTCACCGCTGACCCACCTCCCCCTTTTTGCTCATGCCGGACGGCGTGACTTGTCCGCACCGCGGCTGGTGCGGCAACCAACGCCAAAGCTACAAGCCCCCACTGACAACGCACCGTGCTGCGGCAGGACTTCGGGCTCTATGCTCCCTGCATGCGCCTGCGTCTCGCCCGTTGCACCTCGGCCGACCTCCACGCCTGGACCGGCTTGACCGGACCACAAATGCAGCATCTCGTCGGGCAGTTGTGGGACCTCGCACCGGACACTGGTCGTGGCCGGCCCTGGGCGCTCCCGTTCGCCGACCGGGTCCTGCTGGTCGTCCTCTCCTACAGGACCAATCTCACCATGCAGCAGCTCGGCTCCCTGTTCGGCATTTCCCACGCCGCTGTCCACCGGGTCACTACCAGGCTCGCCGAACCGCTCGCGCAGCTTCTCGGGCCGCCGCCAACCGACCGGCGGGAGTTGTGGGTTGTCGATGGCACACTGATCCCCGTCCACGACCAGCGGCGCACCGCGAAGAGCAAAAACTACCGGCGCAGCGTCAACGTACAGGTCGTCTGCCGGGCCCGGGACCGGAGGGTTGTCGCCGTCGGAGACGCGTGGCCGGGCAACCGCAACGACATCGTCGTCTTCCGCGAAACCCTTGCGAAAACGCTGCCCGACCATCCCCGCCTGTCCGGCGACGGCGGCTACCGAGGATTCGACCGCATCCGAACACCCCGCCGCGGCCCCGACGGCCGCATCATCAAAGACCGCACCTACCACCGGTTCCGCAAACGCCGGGCCGTCGCCGAGCACACCATCGCCCGACTCAAAGACCACCAGATCCTGCGTCAGTGCCGACGCCGCGGCGACGCGATCAATCACGCCGTCGCCGGCGTTGCCGCACTCCACAACCTCAAGCTCGACATCGGGTAAACGGGGCACTCTCCGCAGCGGGGTACGTTCCCACCGGCATTACGTGATAGCTCTTAGCCTCGCCCGCCTTCTCGCGACGGCGATCGTCCCGTGCTCTCCCGCACGACCAGCCGTGTCGGCACCAGCGTGGTACCTGGTTCCGCCTCGCCCTGCCGGACCTGGCGCAGTGCGCTCTCCACGCAGCGGCGGCCGACCTCGGCGAAATCCTGGTGGACCGTGGTGAGCGGCGGCTGGAACGAGCCAGAGTCGGGGATGTCGTCGAAGCCGATGACCGAGACGTCCTCGGGGACCCTGCGGCCCCGCTCTTCCAGGGCCCGCAGTAGGCCGAGGGCCATCTGGTCGTTCGCCGCGAACACCGCGGTGCAGTCGCCCTGTTCGGCCAGGCGCAGGCCTGCGCGGTAGCCCGAATCGGCCGACCAGTCGCCGCGCACCAGCGGTGGGACCGCGCGGCCCGCGGCCTCAAGTGCCCTGCGCCACGCGTCTGTTCGGCGCTGTGCGGCGAACGACTCGGAGGGGCCCGCCAGATGCCAGACCGTGCGGTGGCCGAGGTCGAGGAGGTGGCGTACCGCGTCGCGGGTGCCGCCGGCCTGGTCCGTGTCCACCACCGCGTAACGGTCATCGGCGTCCGAGTCCGCGACCACGACCTTCACGTGTGGCGGCAGCGTGAGGCTCGCCGAGTCGAGCAGATGGACCTCCATGATGACGATGACCGCGTCTACCGCCAGTTCGCCGAGGCGCGAGAACGCGCCGCGCACCTCGTCCTGGGTGGGCACCGCGACTGGGAGGAGCGTGACCGCGTAGCCCTCCTGTGCGGCCGAGGTCGCGATGGCCTCCAGCGTGCGCATGTTGCCTGTCGTGGAGAGCGTGAACGTGATCACGCCGATGGTGCGGAAGTCGCCCCGCTTCAGCGCCCGCGCCGCGCTGTTGGGGCGGTAGCCGAGCTCCTTCATCGCGGCGAGGACCCGCTCGCGTGTTTCCTCGTTGACGCCGGGAAAGCCGTTCGAGACGCGGGAGACCGTCTGGGACGAGACACCCGCAACCCGGGCGACGTCGGCCATCGACGCGTTCTGTGTGCGGCGCCGGGCGTCGGTCCTGCCGCGCTCCGGGGCGCTGTGCGTTGCTCCCACCGTTGGCCTCACCAGTCGAGTTGATCGTTCACGGGCGACTCTTGACCGTCCTCTGCGGGGCAGTGTAGACATGCCGCCACCGAATGTTTACGCAAACATAATACCTGTCGGTCGCTTGCGCGCCGGAATGTTTACGCAACCATCCGAGCACCATCCGCGAGGCACGTACGAGCGAGGGACGCGAGATGACGACGCTGCAACCGCCGGCCGCCGCAAGGCCACGACCGGCCGGGCCACCGGTACGCAGGGCGCGCCGCTCGTGGACGGGGTGGGGGTTCATCGGCCCCTTCGTGCTCGTCTTCGCCCTGGTCTTCCTGGCGCCGCTCGCATACTCGGTCTATCTGAGCCTGTTTCGCACACAACTCATCGGCGGCACCACCTTCGTGGGCCTGGACAACTACCAACAGGCCTTGCAAGACGGCAAGTTCTGGGAGGGAGTCTTCCGCGTCGGACTGTTTCTGCTGATCCAGGTGCCGATCATGCTCGGCATCGCCTTGCTCGTCGCCCTCGCGATCGACAGCGGCCGCCTCTACGGCAAGGACTTCTTCCGGATCACCGTCTTCCTGCCCTACGCGGTACCCGCCGTCGTCGCGACCCTCATGTGGGGCTTCATGTACGGCACCCGCTACGGCTTGGTCGGCGACGTCAACGACGCGTTCGGCGTGAAGCTGCCCGACCCGCTCTCCGCCGACCTGGTCCTCGCGTCCATCGGCAACATCGTGACCTGGGAGTTCGTCGGCTACAACATGCTGATCTTCTTCGCCGCGCTGCGCGTCGTACCGCACTCACTGTACGAGGCGGCCCAGATCGACGGCGCCGGACAGTGGCGCGTCATCACGGCCATCAAGCTCCCCGCGATCCGCGGCGCCCTCGTCATCGCCACGATCTTCTCGATCATCGGCAGCTTCCAGCTCTTCAACGAGCCCGCCATCCTCCAGAAGCTCGCGCCGAACGCGATCACCACCGACTACACCCCGAACTTCTACACGTACTCGCTGTCCTTCGCGGGCCAGCAGCAGAACTACTCCGCGACGGTCGCCATCGTCATGGGCGTGATCACGATGATCGTCGCCTACGTGGTCCAGCTGCGCGGCATGCGCAAGGGAGCGTGAGCGCGATGACCACCACCACCGACTCCGTGCGGCCGGCGGCACCGCTGAAGTCCGTCGCCCCGCGCCTGCGTTCACCGCGCCGCCGGATACCCGGCCGCCCCCGGCGCAGCGTCCTGCTGACCGTGCTCACCGGCGTGGTCCTCGTCTACAGTCTGCTGCCGCTCGTGTGGCTCCTGATCAGTGCCACCAAGTCCCAGCAGGGCCTGGCCCGTTCGTTCGGCCTGTGGTTCGACGGGAACTTCGACCTCTGGCACAACATCGGCGAGACCTTCACGTATCAGGACGGCGTCTTCGGCCGCTGGCTCCTCAACACCCTCCTGTACGTGGTGGTGGGCGCGGGCGGCGCCACCTTCCTCGCGGTCCTGGGCGGATACGCGCTCGCCAAGTTCGCCTTCCCCGGCAAGCGGGCCGTGTTCGCCGTCGTCATCGGGGCGGTCGCGGTGCCGGGCACGGCCCTTGCCGTCCCCACGTTCCTGATGTTCAGCAAGATGGGGCTCACCGACACCCCGTGGGCCGTCATCATCCCGTCGCTGATCTCGCCGTTCGGCCTCTATCTGATGTGGGTGTTCGCCACCGAGGCGATCCCCACCGAGCTGATGGAGGCCGCCCGCATCGACGGCGCGAGTGAGCTGCGTACCTTCTTCCAGGTCGCCCTGCCGCTGCTCGCGCCCGGCACCGTCACCGTCCTGCTCTTCACCACGGTCGCGACCTGGAACAACTACTTCCTGCCGTTGATCATGCTGAAGGACCCCGACTGGTATCCGCTCACGCTCGGCCTGGACTCCTGGAACAAGCAGGCGCAGACGGCCGGCGGCGAGGCCATACCCCACCTGGTGCTCACCGGCTCTCTGCTCACCATCGTGCCGCTGATCGCCGCGTTCCTGCTGCTCCAGAAGTACTGGCAGTCCGGGCTCTCCGCCGGAAGCGTCAAGGAGTAGGCGCAGCACCGCAGTTCACACCCCGTACACCCTCTGTAGGACCACGAAGAAGTGGAAGCATGCCCATGCCCAAGAACTCACGCCGCCTGCTGCGCGGCATAGGTCTCCTCTGCGCCCTCGCCCTCGGGGCCACCGCCTGCGGCGGCTCCGACAACGACACCTCGAGTGACAAGCAGGTCAGTTCGGCCGACATCCAGTCGGCCCTGAAGAAGGGCGGCACCGTCACGGTGTGGGCGTGGGAGCCCACCCTGAAGCAGGTCGCCGCCGACTTCGAGAAGAAGTACCCGAAGGTCGACATCAAGCTGGTCAACGCGGGCACCAACAACGACCAGTACAAGGCTCTGTCGAATGCGATCTCGGCGAAGAAGGGCGTCCCGGACGTCGCGCAGATCGAGTACTACGCGCTCGGCCAGTACGCCCTGACGAAGCAGATCACCGACCTCAAGGCGTACGGCGCCGAGAAGCTGGCGGACTCGTACTCGCCCGGGCCCTGGAACTCGGTGCAGTCCGGCGCCGGCGTCTACGGCCTGCCCATGGACTCCGGCCCGATGGCGCTCTTCTACAACACGAAGGTCTTCGACAAGTACAAGATCGCCGTCCCGACGACCTGGGACGAGTACGTCGAGGCCGCCCGCAAGCTGCACAAGGCCGACCCGAAGGCGTACATAACCAGCGACGTCGGCGACGCGGGCCTGACCACCAGCCTGCTGTGGCAGGCCGGTTCGCACCCGTACAAGGTCGACGGCACCAAGGTCGGCATCGACTTCACCGACGCGGGCGCGAAGAAGTACACCGACACCTGGCAGAAGCTGATCGACGAGAAGCTCGTCTCGCCCGTCACGGCCTGGACCGATGACTGGTACAAGGGCCTCGGCGACGGCACTATCGCCACGCTGGCCACAGGCGCCTGGATGCCCGCCAACTTCGCCTCCGGCGTGAAGGGCGCCTCCGGCGACTGGCGCGTCGCCCCCATGCCGCAGTGGGAGAAGGGCGCGAACACCAGCTCCGAGAACGGCGGCAGCTCGCTCGCGCTGCCCGAGCTCGGCAAGAACAAGGAACTCGCCTACGCGTTCGTCGAGTACGCCAACTCCGGTGCGGGCGTGCAGACCCGCATCAAGAACGGCGCGTTCCCCGCGACGACGAAGGACCTGAACTCCTCGTCGTTCCAGAACACCGAGTTCCCGTACTTCGGCGGCCAGAAGGCCAACAAGGTGTTCGCCGAGTCCGCGAAGAGTGTGCCCACCGACTGGAAGTACCTGCCGTACCAGGTGTACTCCAACTCGATCTTCAACGACACCGTCGGCAAGGCATACGTCTCCTCGACCAAGCTCACCGCCGGGCTGAAGTCCTGGCAGGACGCGTCCGTCAAGTACGGCACCGAGCAGGGCTTCACCGTCGAGAAGTAGCCCGTCGCCTCCCGCGACCGCACCTCTGGAAGACCGCTCCCCGAAAGGACGCGCATGACCGCCCCCCTCACCTCCCGTTTCCCGTACGCGAAGGGCTCGGACGGCACCCGGCGCCTCGGCTACGGAGCCGACTACAACCCCGAGCAGTGGTCACGGGAGGTGTGGGCGGACGACATCCGGCTGATGCGTGAGGCCGGGGTGAACGTCGTCTCCCTCGCCATCTTCTCCTGGGCGCGGCTGCAACCCACCACCGACACCTGGGACTTCGGCTGGCTCGACGAGATCATGGACCTGCTGCACGCGGGCGGCATCGGCGTCGACCTGGCCACCGCCACCGCGTCGCCGCCGCCGTGGCTGACCGCCGCGCACCCGGAGATCCTGCCGGTGACCGCGAGCGGCGAAACACTGTGGCCGGGCGCCCGGCAGCACTGGCGGCCCACCTCGCCCGTCTTCCGCGAGCACGCCCTGAACCTCGTCCGCCGCCTGGCGTCCCGCTACGCCGACCACCCGGCCCTGGTCGCCTGGCACGTCAACAACGAGCTGGGCTGCCACAACGTCTACGACTACTCCGACGACGCCGCCCGCGCCTTCCGGACGTGGCTGCGCCGCCGCTACACCACGCTCGACGCCCTCAACAACGCCTGGGGGACGGCCTTCTGGTCCCAGCGCTACAGCGACTGGGAGCAGCTACTGCCACCGCGGCTCGCCGCCTCGCACCCGAACCCGACCCAGCAGCTCGACTTCAAGCGCTTCTCGTCGGACGCGCTCAAGGACCACCTGCTCGCCGAGCGAGAGATCCTGCGCGAGCTCACCCCGGACACGCCGGTCACCACCAACTTCATGGTGATGCCGGGCACCAAGGGCATGGACTACGCGGACTGGGCGGACGAGGTCGACTTCGTAGCCAACGACCACTACGTCACCCCCGGACCGCAGGACCGCGACGAGCTCTCCTTCTCCGCCAACCTCAGCAGCGGCATCGCTGGACACCGCCCCTGGTTCCTGATGGAGCACTCCACCAGCGCCGTGAACTGGCAGCCCGTCAACCCACCGAAGACCCCGGGAGAATTGGCCCGCGACTCGCTCCTGCACGTCGCGCACGGCGCCGACGCCGTCTGCTTCTTCCAGTGGCGTCAGTCGGCGGCCGGAGCCGAGAAATACCACTCGGCGATGGTCCCGCACGCCGGAGCCGACAGTGAACTCTTCCGCTCCGTCGTCGAGCTGGGCCGCACCCTCGACGCGCTCGCCCCCATCGCGGGCAGCGAGCGCGAACCCGCCCGTGTGGCGATCCTCTTCGACTGGGACTCCTGGTGGGCCGGCGAGCAGGACTCCCACCCGACCTCCCGCCTCGACTACCACCGCGAGGCCCTCGACTGGTACTCGGCGCTGCTTCGTCTCGGCCACCGCTCCGACGTGGTGCCCGCCCACCGCACCGACCTGTCCGCGTACGACGTCGTCATCGCGCCCGTCCTGCACGTGGTGCCACAGCCTCTCGCCAAGGAACTCACCCGGTACGTCGAGGGTGGCGGCCACCTCGTCACCACGTACTTCTCCGCGATCGTCGACGAGAACGACCACGTCTGGCTCGGCGGCTACCCGGGCGCGCTGCGCGACGTCCTCGGCATCCGCATCGAGGAGTTCGGGCCACTGCTCGACGGCGACACCGTCGAGCTGGACAACGGCACCACCGGCAGCCTGTGGACCGACCGGATCTCCGTCACCGGCACGGACGTCGAGGTCCTGGCGGGCTACCGCACCGGCACGTACGCGTCGCGCCCTGCCGTCACCCGGCGCGGCACGGGCCGTGGCTCGGCCACGTACGTGTCCACCCGGCTCGGCGTCGACGGGCTGACCGTGCTGCTGCCCGAGCTGCTCTCCCCCGCCGGAGTGACCAGCGAACTCCCGGAAGACACACGGGGGTTGGTGGAGCACGCCGTACGACGCGACACGGAGTACCGCTATCTGTTCCTGGTCAACCGGAGCGACGAGCAGGTGGCACTGCCGGGTCTGACCGGTGACGTGCTCGTCGCGCCGCGGACCGAGGGCGACAGCCTCGTCCTGGCGCCCCGCCAGGTCGCCGTCCTGCGGCAGTCCGCCTCCTGAATCCACCCGCTCTCGCACCACCGACACCCCACCCACACAACGACATTGGGAGCACACGTTGGCGCGCTTGACCCGCAGACGGTTCATCGGCATCGCCGCGGCCACGGCCGCGGCCGCAGGAACCCAGCTCTCAGCCGCACCGCTCGTCGCCGCGGCGGCCGGCGCGACGGTCACGGTCACCCCCGACCCCTCGTACCGGCAGGAGCGGTTCGAGGGGTGGGGCACCAGCCTGGTCTGGTTCGCGAACGCGACCGGGCACTACCCGGACGAGATCCGCGAGCGGATAGCCGACCTCGTCTTCGGCCGTGACGGCCTCGCCCTGAACATCGCCCGCTACAACATAGGCGGCGGCAACGCCCCCGACGTACCGGACTACTTGAGGCCGGGCGGCGCCGTTGAAGGCTGGTGGAAGGCGCCCGAGGGCACCACCCGCACCGACACCGACTGGTGGGACCCCGACAACGGGGACCACTGGAACGGGGACGCCGACGCCACCCAGCGCTGGTGGGTGGACCGGATCAAGAAGGACATCACCCACTGGGAAACGTTCTCCAACTCGCCGCCGTACTTCATGACGGTCAGCGGCTATGTCTCCGGCGGCTTCGACGCGTCGAGAGACCAGCTGAAGGAGGCGTCCGTCGACGACTTCGCCACCTATCTGGCCGGGGCGACGCGGCGCCTGGAGAAGGCGCACGGCATCAAGGTGAAGACCGTCGACCCGTGCAACGAGCCCAACACCAGTTACTGGGGTACGAAGTTGGGCGCCGACGGGAATCCGACCGGTGGCCGTCAGGAGGGCTGTCACATCGGCCCCGCCCTCCAGCAGAAGATCGTGCCCGCGCTGCACGCCGCGCTCAAGAAGGCGCGGACGACGGCGGCCGTCTCGGCGATGGACGAGACCAACCCGACGACCTTCGCCACGAACTGGACCAGCTACCCGGCCGACGTGAAGAGCCACGTCGCCCAGATGAACGTCCACACGTACGGCACCGGCGGCCGGACCTCCGTCCGCGACCTCGCCAAGGCCGACGGCAAGCCGCTGTGGATGAGCGAGGTCGAGGGAGACTGGGGCGACGGCCAGTCCTTCACCGACATGCGGCCCGGACTCGGGCTCGCCCAGCACATCGTCGACGACCTGCGCGAACTGGAGCCCAGCGCCTGGGTGTTCTGGCAGCCCGTCGAGGACTGGGACAACATGAAGCCCGGCGGGGAATCCGCCAAGGGAGGCAACTGGGGCGAAATCCAGGTCTCCTTCAGCGCCGGCCCCGACGACACCCTGGAGACCTGCCCGGTCCACACGAACACGAAGTTCGACACCGCCCGGAACTTCACCCACTACATCCGTCCCGGCGACCACCTCATCAAGACCGACGACACGAGCAGCACCGCGGCCGTCACCCGTGGCGGCAACGGCGCCACCGTCGTCCACGTCAACAGCACCACGTCCTCCCGCACGGTGACGCTCGACCTGTCGAAGTTCGCGACCGTACGCCAGGGCGCGACCATCACCCCGGTCGTGACCAGCACGGACGGCAAGCTGGCCGAGCAGCCGCCGGTCGCGGTGACGGGCCGTACGGCCACGTTCACGGTGCCCGCGCAGTCGGTGACCACGTTCGTGATCAAGGGCGTGTCCGGGGTCACGAAGGACGCCGCGACGCTGCGCAAGGGACGAACGTACGAGCTGACCGGCGTGCAGAGCGGCAAGGACCTCACCGTCGCCGACGGCGGCAGCACACTCGTCATCGAGTCGGGGACGGGCACGGCCGGTCAGCGGTGGCGGCTCGCGCAGATCAGCGGTGAAGGACCGGCGAACCGCAGACGGCACATCTTCACCAGCGCCGCCGACGGCAGGCGGCTGGCCGTCCGCGACGGTGCGCCGGTCATCGAACCCGACACAGACGAGCGGGACGCGGCCGCGCAATGGATCCTGTCGACGACGGGCGACGGCACGTACACGCTCGTCAACGCCGGTACGGGCCGCCTCCTCGAGGTCGGCGGACAGGCCACGCACGAGGGCGCGCCCGTCGGGACCTGGCAGCCCAACTCCGGTTCCAATCAGCGGTGGAAGGTCACCGACGTGACGTCCTGAGGACCGCGTCGGCGCGCTCCACGGCCTCGTGCCGTGGAGCGCGTCCCTCGCGGGGTCCGCTGTTGCCACCTGCTCCCGAGCGGCGCCTACGCCATCCGGGACGGTTGCACGTTCCCGACCGGGCAGCGCTGGCCGACGTGATGTATGTGGTGCGAACCGGTGTGACCTGGCGGGACGTTCCCGCGGAGAGAGTGGGCTGCTCCGGAGTGACGGCGTGGCGCCGACCTGCTGGATCTGGACGACTGCGCCGTGGACGGCGCACAGGTCCGGGTCCTCGAAGGGGGAGCATGTCGGCCCCGCGCCGGTCGACCGCGCCCACCCCGGCTCCAAGCACCATCTAATGGTGACTCACGGGGCCGGTGAAACCTGAAGCACCACCGGGTCTGGAACCCTGTGATCAGACGGGTTCACCGGCCCCGTCATTGTGGTGGTG
>NZ_JBSGTG010000043.1:0-55090 GCF_053607285.1 Streptomyces sp. NPDC055140 | reverse complement strand
CAGATCGGCGAATGCCTGGGACGTTCCCGCGGCGGCTTCACCACCAAAATCCACCTCGCTGCCGAGGGGCGATGCCGACCCCTCGCCCTCGTCCTGACACCCGGACACTACGGTGACGGCCCCCAGCTCGAGCACGTTCTGCAGCAGATCTCGGTGCCACGCACCGGAGTTGGTCGCCCCCGCACCCGTCCCGACCATGTCTTGGCAGACAAGGCCTACACCTCCCGGGGCAACCGCCGCTACCTGCGACGACGCGGAATCCGACACACCATCCCCGAACGTCTCGACCAGCAGCAACACCGCCGAAACCGCGGCTCCCGAGGCGGTCGGCCCACGGGCTTCGACGGCGAGCGCTACAAGAAACGCAACACCGTCGAACGCGCCATCAACCGGTTGAAGGGCTTCCGAGCCGTCGCCACCCGCTACGAGAAACGGGCCTACATCTACCTCGGCACCGTCACACTCGCAGCACTCCTGATCTGGCTCCGTACATGATCCGAGAAACAGTGCCTAGTAGTGAGGCACGCAGCGAGAGAGCTGGGGCTGAGCCCCTACGTCGAGGTCAAGGGCACCACCGGGGCCCCGGCCAGCGTGGAACTGACCATCAACGAAGTCCTCCATGCCCGGGCCAAAGACAACACCGTCGTCCTCTACGCCGTCAGCGACATCAAGGCCGACACGCACACCGCCCCGTACACCGCCAGCGGCGGCACACTGACCCACTAACGACGACGGTGACCACGTTGTCGGGATCCAGCTCGCGGACGCCCGGCGCGGAGCGGATTGCGGAATCTCTGCTGCCCAGTACCGACGTTTGTGGTTGCACCAGTCTAGGACGGCCAACCAGGGCAGACGCGGCGTTCGTGGGTTGGTTGCCGCCCCACGTCCTCACCAGGCTCGCGATGTCCTCGCTCATTCGGGGCGGGGGTAATCGGTTGCTCAGGCTGGATAGGGGTTGTAGCAGTCCAGGGCCGGGTGGTAGAGCACTTGCCAGGTGCGGTCCTCGATGATGCCGTCCGCCGGGAGACCGTGGCAGCCCTGGATCCACTCGATCTTCTTCAGCATGACCGAGTCAAAGACCCCGTCGAGGGTGAGCTTGGGCGGCTCGCCTCCCCACGCGTTGCTCAAGCACTGCGCCTGCTTTACCCCCACACCGGTGTCCCCGTACATAGCCGTGGGCCGAGACGCCGACGAGAGGTAGGAACACTGATGGGGGGCGGCTGTGGCGACAGGTGGCACTGCCAGGCCCAGTGCTGCGGCTGTACACAGCGCCGCACCCAAAGTGGCCAGTCTGTGCTGTCTCATGCCGCTCCTTCCGATCCGGCCGCTTGCTGGAGCGGCTCGGCGTCTGGGGGCGTTGGATAGGCCCCATTATCCCCACAGTCAACAACGCCTGCGAGTTGCGACCGTTACGGCCCTGGCAACGGCGTCATGAGGCGGCCAGACCGTCCGCTATCTCGCCTACGTGGTGCGCCAGCTGAGGTGTTCGACGAGCGTGGCCGTCAGGGGTGCAGATCAGGAAGATGCCAAGTCGAGCCGACCGAGCAGCCGCTAGCTACCGCTCCGCTGGCGCCCCGGGGGCCTGCCGCAGCGGCCGCTCGCTCCCGCAGGATGGATTCGGAACAGCCCGGCAAGCAAGACGATCACGATGCGGGCCGCCGACGAACTGCGCGTCCAGGAACTGCCAGCCCATATTGGCCCTGGCCCGGGGACGTAGCAGTGCTGCCCCGTGCTCCGGTGCGGATCGGAGCAATTCTGAGATGGCTTCACCCCCGGCGTAAACGCCGGAGCACCGGCCGAGATCAAAGGTAGACGACGAAATCGCCTGGTCGACATCTCGACGTAGGTACACACAAACACGAGGGAACCTTCGCCGGATCGTGCGCCTCCTGGCGGGGTGAACGCGACTTCTCGTATCTGGCGAAGGGATTCCCTCATGACCAACAGCGATCGCCCCATGCCCCCGCTGGAAGGGGCCGAGCACCGGTGGGTGACGGTCCGCGGGGCCCGGCTGCACATCGCCGAGTTCGGCAGCGGCGAGCCCGTCGTGCTGCTGCACGGTTTCCCGCAGCACTGGTACGCGTGGCGCGCGCTCGTCCCGCTGCTCGCCGACGGCCACCGGCTGATCTGCGTCGATCTGCGCGGCTTCGGCTGGTCGGAGCAGACCGAGCGCGGTTACGACACGGACGGGCTCAGTGACGACATACTCGCGATGCTGGACGCGCTCGGCCTCGACCGGGTGACCCTGGTCGGGCACAACTGGGGTGCCGGGGTGGGCTTCCGGCTCTGCCAGCGGGCCCCGGAGCGGTTCCGTGCCTTCCTCGCGCTGAACATGGCGCACCCGTGGACGCGCCACCGCGACGTCCTGCCGAATCTGTGGCGGATGTGGTTCACCGCCTTCATCGAGTACCCGGTGCTCGGACGGCTGGTCCTGCGGCACTGGCCGGCCTTCACCCGCTATCTGCTGCGACGCGCGGTCGCCGACCCGGCGGCGTGGCGGGACGCGGATCTCACGGAGTTCACCGAGGCGGCACAGGGCTCGGCCCATGCCTGGCAGGCGATGTTCTGGCAGTACGTCGTGCGGGACATCCCGGCGGGCTTCCGGGGCACCCACCGCCGACGGCGGCTGGCCGTCCCGACGCTGGTCCTGGGCGGCGAGCACGACCCGGTGATCCCGCCTGCCCTGCTGCGCGGCGGCGATCCCGACGCGGACGATCTGACCGTACGGGTGGTGCCGGGTGCGGGGCACCATCTGCACGAGGAGCGGCCGGAGTTGGTGGCCGAGGCCCTGCGGAAACTCATCGCCGAGGCCGGCTGAGGGCTCAACGCAGAGCGGCGCGGCGCTCCACCTCGCGGAAGAAGGCATGAGTGCGGCGCTCCCCGAGCAGGCGGCGGTACACGCGCTGCACGGGGCCAAGGGCGGCGGGGCGCGCCGCGCCGCAGACGGCGAGCCGCGTCCCGGTGCCGTCAGGCGTGGCGGCCATTCCCATCGTCACCAGCCGCGATTGCATCAGGCACCACCCGGGGCTCAGCCGCACATCGAACGGCCCGCGCAGGCCAAGCACATCAACGGCCTGCGCCGCTTTGCGCTCGCTGTCGCCGGGCGGGACTTTGAACTCCCGGACGAAGGAGATCAGATGGGGCAGCTCGCCCTCCAGGTCGGCGATGACCGCCCATACCTGGTCGAAGGGCAGAGCGATCCGTGCCTCGGCGTACAGGGGGGCGCGCAGTCCAGCGGCCAGTACGCGCAGCCGGGCGACCGTATCGGGTGCGTTCACCGTGTCCACGCCTTCCGGAAGGAGGAACGGGCCCTGTTCAGACGTGACTTCACGGTGCCCTCGGGTACGCCGAGCAGTTCGGCCATCGTCCGCTCGTCCAGGCCTTCCAGTTCCCGCAGTACCAGTACGGTGCGGTGCTGGACGGGCAGGCGGGCAAGCAAGTCCCGTACTTCTGTGGTCAGTTCATTGCCCACGCCAGGCAGCAGGTCCCGCAGCCGGGCAATCTCCTCGGGGTCGGCGGGCGTCTCGCCTGCGGTGCGCCGCGCCACCCGGACAGCCTCCCGCACGGTGACCGCACGCACCCACCCATAGAACGCCTGCGGATCCCGCAGCCCGCGCAGCCCCCGGAACACCGCGAGAAGGGATTCCTGCACGGCGTCCGCGGTGTCGGCCGGGGCAATCGGGGTGCACAGCCGGGTGACGTACGGCGTCACCAGCTTCAGCAGGTCGTCCATGGCGAGGGCATCGCCACACCGCGCGGCCCGTACGAGCGGCGCCGCCGCGTCCCAGGGCCGCACGTCGTCATCCATCGCCGCACACCGTATACGTAGCGCCTCGAACGGGTCGGCGCAGGCCGAGTTACTCGCTCGTTTACTGCCTGTCGGCTACAGGTCGAGGTACTCGCGGAGCTTGCCGCGGACGTGGGATCGCCTGTCGCCGTTGCGGAGGCCGGGGGTTCAGTGCTTCCGCACCATCTCAAGCTTGGCCTCGTTCATTTTCAGCGGGCACAGGCACCCAGCGCGGGGACGTTGGTCCTGCTCGGCTGGTCGGCGAAGTTCCACCTCGCAGCAGGCGACCAGACGCTTGGACGTGACGATCCTGCTCGCGAGAGTGACGTGTGGGAGGGTCCTCCAGGTGCCGGGTCGACACCTACCGAGCAAACGGGTGTGGGACCTTCCGGCCGCGGGACGCCAGCGGCCTCGGGGGATGCAGGCGCTCGGGCAACAGGTCGAGGTGGTGCCTGGCCTGCTCGGCGGCAGGACTGCGAGGGCAGTGCTCAAGTATCTGCTGCCAGATGTCCCGTGCGCGGTCGAGGTCTTCGTCTTTATGCCCTCGTCGGGACACCGACCGCGCCTCCAGGGCAAGTGCGAGGTGGGCCCATTCCTGCGCGTCGCCCACGGAATGTTCCACGGCCTTCTCCAGGAGAGGGACGGCCTCACGGACTCGGCCCTCACGGTAGGCGACCCACCCGCGGGCATCCTCGCACACCGCCAGTCCGCCAGGGTCCAGGTTGCCCGGTGCGCTCTTCAGAGCACTCTTCGCCATGCGATGCGCCTTCTTGAGCTGGATGCCCTGCTCGGCGTAGAACATCGCGAGGCGTGCCTTGAGGGTGACAAGCGCGGCGCGCAGCGCCTGCTCCTCGTCAGCGCCGCGAGACCTGTCCAGCCGAGCGGAGCAGGCCTCCTGAGCCGCGATCAGTTCCCGCTCCACCTCCAACGGTTGCTCACCCCGGGCCATCAGATGCGCGATTCGCTCATGGTGCTGCGCGGCGTCCGGCCGCTGGAGCGTGCCACCGATGGCGCGCAGGGCCACGATGGCCTCGCTTCCACGGCCCAGGAGATCCAGCACGGTAGCCAGCTCCTCGTGCATGCACGCCTCCAGGTCCTCGCTCAGCGAGGCCTCGCGCGTGGCTTTGATCAACTCCTCCCGGGCCCGGTCGAGCAGCCTGCCGCTGTCGCCGTCCGGCGACGCCGCAGCCTGTTTGCGGTAGGTACGCGCTAGCTCGAGCCGTGCGAGGTCTCGTTGTTCTCCGGCCGGCAGGAGCTCGATCAGCCGGAGCAGCGTCTCGTCCGCCAGGTCGTACTGGGCCCGCTGGTCCCGGTACAGAAGGGCCAGCGTGAAACGCGGATAGGCGTAGAGGGGCGCCAGTTTGAG
Source organism: Streptomyces sp. NPDC055140 (assembly GCF_053607285.1). Lineage (NCBI taxonomy): Bacteria > Bacillati > Actinomycetota > Actinomycetes > Kitasatosporales > Streptomycetaceae > Streptomyces > Streptomyces sp. NPDC055140. Next base: position 49,937 of record NZ_JBSGTG010000043.1, on the reverse strand, counting down.
GGCGTCACGACAGTCCCGCACCGCATCGCCGACGCTGCCCTGACTCGCGTACACCGCTGCCCGCCCCGCCGTCGCGCGCGCACGCGTGGGCAGGTCCGGTTGTTCTGCGGTCAGCTCTGTAAACCGCTCCCGGCCCCGCAGCCCGGTGCGGTACCGGGGACGAACGGTCTTCGGCGACCTCTCTATGGCCAGGCTGTAGTTGCTCATGGCTTGTTCATAGTTGTGCGAGGCATCGTCGTCGCACCCCGCGTTGGACTGGGAGTCCGCGAGGGCGGCGTGCGCGTCGGCGAGTTCCACGTACCACAGCGGGGGATTCTCCACCGCCCAGGGCAGCTCGCCTTCGACGGCCTTCGTAAGGTGACCGACTGCTGCCCTCCAGTGGGCGCGCTCTTCGTCGCAGGGCCGGATCATCGACGCCAAGGATGCGTACAGCAGCCCAATCTCCCGGGCGATGAAGGACACTTCGGGCCGGCTGTGCTCGCCACGCAGCTCTTCTACGGTGTCCAGTGCCCCACGGAGACGTTCCCTGTCGCCGGTCTGCTGCGCCTCGCGGGCATCGGCCCATGCTCGCGCCCAGCGCCGAGTGAAGCGGTTCTCCCAGCTGGTGGTGCCAGGAGGGCTCTTGGGTGATGACCACTGCTTGTCGACGATCCAGAGCACATCCTCCCTGCCCGGCTCCAGGGCCAGCGCCTTGCCGGCAAGCGACCGGGCGGCAGGCTTGTCGGGTGCCACCCACGCGAGCAGGAGCCAGGCCATGGCGTCGTCGGGGTTCTTGTGGGCATTCAGGATGAACAGATCCGAGGCCAGTTTCCTGGCCTCGCCCTTGGTCCCCATGGCGGTGAACTCACCAAGGTCCGCGGGCGTGACGTGATGGTTCTGGGGGTCCCGCTGAAGAGCCTCCAGATACGCGAGCCGCGCGCGGTCCGTACGGCCGGACTGCAAGAGTATGCGGCCTTGAAGCGCATGCAGCTCCGGCAATTCAGGGGCCCAGCGGATCGCCGCACGGATGCGCCTCTTGGCTCTTAAGACGCGGTACCACCGCACCGGGCTGCCCGCACTGCCCGCGAGCTGCAACCAGCACTCGGACTCCAGGCGGACAACCTGCGCGATCCGCCCGGTGAGTGGCCGTACCGCGGTCGTGTCCCCCTCCAGCACCAGCCTTCGGGCCCGCTCGTCGATCAATTCCCGTTCTGCCTGGCGGAAGCAACAGAACGCCTCGCGCACCATGTGGTCAGACCGCCCGAGCTTCGTGCGCGGCTGCTGGTGGTCACCCTGCTTCAGCAGCGCTTCCCCGAGCCAGTACGCGGCGAGAGCGCCCTCCATGGGATGGGTGGCGGAAGGCTGCTTGAGCGCGCTGCGGGCCGACTGGACCGCCTGCTCCAGGAGCTCGGCCCGCTTATCGGCGTTAACACCCGGATGGTCCGCCCGCTCAAGGAACGCCCTGGCCAACTGGACGCGGGCGGGAGTCAACGTCGGGTCGAGGGCGACTGCCTTCTGCCACATGAGCACCGGCCCGCTCCCCACTGCCTCCGACACCGCGAGACCGATCTCCGCCCGGACGCGCCGCTGTTCGCGGTAGACCAAACCAAGGTTGTGGTAGGCCGCCGCGTACGCCGGACTGTGGGCAAGGGCCGCGCGGAAGTGATCCTCCGCCTCGTCGAGGTACTGCAGTACGCCTTCCTGCTGGAAACTCTGGAAGCTTTCCAGGCCATCCACCAGCCGCTGGAAGCTGTCGACGTCGGCCCCCGACTCTGCTGCCCCGGACCGCTCGAGTTCGATGCGGTGCGCCAGCTCTCGGGCGAGGCACCCATCGGCTCTGCGGACGTCGCCGTCGATCCTCACCTGCGCCGACCAAGTAGGGCCGCCGCGCAGCCCGGACTGAGACGCGACGACCTGCTGCACCCCGTCCGCCTCCACCAGCGATCCTTGGAGCGTCGTGCCGAAGAGCCGCTCAAACCAGGTGAGCATGGTGCCGACCTGAAGCTTTAGCGGACCCAGAGTGACTGTGCCGACCTCGGTCGGCTTGATATCTGCCAGCAGTCCGGTGGCCGCCACACCGGTTTTGAACGGCACTCGGGCGGACGACCATCGAACCATTTCGCCTCGCTGCCCAGCCGGGTTGAGTACGTCAGCAGGCGTCATGAACGGTTCCTGGCGGACCAGTTCCGCGATCCGCCGGATCTCGCTGTCCAGGAGTTCGGCGAAGCCTGCGGCGACAGCGGCTGCCGGTCCGGTGCCGTTGTCGCCGGCCAGGTTCTTGAAAGGCAGGATCCGAACCGGCCGGGAGCGGCACAAGGCAGCCGCCAGCAGGATCAGGGTGAGAGCCAGAACGATCCACACGGCAGGAGTCATCTTCGGGAAAGGATCACCCGCTGCCGCCGTCAGCGCGGCGAGCACCACGAGCGCGGCAGCCGTCACGAGCAGGAATTTGTTGACACTGTGCAACGCCCGCCACCAGAGTAGGACGACCCGATGAAGTCGCCCTGAAAACGCGATGCGGAAAGACTCCCTGCCGAGATGCTTGAGTGAGGGCATGACCGCGCGCCCCTCTCCTGGCGCTTAATCTCCACCTACACCCCTCCTCGTTCCAGCGTGCGCCTGGAACCTCCGAGGTGCAATTCCCGCTGGGATGTCAGTTGCCCGTGCGGTTGCGTCCAGGGAGTGGTGTACGGGTTGAACCTGATCCGGGGGTTTGCTCCGGCATCGGAATGGTGCCCGCATAGATGAACGGCCACCGGCTGATCTTCGAAGTGCCGAAGCCTCGAAGGAGATCAGCACGATGACCGCACCTGACTTTGAGGATGTGATGGCGTCCTGGAAGGCTGCCTGACCCGGCACCTGACTGGCTCCACCGCTCCTGAGGATCAGCCGTGTGCTCAACTTCTGGAGTTGGTGGGTGCCGTCGAACCGTGGGACGACCTGGAGCACGCCCACCTGAAGACCGCCACCCAGTGGATCGCCGGCGGGCCCCGTCTACCGGCTGCGTAGGCCGGACGCTCCAGGCGATGCACCTGGTGAGCCACTTCGTTGTCCTCGACGACGCGCGCGGGCAGTTGCTGCTCGTTGCGCACCGTAAGGCGGGCTTGTGGCTGCCGGCCGGAGGACACGTCGAGCCGGGTGAGGACCCGTGGGCCACGGTGGTCCGCGAGTGCCGTGAGGAGCTGGGCATCGAGGCCGTGGCATCACCGATCGCCGGCGAACATCCCCTCTTCCTCACCGTCACCCGGACCCGGAGGCATGGCGTACACACCGACGTCTCACTCTGGTACCTCCTCAACGCCGACGCCGACGCCGACACCATCACCTCTAACGACCGGAGCGAGTTCGACACAATCCGGTGGCTGACTGATGAGTAGGTGCACGAGGAGTCTGACGAGCTCCTCGACCCCACATGCACCGCTTTACCGCAAGCTGCAGCAGGTCCGGACCACGAGGCGCGGGTAGCAAGCACGCCAAACTCTTCCTCGACTCCGAATAGGAGTCGGCGAGGCGTGGATCAGCCACGTGCGCTTTGCGGCAGGGTGGGTGCCAGTCAATCGACATGGTGACGGGGCGAGGGAATCCAGCGGCTACCTCATGGAGGACCACATGACTACTCCCGAACAGAACAAGGCACTGGTGCTGGAAGCATTCGACACGCTGTTCAACAAGCGTGACTACGTCGCCGCCGAAGATTTCTGGTCCGAGCACTACATCCAGCACAGCGCGCACATCGCACCCGGACGCGCGGGTCTGTTCGACCTGATCCGCTCGTTGCCGGACACACTGCGCTACGTGCACCAGCTCGTCCTCGCCGAAGGCGATCACGTCATGCTCTACGGCCGCTTCAGCGGCAATGGCAGCCCCGTCGCCTCGGTGGCGGCCGACGTGGTGCGCATCGAAAACGGCAAGCTCGCCGAACACTGGGACGTCCTACAGGATGAGGCGACCCAGGCCGAGTCCGTCAGCGGCCTGCCGATGTTCGGTGACCGGTTCCCGCCCGACCGCTGACCGGCTCCGTTGCATGATTTCCGCTCATGACGGCGACCGCCCGCGGCTCGTCGCGAGTCGACTCGCCCGGCTCAGGCAGCCCCTCTTTCCTCCGCAGGAACGACCCCCGGCCTCATGGCGGCGACCAGATCCGCGGCTCCGACGAGCCGCTGGACGGCAGCCCGTATGCCTTCCGGCGCGCGCCCTGCCGCAACTGTCAGGACATTTGATCGAGCGATTCCTGACGGTGTGTGGTGGCCCACGAATCGAGATGGATGGGTTCCCGGCCGAGCAGGTCCTGGACCGTGCTGGTGGTGACCGCGGAGTAGTCCATCCGGCCCTCGTAGGTCTGTAGCGCCCAAATCAGCGTGCTGGCGACGTACGTGGTGTCCATGCTGGGGGGCGTGCGTTGTTCGCGGGGCATCCGGGATGAACTCGAACCATCCGCCAGTCATGATTGAGAATGTCGGGAGTAGCGACTATGGGCAAGTTGCAGGGAAAGGTGGCGGTCATCACCGGCGGCACCGCGGGGATCGGACTGGCCACAGCAAGGCTCTTCGTCAGAGAGGGTGCCTATGTCTTCATCACGGGCCGCCGCCAGAAAGAACTCGATGAAAGTGTGAAGGCAATCGGCAGCAACGTATCCGGCGTTCAGGGTGACGTCGCCGAACTGGCCGACCTTGACCGCCTCTACGAGACCGTCAAGTCGAAGGGGCGAATCGATATCGTTTTCGCCAACGCCGGGCTGGGTGAGTTCGCTTCGCTGGAAGATGTCACGGAAGAGCATTTCGACAAAATCTTCAACATCAACGTGAAGGGGACGCTCTTCACGGTACAAAAGGCCCTGCCGCTATTGAATGACGGCGCCTCTGTCATTCTCGCGGGCTCCGTTGCGAGCGTCAAGGGAACCCCCGCGTTCTCGGTCTACGGTGCGAGCAAGGCTGCCGTCCGAAATTTCGTCCGAGGGTGGACGGTGGAGCTGAAGGATCGCCGTATCCGGTGCAACGTCCTCAGTCCTGGCCCGATCGAAACTCCGCTTGTGGCGGCGCAGCCTCAAGATGCCATCGCGAAGATTGCATCCACCATTCCGATGGGCCGCATGGGGGAGCCCGACGAAGTCGCCAAGGCGGCGCTCTTCCTGGCCTCGGATGACTCCAGCTTCGTCACGGGGATCGAACTGTTCGTTGATGGCGGCAGAGCGCAGATCTAATTCCGCAACGGCGTATCTGACCGTGTCGTTCAGTTCGCGGGGCCCGTCGTCATGCCGGCGTAGAGCTTCAGATTCAGACCCGCTCCCCAAAACAGGGATAGAGGCGTCGACTCCTACCAACTCATGCGCGGCATCGGAAACCTCTGTGTCGGCGCCGACAACGACCCCCGCTACGACGCGCGCCGACCGGTCGAGCTCCTCGTCGCAGGACTACGCCAACCGCGCCGACCGTGACGCTCGTGAATGACGGGGGCCTCGTGCAAACGGTCATGTGCGAGAGTCTTGCGAGAGCCCCGGCCGTGGTCTGTTCCTCCCCGTCCTGTTGGTGACGGTGCTGCTCACAGCAGGGCGTCCAGAAGCTTGTCGGGGGTGATCGGCAGGTCGCGGACCCGTCGCCCGGTGGCATCGAAGACTGCGTTGGCGACCGCGGCCGCGACTCCGGTGGCGGAGAGCTCGCCGACGCCCTTTGCGCCGAGTGGGCCGGCGTGTGGGTCGAACTCGTCGACGAAGGAGATGTCGATGTGCGGGGGGATGTCGGCGTTGACTGGCAGCGGGACCCCGGCCAGGTCCTGGGAGAGCCATCGGCCCAGCCGGGGTTCGAAGTGGCTTGCCTCCATGGCGGCCATGCCCCATCCCCACACGACTCCGCCGATCATCTGGGATCGGGCCGTCCGCTCGTTGACGACGGCGCCGACGCTGTAGACGCCCGTCGCACGGCGCAGCCGCAGTAGCCCCAGTTCCGGGTCCACTCCCACTTCGACGAACATGGCGCCGAAGGTGCGTGAGGAGAATCCCGGTGCTCCCGCGTCGGCAAATGCGCCGCCCGGCAGCTCGAGTGCTCCCGTCCCGACGATCTCTTCCAGGTCGGCGGATCGCATGATGTCGTGGAAAGGCCTGCTCTCATCCTGCCACTTGAGCTGCCCGGCCTCGGCCCGGACCTCGTCCACCGGCCAGGACAGCGCTTCGGCGAGCTGCCGCAGCACGTCCCGGGAAGCATTGTGCACAGCTGTTCCCATGGACAGCGTCGTGCCCGATCCGTAGGTGGGGCCGGCGTAGGGAAGCTTGGTGTCGCCCGAGACCCCGGTGACTGCGCTGATGTCGAGGCCGAGCGTCGCCGCTGTGATCTGCGGGAAGATGGTGGTCGAGCCGGCTCCGATGTCGGTGTAGCCGGCCTCGATACGCGCCGTGGCGTCTGCTCGCAGCCTGACCTTGGCCTGCGAGGAGAACCGGAACTGGCCCTGGGTGCAGTCCGCCATGCCGCAGCCGATCAGCCAATGCCCGTCACGGGTACCGCCCTTGGGCCTGTCCCACCAGCCGAATCGCCGAGCTCCCTGGTCGTATGCCTCTTTCAGTTTTTTGGAGGACCAAGGTGATCCGTCCGCGGGGTCGTGGTCCGCGTAGTTGACAATCCGCAGCGTTAGCGGATCCATGCGCAGCGCGTGCGCCAGCTCATCGATGGCTGACCCCAGCGCCCAGGTGCCGGGGCCGTCGATGGGCGAGCGCATGAACGAAGAAAGGTTGACGTTTCCACGGCGCACCCGCTGGCTGGTAGAGATGTTCGCTGCCGCGTAGAGGGACTTGGAGGGAGCGCTGCCGAACTCCACATAGTCGTCGGTGACGGAGGTGACGTTGTCGACCTCGTGGGCGATCGCCTGGAGCTGTCCGTTCTCGTCAGCACCCAGGGACAGACGGTGCTCCATCAGCGGCTGGTAGCCGACGATGCTGTACATATCGGCCCGGCTGAGGACCAGCTTTACCGGTCGCCCGACGGTCTTCGCCGCCATGGGGCCGAGGATCTCGTGCGGCCAGACGAATGCCTTGGTGCCGAATCCGCCGCCCGTGTGGGTAGCGATGACCCGCACCTTGTCCGAGGGCAGCCCGAACGCGCCAGCCAGCGTGTCTTGTACGGCGTACACATGCTGGACCGAGTCGTGGACAGTCAGCACTCCATCGTCCCACTCGGCGACGATGGCGCTGGGCTCCATGGGATTGCCGTGCCGCGACGGCTGGGTGTAGGTGCTGTCGACCCGCACAGGGGCTCCGGACAGGGCCTCGGGTGCGTTTCCCTTGCGGAACTCCAGTTCGGCAAGTATGCCGTAGCCGCTGCCCGGCGACGGGGGAACCGATACGGCGGTGTCCGGGTTCACGAACGGCTCTCGCTCATAGGAAACACCGACGTTCACGGCGGCCCCCTCTGCCGCTTCGAGCGTCTCGCCCAGGACCATGGCCACAGGCTGTCCGGCGTAATAGACGATGTCCGACTGCATGGGCAGGAAGCGCGTCGCCAGAGGCGGACTAGGCAGGGCCGCGAAGTCGTCATGCACCACAGGCATGTCACTGGCCGTCAAGACACAGACCACGCCGGGTGCTGCCAGGGCATCAACGAGGTCGAATCCAGTGACACGACCAGTGGGGACAGCCGCCCCCACCAGGACAGCGTAAAGCTGCCGGGGCGCGTTGTAGTCAGCCGCGTAGGAGGCAGCTCCGGTTACCTTCTTGGGGCCGTCCTGCCTGGTGATAGCTCGGGTGGTGGTCATCATGCCTCCAGGGCCAATTCGAGGGCGCGCATGGCCGTGTTGCGCGCGAGTGGGATCTTGTACGCGTTCGACGAGAGCGGGCGGCTGTCGCGAAACCCCGCAGTGACGGCGTCCAGCACCGCCGGGCTTCCGGGGCGGAGGCCGACCAGGGCACGTTCGCTCTCGTACAGACGCCACGGGCGCATTGCCACCGATCCCAGGGCCAGACGCGCGCGGGAGATCACACCTTCTTCGACCTCGACCGCCGCGGCGGCCGAGACGAGAGCGAACTCGTAGCTCTGGCGTTCACGGACCTTGACGTAAGCGGACTTGGGGGCAGGCCCTCCGAGATCGACCGAGGTGATCAACTCGCCGGTACGCAGTACGTCGTGTGCGGAGGGGTCTTCGGCGGGCAACATGTGGAACTGCGTGGCGGGGATCGTTCGTCCGCCGTCGGGGTGCTCCGTGACGATCTGGGCATCCAGGCACGCCAGGGCGACGATGGGATCGGAGGGCTGCGTCGCCACGCACTCCTCGGTCCATCCGAAGATCGCCAGTCGTTCGTTGGCACCCTGCAGGGCAGCGCACCCCGACCCGGGAACGCGCTTGTTGCAGGGCAGGGGCTCCGTGGACCGGAAGTAAGGGCAGCGGGTGCGCTGCACGGGGTTCCCGCCGATCGTCGCCACGTTTCGGATCTGTGCCGAAGCAGACTGGAGGATGGCCTGGGAGAGGACAGGATAGGAGGAAACAACACGAGGGTCCTGCGCCACGTCGTTCAAACGGCCCAGTGCACCGATGCGCACGCCGTTGCCGCCGGCCGCGATGCCGTCCAGGCTCGGCAGGTGGCCGATGTCGACCAGGTGCGCCGGGGTCTCGATGCCGATCCTGGCCCAGTTGAGCAATTCTGTGCCGCCGGCGAGGAAAATGGTGCCCCGTGTCTGCGCCTTCTCCAGCGCTCTTGCGATCGTCTCTGCCCTGACGTAGGTGAACGGCCGCATGTCACACGTCGTCTCGGGCCGCCGAGGCAACCGCCGCAGCGATCTGCGGGTAGGCCGAGCAGCGGCAGATGTTCCCGCTCATCCACTCGCGGATCTCCTCGTTCGATCCGGTGTGCCCTTCGTGGATGCAGGCGACGGCCGACATGATCTGTCCGGGAGTGCAGAACCCGCACTGGAACGCGTCCGATTCGATGAACGCCTCCTGTACCGGGTGCAGTTGTTCACCGCGGGCCAGTCCTTCCACCGTGGTCACCTCGGCTCCGTCCGCGCTGGCTGCCAGGACCAGGCAGGCGTTAACTCTGCGGCCGTCGAGGTGCACCGTGCAGGCGCCACACTCGCCTCGGTTGCATCCCTTCTTCGTGCCGGTCAGACGGAGCCGCTCGCGCAGCAGATCGAGGAGTGTCGCGCGCACATCACAGCTCACCTCGACCCTCTTGCCGTTGACCCGCAGCATCACAGCCGTCTCAGGGCTCGGATTGTTTTCAGGCATCACATCGCTCCTGGGGAGGCATTCCAAACACTCATGAAAGTGCCTAACCCGCATGTTGCTACATTCCCCGGTTATATACGGGCTAATGGCCTCCGATTGCGCGGCGTGGGGCGCGCCGGAGGGTCCCGTCCGGGCAATGCACGTGGCCCGACAGCTTTCCTGCGCATACTCGTGCAGTTGCTGAAGATTGAGGAGCTTCGCCTCCTTCGGACGAAGCGCCGGCAGGTCAGCTTTCCACTGCGCGACCGAGGCACGGTAGTCGAGCCTGCCCGCGCGGGTCGCCGCGTTGCGACCAAGCTCGCGGGAGATCGTCGGCGAATGCGCCGCCCAGCCGGCGCCCTATCCCACGGACTCCGGCTTCTTGGGCCCTCAGGAGGGCTATCTCTTCGCGTTCATGAAACGACGGGCCTTGGGTCAAGGCCCAACCTGGGGTCCCGTCTATCGGTTGCTCCAACTGTGGCTCTTCAGTGAGGCCATACTGGCCCGCCCGCGATCGCAACCGCGCATGCTCGCCCAATGGCCTACGGCGGACTGAAGTGATGATGTGAGGCATCGGATGCCCTGCGGCCGGCGCGCTGCTTCTCGTGTCGCCCCTCATCGGTCCGGCGACCGCCCGTTAGGCTCATGTCGCCATAAAGGTCCCGATCTTCACGGAGGGCAGCACAGCGGGGATCAATCGAAAGCGCGTCGTCAGAACGCTGACGTTTTGGCTGCGTCCTGCCTTCGCGTTGCGGGTCATCAACCGGTTTCAGAAGATCGTGGGTTTCGACCGCTCGATGGCCCTGGCGTCCAGCGCCTTGACGGCATTGGTCCCGCTCTCCATCCTCATCGGCGCTGTCTTGGGCAACTTCGTGCACTACGACGCCGCAGAACGGATCATCAAGCGCTACAACCTCAGCGGCGCAGGCGCCAAGGCAGTCAGCTCGCTGTTCTCACCTGCCGAGGGCACCAGTGCGAGCGTGGGCATCTTCGGAGCAGTGTTTCTGACGATCTCGGTGCTGAGTTTCACGCGAGCCGTACAGCGGCTCTTCGAGCAGACATGGGAACTCAAGCCCCTCAGTGTGCGCAACACGCGCAACGGCTTGTGGTGGATCCTCACCCTCGGTGGCTACGTGGCGGTCACCGCGACGGTCTCCGCGCTCCTTGGCGGGGGCGCGCTGGGTCTGGCCGCCTCGGTGTGCCAGATGCCGGTGACTGCCGCATTTCTTGTCTGGAGCGGCTGGATCCTGTCAGCGAAGCGGATCAGCTGGCCGGACCTGCTCCCGTTCGGCGTCACCGCCGCCGTTCTGACGGTGGCCTATTCCGTGGGCGCAACCATCTACATGCCGCGCCTCTTCAACTCCTCCGCCTCACGCTACGGGGTGGTCGGTGCCGTCTTCGCGATGATCTCTGCCCTCTTTGCAGCCACGCTCGTCATGGTTGCGTCGGCGGCACTGGGACGAGAAGTACGAGACGAGCTCAGCCGGATCCGTCAGGGCCACCGCCCTTCCGACCACGAGGTCCGCCGACAGTGGGACAGTGTGGTCGAGCAGGCTCGGTCACGGTGGCGGACGGCACGGAAACAGGTCTCTCATCATCAGACCAAGGGCTCGAACCACTGAGGGGGCGGGCCGGCACCACCAACGTCCGCGTTCCCAGCGTCGATCAGGCAGGAACGAGATTGCGAACGCGGCTTGATCATCCACGTCAAGCCGTGTTCACAGTCCTCTTTGCCGCCGACGCACCTCGCGGGATCAACGCTGTGAATGACTCATGTCAAGCCTCGCTCACAGACCACATCCGGCACGATCGGGGCGGACGCCAGCTTCTCAGAAAGGCCGTACGTTCTGCACGGCGGAGAGCTACTTGCCAGGAGTACCTTCCGGGCAGCACACGGCCGCGAAGACCCGCAGGTCCTCTAAAGCAATAGCCCCGAGCCACAGCTTGGGTATTGCTCAGAAATCCCTAGGATTGACTGGGGTTATGGGGTCCACGATGATCAGCGCAGGACCCAGGCGACAACCCGTCCGGTGCTTTCACGGGTCCGGACCACAGGCGAAGGCGCGGGCGGGTGCCGACCTCGTGAGCCAGAAGGACACAGCCCTATGCCTGCTTCTCCTGCCTCTGCCGACCAGGCCATCGTGCTACTGCGCAAGCTCGGTGCTGCGGACATCGCTCATCCGGGTGGCACTCTCATCGCCCACCTCCAGCGCGTCCAGCGCCAACTCGCTGTATGGGGCGCCCGTCCCGCCCTCCAGGTCGCCGGTCTGTGTCACGCTTTCTACGGCACCGACGGCTTCCCCACCGCCTTGCTGTCTCTGGACAGCCGCGCCGAACTTGCAGAGGTGATCGGTGCCGAGGCTGAAGCCATCGTGTATCTCTACGCGTCGTGTGACCGCAAGGACACGTATCCGACGCTCGTGGATGCCGACGGGGCCTTCCGAGATCGGTTCACCGGCCGTCTCCACGCTCCGGAGCCGCACCTTCGACGGGACTTCGCTGAGCTGTCCGCCGCCAACGAACTCGACCTTGCCCGGATTGACCCCGCTTTCCGCGAGAAGTGGGGAGCCGAACTCCTCGCTCTGTTCACACGCTTCCAGCCCCTGCTGAGCCACCCTGCTCGGTCGGACTGCCGCACGGTGCTCGCTGTGGCTCCGCAGGACTGAGCCGGCTCTCACGTCGGTCGGGGACACCTATACGAGCAGGATGGCGAACGGGATGGCAGAAGAGAGCTTTGGAGAGCCGACGCGCTCCCGCCCCGACCCAGATCGCCAAGTCCGAGATTCTCTATCGCCCTTGGGGCGGTCCCAGCTCCTGGGAGGATCCTGAACCCCGGGCGAGATCCGCTCGTGATCACGGCAGGTACTCATCGAACGCCGCGACGAGGACATCGACGCCGGCCTGCACCACCGCACTGACGCCCTCGACCGTCACGCCCGAATGAGCCCCGACCTCCTCGCCGACGCCCTACCGGCCCGTCTTGACGGCCGGTGGCGCCCAAGACGACATTGCCCTGATCGTCGTGGGCCTGAGACAGCTCAGTCTCACCGCTGCGGCGCGTGACCAACGCGCCTGCAGGTTCGCGAACTTTGGCCCACCAAACTCGCAATCTAACGGGCCCCACCAGGCATCCGACCAGGCCCTTCCTCGCGTTCACTCGCCAACAACGCCGCACGATCACATGACGGAGTGTTGTCGCGACTTTTCGAGGTAGATGGCACTTGGTCGAGTCAGTTGGCCCCAGCGGTCTGCGCGTTCCCCGGCTCGCGGGCCATGCCGCCGTGCGATGGGCGAAAAACAGTGTCGGGAGCTGAGCTGGGCCAGCAGAACACGAGGGCCCGGAATCAGTCGGTCCGGTTACTTCCAGACGATGAAGTAGTTCCTGGTGGGGAAGGTGAGTTGGAATACCATGCCGTACTCGCGGCGCAGATCAGCCACGCTGGTGGAGGTCGGCTCGTGCAGACACCGTCGCATGGGCGGATGATGGGGTGTGCACGGGCGCGGCTCTTCGATCAGTTCACGTGTGTCTCTGGTGTGCACCTGGTCCCAGTTGAGCGTGATCGTGCCTGCGCTGAACAGCTCTTTCGGTTCGCCGGTACCCGGCCCTTGCGGGTCGCTCGTCTTCCCCCGGTAGTAGTCGACGACTGTGCGCGCGTACTGGAAGTCGTGGCCGAAAGGGATGGGGGATCCGGTACGGTCCCCCGCGGTGAGGACACCGTCGATAGTGTCGGCCACACGGCGGGGGTCGGCGCCGAAGTAGGCAGTGACATACATCGTGCAGCGGATCTTGTACCGGTCGTCGCCCGTTTGGAAGAACCATTCCTTCGCTTGCCCGCCGGCACACGAGTCCTCTAGCACGACCAGACCAAGCGTGAGCGGGGTCTTGGCGTCCCAGGCGGCGATGGTGTCCCGGCTCGCAGACTCGGCTTCCTGCCGTGCCTTTACTGCTTCTGGGCTGCCAGCGAGTCTGCGCACGGTCTTCTCGCTGGTCGCGCTCCCGCACGCTGCGAGGACAAGCACCAGGATGACGCTGAGAGGCAAGGCGAGGGCGCGACGTATGCGGGATCTCTGCTGTTGGCGTGGGGCTAGGGAGCCGGGCCAGGCCGCGACGGCAGAAGCCAAAAGAACAGCCGGGACGAGTATCACGATCCACGAGGTGGTGGTCATGGCGGCCATCATTTTCTAAGTTATGGACCGCTGCTATCCGTACAGATACTCAAAGAGCCTGGGGCACGGCGTTCGGAGCGCCTCTGGCGCTGCGGCGGCAGCGGCTCCAGGCGGTCTCATAGCTCATCCGACACGAGTCACAGCGACGACGTCGATGTCGACGGCCTCGCTGGGGAAGACTCGCCTCCCGCTGATCGGCCAGCCACGTTCCGAGGGGGAAGCCGGCCGGAGACCAGTCCTCGGGGGTGACGAAGTCGTACGGGACCTTCAGCTGCTCCGCGCCGGTCTCCTTCAAAGTGCCGGGCGCTCGCTTCGATCCCACGGCGCCAGAAGGCGTCTCCGGCTCGATCACCCGCAGCCCGCCGATCGTGCCAGCCGCGCGGGGTCACGCGGGCTGGAGAACTTCAGCAGCTCCCGCGCGGGTCCGCTCAGGGCGTCGACCAGGTCGTGGCCTCTCAGGTACTCGATGCCGTCGCCGAACTCGTCGTCGTGCTCGTGGCTCTCGGCCTCGTGATCTCTCCAACTTCCGCTGGGTGGAGGGGAGTCGGCGAACGCTCTGCGACGTGGCTATCGAACTCCCTGACGATCTGATCGCACTGGAACGCACCCGGCCAGCTCCGCAGTACCTGCTCGGCCGCACCGTCGAGCCGCTCGGCCAGTGTGATGCGGGCGCCGAGTAGGGCGCCGTTTTCGCTGAACTGCCGGATGCCGACGCAGGAGTGTGGCGACCTGAACGAAGAATCTCCCCGAGCAAAGCCCCAGGTCACGACGAGTGAGTCCTGGGGCTTCCACGGGGTCCCCCGCGGTGGCGGGGTGGTTGGCGTCCAGCCAGAGGCAGGTACGCCCCAACGCCTAACGGCTGCTATCCGCTGCAACCGGGTACTGGGGTTCCCGCGCAGTTGTTGGGTGTGTTGTTGCGGATGGTGCTGAGCAACGGGGCAACGGTGCCGGTCGCGTTGTATATGCCTCCGCCGTCGCCCACGGCAGTGTTGCCTTGGACGGTGCTGCCCGTCACGTTGGCAGTAGCGGTGAGGGTGGAGTTGAAGATGCCTCCGCCGGCGTCGCTGCTGGCGGTGTTGTTGAGGATGGTGCTTGCCGCCACGGTGAGGGTGCCGCGGTTGTCGATGCCTCCGCCGCTGCTGGCGGTGTTCGGAGGACACGGATACCAGCCCACCAGCTGTTCATCACCGTGCCGTCCGCTTGCCCCCATTGTCGGCCGGACTCAGCGCTCGGCGTTCTGGACTGATGGAGCCCGCCCGGCCGGAAGGAAGGTGTCGGAGACCGGGCGGAACTCTGTGAACATCCTCCGAGACCGCCAGCCGTACCGCATGCGCGAGCCGACCATTCGGATGACCACGGACGTATGGCGGCGGCGCCGATAGTCGTGCACCCGCCGCTCGGCACGGGCGGCCGGCGGGTGACGGCGCGCGGTCGGATCCTCGGCCTCGCCTGCTCGGATGTGGACGTGATCGAGTTCCTGCGCCGCGCTGGGCCTGCCGGACGCGGAGGAGCTACTCGACGATTCATTGTGGGTGAAATGGCGCGGCGGCCGGGCGCACCACTACGAGGCGGCCTGACTATGGGGGTGTCAGGAGGTCGACGGCTGTGGGAACCGCGCGAAACGGTCGGCCGTTGCGCCGGTGACTTCCAGATCCGGCCCGCCGGTACGGCAACGCGCGCACTTCGCGCCAAGGCCCTCGATGCCTCGGTCCGTGAACTACACGAACGAGACCGTGGCCGCTGAGACGGTCGGCGACGCCGAGGCTGCGGCCCGTATGTAGTGATTCACCGTGCGCCTGCTGCGCGAACGGCGGTTGATGTTACCGGAGTTGAGAGTGCCCGTCGGCGCACACCCGTCTGCTCCACAAGCTCTCCCTGCCGTACGTCCTCCTGGAGCGCGCGTCGTCTCCAATCGACGATCAGTGAGCGCATCTCCGCCGATCAGCAGCGGTGGCGCCTACCTCGCGCTCGTCTACCTCGCGCTCGTCTACCTCGCCGCTCTTGGGCAGCGTGATGTGGTGCTCGTCTGCCGGACCGGCTCCGCACCCAGGCGGCATCGCTCAGGGCTTCACGCAACGGCGCGGCCGCACTCGGGCTGCGCGTCGCCGCCCGATTCGACTCGCCGGTGCATGACTGTGCGGCGCGTTCGAGGGGGCCTCGCCGAAGCAGGGCAGCCAAACCGCCCGTGTGCGTTGTGGCCCTCGCCTGTGCTGCGGCATGATCGTTCGGCATGTACGCAACGAGGTTCGATGACCTGTTCGAACGCGGTCGGGAAGCGGTGCTGGCCGGTACGGTTCAGTGCCAGGTGCCGCCTGTGGACGGCGGGAATCGCTGGGTCATGTCCGTCGTCATGCGACCTGACGCCGCGACAGCCCGCAGGATGGGGGAGATCACCCGCGAGGCGATGGCCGTTGCCGGGGAAGAACACTGGCCGACCGGGACTGCCGACTCCTCACACTTCACCCTTCGCGCGCTGGAAGAGCACCGTGCATCGGTCCCGGACGGCGACGCACGGGTATCCCGCTACATGGCGGCACTGCGGACGGCGGCGACAGCAGTCGGCCCCGTTCGCCTGACTCTGTCGGGTCTGACCCTGACGCCAGGCTGCATCATGCTGTGCGCCGAGCCGTCGAGCGACGTTATTGAGCGCCTGTATGACGCCTACGAAGATGCGTTGTGCGAAGACGGCTGGCTGGAGGCCGACTTCGACCGGGACATCTGGTACTCGACGCTGGTGCACTTCACGCGTCCATTGACCAACCCGCAAGTCGTCGTGGATTGGGTGGGCGAGCGCCGGGAGCTCGCCCTCGGGCAGGTCGAATGCCGTCATGTCGAGCTCGTCGTCTATAGGTTCAACGGGAGCCGCATTGTCATGGAGACGTTGGACGCCGTCTCGCTCAGCCATCGACCGTGACCGGTCACCCGGCGGGGAGCACTGGAGAAGAAGGAAGCCGGGGAGTTCACTTCTCGGCCTCCTACACCGCCGCGTCGGCAGGGGACGCACATGTCGTCGAGGTCGGCGGCTCATCGGTTAACTCTGCCGACAATCTCTGCATGCGGCGATGGCCCGTTACGGCCGCTTCCACCCCCCATCAGGTGGCTGTTCGGCAGTCCCCGGGCTGTGCCGTCGTTCCGCGCGAGCGTTCCCAACTGCGTAGATAGCAGTGGGTGACCACTCGAGATGCAGGGGGTGACGGGGCCTGTTTTTCTGGTGTGGCCCGCTCTTCCCCATCACCCAAGGAGTGATCATGAGCGCTGCAGGCGAGTCCGGTCGTACCCAGCAGATGCGAGCTCAGGCTCGGGACCTCGAACAGGCCGCGGAACGCGCCACTGACCCGCAGGAGCGTCAGCGTCTGAAGGACAAGGCCCGCCAGCTCAAGGAGCAGAGCGAGCATGCAGGCGGTACGGGCAAGCGGGACACCGACCCGACGGTGTCGTCCCGGTAGTTCCGAGCGCAGACGCCGGCCGGTGGCCGGCCTCCGTGGCTTTTTGGCACGCGAGAGGCCCCCGGCCGGTCACTGCTGTCTCCGCTCAGTCGCCCGCGGCCCCGGCAGGCACATCGGCGTGGCGCCTCTGACACCTCTGGCACATTCGGTGAAACCGGCCCAAGCTGGCAATTAGGCGCGTTGTGCCCAACCTTCCCGTGCGAATGCATCCCCTGCTCGCCCGGCACCCCAGTGCCGATCGGGCGACGCGTGCCGATCGCGCGACGCCATGCGGTCATTGCCGCGGCCGATTGCCCTGTTTCGAAGACAGGTGACACCGAGCCTTGTCGTTCGTCGATCCCACATGCCTGTGCTGCCGTCAGCTGAAGAGATCGCAGCCGCCCGTACGTCCTGGGGCGTATGGACACGTAGCCAGCTCGCCGAATGGGGCGTCCCCTGGCCTCCGGAGAAGGGCTGGAAGGACGAGCTGATCGCACGCTGGGAGGCCGCCGAGCAGGGCCACGCACCCCGGGCCCGCCGACTCCCTCCGGCACGCTCGACTTCGGCTGACCACACAGCCGTGGCCGGACAAGACACCCAGTCCGGCCACGCGAAGTCCCAGATTCTTGCCCGCCTCGGCGAAGCACTCGACGACCTCGGCTCGCCGACCAATGTCCCAACCCCGACTACGCCGTCCGAACGGCATTCCGAGGGAAAGGCGCTGGCCGTATCCCTGCGGCCATCGCGTCCTTCCCACCGGCCGACGCAGGTCAGGAGACCGTCCATGGCAGCAGAAGCGAGCAACACCACCGCGAATGCCGACTGGGGCAAAGCGAACTTCAACGATATCTACGACTGTCCCGACCCACGCACGTACTTCGCAACCCTGCGATCCCTCGACTACCAGATACCCCACCATGGCCAGGCCGTCTTCCGCGCACTGGTCTATGCCCTGCGCCGGCTGCACCCCGACCGGACGCCACTGAACGTGGTGGACCTGTGCTGCTCCTACGGGATCAACACAGCTCTCCTCAACTACCGTGTCACTCTGGCGGACCTGTCCACCCGGTACACCTCCCACGACCTCTCCGTCCTGCAGGGCCGCCACCTCGCGGCCGAGGACCGGACCTTCTTCGCAGCGCGCCGCCGCCCGGAAGCCGCAACGGCGACAGGTATCGACTCGGCAGCCCGAGCCGTCGGATACGCCCGCGCCGTCGGCCTGCTCGACCACGCCTTCGCGGAGAACCTCGAAGTCACCGAACCGAGCCCCGCCCTTCGCCGAACACTGGCGGGCACGGACCTCATCACCGTCACAGGCGGCGTCGGCTACGTCTTCACCCGGACCTTCACCAGGCTTCTCGACTGCATGCCGACCCCGCCGTGGGTCGCGGCGTTCGTGCTGCGCACCGTGCCCTACCAGCCGATCGCCGATCTGCTTGCCCGCTCGGGCCTGGTGACGGAGAAACTGACCACCCGTACCTTCCGGCAGCGCCGCTTCGCCGACAGCGCCGAACGGTACGCGGCGTTCGACGCCCTGGCTGTGAACGGACTGCACACGGCAGACAAGGAAGCGGACGGCTACTACCACACCGACCTGTATGTTTCCCGGCCCCCTGCCGACATCGCGGCGCTGCCTCTCGCACACCTGCTGTAACCCGAGGCGCGACGGTGAACCGTCGGTGCCTGGCTGGAACACCGGCGTCGGCGCCGACGCCGGCCCGACACCCCCAACCCGCACCTGCTGATCAACAAGCAGACCGCGCCGGAGACCGGCCCGATCAGCGGCGCCTCCACCTCGGCCGCGCTTCGCGGCCAGACTGGAGATGATGTGGCGCCAGATCATGCAGCCCTGCTCCTTGTGGCTGGCGTGATCGGTGCCGTCGAGGGTGAACTAGCGCAGGGCGGTGAACTGGGCCTCGATGCGGTTGAGCCAGGAGCTGTTGGTCGGGGTTTAGGCGATCTCGACGTTGTTGACTTGGGCCCAGTCACCTACTCGGGTGTCGCGCCTGGTGGTCAGGTGCGGGGCGAAGTTGTCGACCACGATGGCGATGCGGATCTCGGGCGGTTAGAGGCTGCGCAGGTAGCGGCAGAACTCCAGGAACTTCGTTCGTGTCTTGGTCTTGTTGATGTGGCCGTAGAGCTTGTCCTTGCCCAGGTCGTAGGCGGCGGACAGGTGGCGGACTCCATGCGGGCGGGTGTAGGTCGCCCGACGTCGCGGCCTGGGCTCGCGCTCGGGATCCTTGTGCTTGCCGCCGCGTTCGGCCTACTGCCTGCCGGGGTGCGGCTTGCCCGACGCCGCAGCAACCTCCGGCCTTCGTCGTCATCGATCTCACGAACCGGTACAGGTTCTGCCACCCGGACAGAGTCATGCTGACGCACCGCGTGCGCCAGCACCCGATCGGCGCGTCGCATCACAACAGGGCAGACGCTTCCTGATACGGCGCTAGATGCCCGCCGATGACATGGCGCGATGCGGTCTCTATGCCGCCGGCTCCCGGATTGTGGCGGCCGCCGACGGGAGGCAGGGTGGTGTCGAGACCGTTTGGGCGAGGCAGAAGGCACACGGCCTGTCACGGATGCGGGCAGTGGCTTGTCCTCATCGCGAAGCGAGTTCTGTGAGCCGGGAACCGGCGAACTTGGTCACCGCCGAACGAGTGGGTCGGTACACCGGTCCGGAATGCGGTGGCCGACGCGAGATCGTCCATTCCGGGCAGGCTTACGGAGGTGTGGTACATGTCAGCGAATAGCTCAGAGCACGGGAGCGCCCACGAGGTCTCCTTGCCGCCCGAAGTCAAGTTGCTGCAGGAAGTCACTCCGCCCTTCTTTCCCGAAGGTGGTTCGGGAATGACCATCCTCGTCGAGTGGCCTCCCGGTCACCCCGGGCTCCCTCCGCACCGCCACTCGGGCCCGTCGTTCGGCTACGTGATGGAGGGCGCGCTCCGGTTCGAGCTCGAGGGTGAGCCGGAGCGTGTGGTCGAGGCCGGTGGGACGTTCTGGGAGCCAGGCGGTGACGTGATCCACTACCAGGACGGCAACGCCCTGTCGGACGCACCGACCAAGTTCGTGGTGACCATGGTGTGCGCGCCGGGTCAGCCGATGCTCAGGCTGGTCGACGAGGAGGAGCTGAAGGAACGGGCG
Organism: Streptomyces sp. NPDC055140; assembly: GCF_053607285.1. Lineage (NCBI taxonomy): Bacteria > Bacillati > Actinomycetota > Actinomycetes > Kitasatosporales > Streptomycetaceae > Streptomyces > Streptomyces sp. NPDC055140. Next base: position 30,045 of record NZ_JBSGTG010000043.1, on the reverse strand, counting down.
CACCTGCGCGCCCCGCGTCCCTCCGAAGGCTGACCCGCGAGATCCACAAGAGCGCGGAGTCCGGAACACCGATCCAGGTGCCGGGCTTTGGAGCAACCTCCGGCCTTCATCGTCATCGATCTCACGAACCCGCACACGTTCCGCCACCCGGACCGACTCACGGTGACGCACCGCTGCGCCAACAACCGAGCGGCGCGTCACATCACAACAGGGCAAACGTTGCCTGATACGGCACTAGCTATACGAGAGCAGGGTGGCTTCGTCCACGAGAACGCATAACGCTTCGGGAGGCGTTCGGCCGTCTCCGCCTGGTGAGATGTTCACGAGTCTCAACAGCACTGGGCGCCGTCCCAGTAGTGCTGTCGAGTTGCGGATCCGCACTGTCGAGCACGAGCTCAACCAGACGACGTGAGCGGGGACCACATGCCGAGCCACTGCTCGGCGCCCCAGGCCTCGAACCGCTCTACCTCAGTGAACCCCAGTTTCGCCGCGAGACGCATCGAGCCGACGTTGGCGGTCTGGGTGGTGAGCACCACCGGCTCGCCGGGAAGCGCGCCGGCGAGCCAGCCGAGTGCCGCCGCGCACGCCTCGGCGGCGTACCCGAATCCCCACGCCCGCGGCAGGAACAGGTAGCCGAGATCGGCCTTCCCCGCGGCAGCCGGGCGACGATGCTCCGTTGCCTTCCTGAGCAGGATCTGGCCGATCATCGCCCCGTCAAGATCAACAACGAAACTCCCCGGCCGCCGCCCGGGCACCTCGGGCATCTCGCGCTCAAGCTCGTCACGAGGCCGGGGGCCGCCGAGGTAGGTGTGCACCTCCGGCGAGGCGTGCAGCTCGATGAACGCCGCACGGTCCTGGGCCTCGGGCTCTCGGAGCACGAGCCGCTCGGTCTTGATCGGGGTGGGCGGCCAGGCGACGGGTCCGAGCTCAGTCATACCCGCCAGCCAAGCAGCAGGCTCGGCAGCGATCAAGACTCGCGGACCGATCAACCCATCGGCCCGGGCCCCACCCTGGCCAACGGGGCCGGGCCCTACAAGCGACGCCTGCCAGGGACGAGATGCCTCCCAGGCCCGGTCTTACGACCTGAAGTGGACCACGATCCTGCCCTCGTTGGTCGGGTCCGTCTCGAACCGTTCGTACAGCTTCTTGATGTGTGGCTGGTTGAGGAACGCGAGCACGCGCTTCTTCAGCTTGCCCGAGCCCTTGCCCGGGATGATCTCCATGGTGGTCTCGCCGCTGCTCGCTGCCTTGAACATGGCCTGGCGCAGGGCCAGTTCGATGTCCCGGTTGTTGCGGAAGATCGGGTGCAGATCCACGGTGAGCAACGCGGAGCCTCCTGTTGTGTCCGGCGGCTCGGAAGGCCGCGGCTTGTCGGCCAAGGCTATGCGGGATCGTCCGGGCGCCGGCCGTAGGTTCCGACACGTCATCGGCCGCGTGGCGCGTCCCGGGGCGCGAAGTTTCCTCCTCGGTCACGTTGTCCCTGGTAATCGGCGCGCATCCTCCACGATCGATGAAGGCGAGGAAGTACTCCGGCTGCACTCATAACGGTGATGAAGGCGACAACCGGCGGGGCGAGGCCGGAGTCGAGGTCCTGACGGCGGAGGAAGCGGCGCGGCGAGCACACGAAGAGCTGTCCCCGGCCGGCCGATGTCCGCAGTGAGTCAGGGCCGCGGTCTGGGTCGGGCGATGAGTACGGAAACGTCGTCGTGCTCGTCCGGATCGCACAGTGTTTCCAGGAGCCGGTCGCACGTTTCTTCCAGGGAAAGGTCGTGGTTGTCGAGTACGCGGAGAAGGAGGTCGAGGCGTTCGTCGATGGCGTCGCGGCGTGTTTCGACCAAGCCGTCGGTGTAGAGGACCAGTTGATCGCCGGGGCGCAGGGGCACGGTGGCCGTTTCGAAGGGGACGCCGCCGACCCCGAGGGGTGCACCAGATGGTAGGTCGAGCAGTTCGGGGAGCCCGCCTGCAGGTGTCAGCGCGGGGGGCAGGTGGCCGGCTGTGGCGATTCGGCACCGGTCGCTGTGCGGGTCGTATTCGGCGTAGATGCAGGTGGCGATGTAGGGGTCCAGACCGGCGGTGATCTTGTCGAGGCGTTGCAGCACCTGGGCGGGCGGGAGATCGAGGTCAGCCAGGGTCGCCGTGGCGGTGCGCAGGCGGCCCATCGTGGCGGCCGCGTCGATGCCGCTGCCCATCACGTCGCCCACCACGAGCGCGGTCTTGTCCTCCGCGAGGGGGATGACGTCGAACCAGTCGCCACCGACCTCGGTAGAGGTTCCGGCGGGCTGGTAGCGGGTGGCGATCTCCAGGCTCTCGGGTGGTGTCGGCCGGGGCAGCAGGCTGCGCTGGAGCGTCACTGCAGTGTTGCGGACGCTTTGGTACAGGCGCGCGTTGTCGAGGGACACCGCAGTTCGGCCGGCGAGCTCACCGGCCAGGGTGACGTCGTCCGCGTTGAAGGGCAGTTGATTGCGGCCGCGCATCAACCCCAGGACGCCGAGTGCCCGGCCCTGGGCGGCCAGCGGTATGGCGAGATATGAGTGGATGCCGACACTGGCCAGGACAGCGGCGGCTCCGGCGTCACGGGCGATGCGCGCCAGATCCCACTCGTCCACGCGAGTCACCATGATCGGCTGACCGGTCCGTACGCATTGGGCGGGCAGTCGGTCGGCGTCATAGCTGACCAGTTGGTCCGCCGTGCCGACGGCGCCGGTCGCCTCGGCGAGGTAGGCGGCCTTCACCGCGAGGGTGCGAAAGAGCGCCGGGCCGCTGTCGGGTGTCGCGGGGCGGCGATCGTCCAGGGCGGAGTCGAGTACGTCTACGACCGCGACGTCGGCGAGCTCGGGCACTGCGACGTCAGTCAGCTCGCGGGCGGTCTGTTTCATGTCCAAGGTGGTACCGATACGGGCGGAGCCCTCGGCGATCTGGGCCAGGCGCTGCCGGGCCTGGGCCGCCGCTGTGATCGCGCCGTGCCGATCGGTGACATCCACCACCGACGTGGCGACACCAAGAACCTGACCTCCTGGATCCTCCAACCGGTAGACGGAGACAGACCAGGCATGATCGTTGTCAGGGTCGGCCGGGGTGCGGCCAATGGTGTACCTGTCGACCTGAGGGCGTCCGGTCTCGAGCACTTCTCTGACTGCCGCCTCGGACGCGTCGACACTGTCGGAGGGCAGGACCTCGCGAAACCCCCGGCCGAGGTGGTCCTTGGCAGACAGGCCGTGCATCCGTTCCATCGCCGGATTGACGGCCACATAACGCAGATCGGTGTCCAGAACCTCCAGCGCGACCGGTGACTGGGCGATCAGCTGCGTGGACAACGCCAAGTCCTGCTCCACCTTACGCAGCGTCGACACATCGGTGGCGATACCCAGAGCGTAGAAGTCGCCCTGCCTGTCCGGCAGACGGTTGTAGCGGAATTCCACCAGCCGCGTACTGCCGTCCTTGTTCCGGACGGGAATGAGCCCGGCCCAGCTCTGGCCGGTCTCCATCATCTGCTCGCACTTACGGGCCACCAGGTCCATATCCGGGTCATGGACCAACAACTGAGCCGCGTGCTGGCCCAGCACTTCCTGTGCGGAGTAGCCGAACAGCTCCTCGGCCTGTGGGCCCCACCACACGAACCGCCCGGCCGTATCCAGCGCCACCACCGCCACGCCGAGCGCATCCAGCGCCCCGCTCGGCAGCTCCAGCCGGAGGTCGGACGAGCCGCTGTCGGCACTGAAAGATCCCGCTTCACTCATCCCAGGTGCTCCTTCCACCTGCCAGGGTGACGCGCGCCCGGCGCAGGCCCTGGGGCTGCAGCGATTGGATGTTTTTCGTGCCTTTCTGGTGCTTCCATAGTCTCCTGCGACGACCGGCGACGCACAGCGCCGGGCGAGGACCTGTGGTCATCGAGTGGGAGTAGCTGAGGTACAGGAAGTGGCGCCGAGAGACGCGGCTGCCGCAGGGATCCTGGCCGGTTCCATCGACAGCTCCCATGTGCTCCCACGTGGGGAGTGCTTTAAAGCGCGGCTGTGGGAGCTGCGGGGCTTCGCAGCCCTGTAGCTCCCACCAGCAGGCCATGCCGGAGCCCTGTTCAGTGGGCAACTCCTCACCGGGCGCCGGTGATGAGGATTCCTTACAGCACCTTGCGGTCATCCCGAGCCCCCGGTCCAGTCCGGTCCAGTCCGCGTTTGCGGGCACGCCACTGCCGGTCACCGGGACAGGAGGATCGCTCCTCACCCGCAGACGACCGAGTCACCCGGCGGAGACCAGGACCGCCCCGCATGACGGCCGGAGCATGCTCAGCCGCGGTGGTCTCCAGCAGCCGCAGCCAGACTTCGCCGAGGGTGGGGAAGGCAGGGGACGGCGTGCCAGAGCCGGTCGAGGGGCACCTCGCCGACGACTGCGAGGGTGGCCGAGTGCACCAGTTCCCCGACGCCGGGGCTGGCGAAGGTGATGCCACCACGGTGTTGCCGTCGGTGTCGATGAGGCTCGTTCCTAAGCGACTGTGAGCACGATCTTGCCCTGGATGTGCCCTCGCGCGGCGCGTTCGTGCGCGGCTCGGGCATCCGCGAGCGCAAACGTGCTGTCGATCGCGACGCGGACTGTGCCCGCGGCGAGCAGGCGTCCCAGTTCGGCGAGCTGCGCGCCGTTCGAGCGGACCTGGGTTCCCGTGACTGTGACGCCCAGCTTCGCGGTCTCTTCTTCGTCGAATTCGCCGAAGAACACGGGGAACTGGGAGCCGCCGCGCTTGAGCGTGCGCAGGAAGCGCTTGCTGTCGGGGCCGCCGACGGCGTCGAGAACGAGGTCGATGTCGTGCACGAGTTCCTCGGGACGGCTCTTGGTGTAGTCGATGAACTCGTCGGCGCCGAGTTCTCTCAGGAACAATTCATGCGCGCCCGACGCCACCGCGATGACACGTGCCCCCTTCCATTTCGCCAGCTGTAGCGCGAAGTGCCCCACACCGCCCGCGGCGCCGTTGACGAGCACCGTCATGTTGGCGTCGAGCGGCACCGGACGATGCTGCGCCGCCTGGAAGGGTGATGGGTGATCGTGTCCGAGCTCGATCAGGAACTGCCATGCGGTGAGCCCGGCCATAGGCGCCCCGGCGGCGTGCACGTGATCGATGCCGACCGGCTTGAGTGCGAGGTCCGACACGGGCGCGGCCACGTACTCGGCATATGTGCTGCCGTCGAAGCCGGGGAAGCGAAGGAGGCCGAAGACTTCGTCACCGACGGAGAAGTCGTCCACATCCGGGGCGACGGCCTCGACGACGCCCGACAGGTCCGTCCCCGGAATCACGGGCAAGCTGAACTTCGGCCGCACCTTCGGAGGCAGGTTGGACATCCCGTCGCGCAGGTACCAGTCGGGCGGGTTGAGGCCGACCGCGTGCACGCGAACGAGCACCTCACCCGGCCCCGGCTCGGGAATCGGCACCTGGTCGTAACGCAGAACTTCGGGGCCGCCGTGCTCATGGAGCCGGACCGCTCTCATCGTGTGTGTCGGCATCGTTTTCTCCTGCTCGCGCTGCGGGATAGGCTTATTCGGATCAGCGATCCACATAAATGGACCACTGATCCGAATGTATGGACCACTGATCCGATTAGTCAAGGGGGACAGATGCGGGCCGACGCCAGGAAGAACCGCGACCACCTGCTCGCAGTAGCGGGCACCGCCATCACCGAGCAAGGCGTCGACGTGTCACTGCGCGACATCGCGCGCAGGGCCGATGTCGGACTCGCGACGCTGCTGCGTCACTTCCCGACGCGCGAGGCGCTGCTCGATGCCCTGCTCCACACGAGCTTCGACGAGCTGACCGCCAAGGCAGGCGCCCTCGAAACGTCCAGCTCGCCCGACGATGCTCTCGTTTCGTGGCTACGCGACTGCGTCGCGTGGACAACGGAGTATCGGGGCGCGATCGTGCTGATGGCAGCCGCCATCGATGACACCGAGTCCGCACTCCACGCTTCGTGCGTCACTCTGCGCGCGGCGGGTACGCGGCTCCTCACCCGCGCCCAGACCGCGGGCATGGCGCGGACCGACATTGATGGCGCCGACATGTTCGCGCTGGTAATGGCGCTCGCTTGGCTCGGCGATCAACGCTCGCTCGCGCCACGCGCCGATCACCTCTTCGACGTTGTCGCAAGCGCGATCCTGACCAGCGCAGCGAGCAGCGATGCCGAGGAGGAACGCCGCCCTCGTGCCCGTAGCTGAAACCGTCGCGCCGCCTAGCTGTTCGGCGAGTTCGTCGACCACCTGCGCGGCATTGGGCATCCGGCTCAGGTCCATCCGGGCGGTGGCCGCGCGGCGGCTATGCAGGCCCACCTCCCCGGCCGTCCGGTCGGCGCCTTCCTGATCGGTGTGCCAAGTGATGCCGACATCCATCCCGGCCTTGGCGAGACGGACGGCCGTGGCCCGCCCGATGCCGGGGTCCGCGCCGGTGACGACGGCCACTCCGGCGGTGGAAGCACAGGGGTCGGTCATGGAGCATCCTCGTGCGCCAGGCCCTCGACGGTTACCGGACTGGCGATGTCAGGCCGAGCCGTGGACGGACGCATCGGCCTCCGTCACTCGACGTCCTCCGTCCAGGTTCGGCCCTGACAACCCGCGAGTAGCCTCGGCAACGCACCTCAATCCCCACGCGCGCCACATGCCCTGTGGTGGCAGGCGAATCCTGTGGCGATCGGGGGGAACCCGCAGCACATGACTACTTCGACGAATCCGGATCCGGCCCCCCAGAGGACCACAGGCCTGGAACCTGGCGGGAGCGTGGCGCCGGGGGAGTCCCCGCCGGCCGAGGGCGGCATGTCGGGGACGGGCCCCCAGGAGACCTACAACCCGCCCAGGGGATGGGCGAAGGCACCTCTGACGCTGATCATCGGCCTCGCGGTGCTGGTCGCGGCGTTCTTCCTCGTGTACGCGCTCGTGCTGCTGCTCTGATTGCGGAGGCGCGGGCGCCAGGAGAGTGAGAGAAAAGGCGGACGGGTACCCGGGCTCCCCGTTCGCTCGTCGTAGATCTGCCCAGTGCGTTCATCGACCGGCCCCCAGCGGGGTGTGGTGAGCCGGGAGGGCGGGGCGATCTCGGGCCGGTGGAGCCGGAGCGGAACAGGACTTCGTGCACCGCGACGGAGCCCGGCCATCCGACCTCGATGGCCCTTGGCAGGCTGCTGCCGGCCACGAGAAGCCGTTTGCGGCGGTTGACGGATGACAGCGCACCGGCGCAGGACGCCGGTTGGACGAAGGCAAGCCCCAACTCCTGCCAGCCCGTCGGGATCGCTCAGCATGCGCTCATGAGCGAACCGGCCCTCACATCGAGGGGGCGGCAAGCCGCTCGGAGCATGGCCTCCCCGCGAGGAATGGTTCCAGCAGCCGCAGCAGTGCGGCAGGCCGGTGCAGCGGCACGATGTGGCCGCAGTCGTCGAGAGCGCAGCCCGTCAAGTCATCTGTCACCGGGCGTAGTTGCCGCTCCAGTGCCCGCCCTACCGGGTGCGCGCCGATGGTCATAGTGGGCATCGTGAGCCGCGCCTGCGTTACGGCCTGCTGAATCTGCTGAGCACTCAGCGGCAGCGCGCGGTAGTACGAGAATGCGCAGCGCAGCGCGTCGTGGCCGGTGTAGGCGGCGATGAAGGCATCACGTACCGCAGCCGGTATGCCATCTCCCAGCGTGCCGGCATCGAGGAAGAAGCCCACATAGCGCTCCTCGTTGCCTTCCAGCACTGACTCGGCCAGTCCAGGAACCGCGTGGAAGCCGAACCACCACGGGGGGCCGTCCGTCAGGAAGCCCTCTGCGCCCGGCAATGTGCCCGCCAACGACTCCATGAGGACCAGCCGGTCTACGAGGTGAGGATGGCGCAGGGCGAGCGAGAGCGCTGGTGGCACGCCTGCGTCGAGCGCCACCACCGCGGCAGATGAGAGTCCCAGCGAGCCCAGCAAGGCCCGAGCGTCCTCGGCGAGGGTGTTGGCGTCGTAGCCCTGTGCTGCCCGCTCGCTCGCTCCGAACCCCCGCATATCGGGTGCGATCACGAGGTGGTGAGCGGCCAGCGGGTCGAGCACCTCGCTCCAGACCTGCCAGGTGTGCGGAAACCCGTGGAGCAGCAGGAGGGCGGGGCCGTGCCCGGCGAGGGCGACGTTCAGCTCGACCCCGTTGGCCTTCACCCGCCGCAGCTCGACTCGGGGAGGGGGGACGGACGGGTCCAGGCGAACGGCAGCGGGGCGGGTAGACATGGGGTCCCTCCAGATGGCAGTTACCTTTGGTGACAACCCAACGCTAGGTGACTATGGTGGGTGCTGGAAGGAGGCACTTTTGCGACAGGTGGTGAGGTGCAGGTGACTGACTCTTCCGCGCGGAGAACGGTCAGGTCACGTGGTGATCTCTTCTCGCCTGCGTGTCCGACCCGCAAGCTCCTCGACCGCATCGGCACGAAGTGGATTTCCATGGCGGTCAAGGTGCTGGCCGAGGAAGCCGGGGAGTTGCGCTTCTCCCAGATGCAGCGCCAGATGGCAGGGATCTCGCAGAAGATGCTGTCGGTCACGCTGCAGGGGATGGTCCGCGACGGCTTGGTCAGCCGGCGCGTCGAACCGGTCGTGCCCCCGCGGGTGTTCTATCGGCTGACCCCGCTCGGGCTATCGCTGGAGGAACCGCTTGCCGCCCTGCGGGAGTGGGCCGAGGTGCACATGCCCGAAATCGATCACGCCAACCAGCGATACACCCAGGAAGAGACGCCCACATGAGTACGGTGTCTGGCACGCCAACCAGACGATGACGTGGTCATCGAGCGTCACGCCTCGCTGCAGAACCGGAACACGGACCGGCGGAATCGGCTGACGCCCGCGAGGCTCGGAAAGCTATCGACGAGCACCGAGAGGGCCCGTACGCCGGTCAGGACCTTGAGATCAACTCTTTGCCCCTTTGGCGCGTATCTGGGTCACACCCCATATGAGGTGAGAGGCAGAGCAGTTCGCCCTCTCCCTCGTCAGCCGAGGGCGTGGCGTCCGCGGTCGCCATCCTGTGGAAGGGCCGCGGTCGCCGCCGGGACGGTGAAGCGGATCAGCGACAGCGGCAGCACTTCCTCCCAGCCCAGCAGTCGCATGGCAACTGCTCCGGTCGCGGTGCGGCGGACTTCGAGGCCGTGGATGTGCGTGGACTCCCAGCGGGGCGACACGTTGGCCATGCTCCTGATGGTGGGGACGTGCACCGCATTGGTCTGTTCGCGACGCGGCGCGGCATCGTGACAGCCGCCCACCTGGCCTACTCTCCTCCGCCGCGGAGGGAGGCTCAAACGGCTGGGCGAACGTCTCACCCGTCCGTCCCACCTCGAGGGGCCTTATGAGCGGACAGGTGGTGCGATGGAAAACAGTGGGGTGGTGCCGTCTACCAGGGAGCTGGTCATGCACGAGATGTGGGTCGGAGTGGACGCCGCGGGCGGTGGGCTGGTGTGGCACGTAGTGGCGGCCGGCACGGCCACCACGCTGTGCGGACAGCGCAGGCAGGATGAGGGTGTCGCCGGACACGACTCGACCGACCGGCACTGCCTGGACTGCATGACAGCGTTCCAAACCATCTTGCAAACGCCGGCGGGGGCTTGATGAGCAGCGGTAGCACCGGGCGCCGATAAGGAGTCAGGGAATCGACGACACCCGGACGGTGACCTCTTCCTGCGCGCTGGTGTCCGCCGCCAGGGAGGAGGCGGAGTTCTCGGTTTTCAACGAGGAGTTGATCGACACCCGGCTGTACCTACCGTCCGCCCGGGTTTCTCGCCCCTCGACCAGTCGGGGGGCGAGAAACCCGGAGCCACTCGGGCGGGTCGGGCACGTCTGCGAGGACGGATGCGGTCCGTCAGTCGCTCAACCGCGTGGCGAGTGCACCTTGTCGGTGCTGATGGTCAGCATGACGCGCTCCTGGTCGCGCCCGCCGAACCAGGGATAGGGTCCGCCGAGGTACTTGTGGGCCACTTTGTCGATGTGCGCGTCGGCGCCCTCGGTCGTGGACGAAATGACGCGGCCGCGGATTGCCCAGTAGCGGGAGGGCTCCGCCGGATCTGCGATTGCGACGGCCACCCGCGGATCACGGTGGATGTTCTTCATCTTCTGATGAGTGGTCACCGTGTTGATGACCACATGGTCCCCATCGGTGTCGACCCAAGTCTGGGTGATTTGCGGCGAACCGTCCGGCATGAGCGTCGTCAGGAAACAGATGGCCGGGCCGCCCAGGACCTCGGTCAGCTCACTAGGCAATGTCATGTCGGGCAACTTTCTCGTGTGGCGCCGGAGCACCCACCTAACCAGAACCTCCAGCCCCTCTGCCACCACGGCTCTCGTGCCCCCCATGCTGAGGCTGAGGCGCGGCACATCCGCAGCAGACCTCGTATCGCTGAGTGGTCCCAACATGTGTGTGGGGGACCGCTCGAGGGTGTCCTGACCAGGGTTCGGTGCGCTCAGGCTAGGCGGTCACCGATGTGCCCTCGCCGATGGCCTCGTCGCTGCAGATCGCGCGAAGCGGCACATCGACGAACTGCTCGATCTCTGTGCCCTCGAAGCCACACTCGAACGGCTTCGTCCCGGGCGGGACGATCGCGTCGAGGGTCGTCGGCGGAAAGCCCCCGATGTGGAGCGTGCCAGACTGGTTGGGGTCCGTGAAGCCGTCGTTGAACTGCCCGGTCATGCGCACCGTTTCGGGGCCTGTCTGGACGAAGGTGACCCGGCCTCCGAGGAGGTCGCCGTAGGCGACGTCGCCAACCATGTTGCTCACCCTCTTTCGTTCAAGGAACCGCCACTGCGGGTGGCTCCTCCGCCATGACTCTCAACTTCCCCTGCAGTCACGGTTTTCACGCTACGAGGGGAGGGACAGCCTGGAAGAATGGCTGCCTGTGACTCATGCTGATCTTGCTCGCCGCATTCATGCCGTCTCTCATCTTCAGGGCCGTTTCACGCTTCGGTCCGGGCGCGTTGCCACGGAGTACTTCGATAAGTACCGGTTCGAAGCCGATCCCGTTTTGCTGGACGAGATTGCCCAGCGGATGGCGCCACTGGTGCCGTGCGACACGGAGGTGCTGGCCGGTCTGGAGATGGGCGGCATTCCGGTGGTGACTGCGCTCGGCCGGCATACGGGTCTGCCCTGCGCGTTCGTGCGCAAGCAGGCCAAGCCGTATGGCACCTGCCGTCTCGCCGAGGGTGCCGAGGTTGAGGGCCGGCGGGCGTTGGTGGTGGAGGACGTGGTCACCAGCGGTGGACAGATTGTGCTGTCGACCGCGGACTTGCGTGGCCTGGGTGCCCAGGTGCGCGAGGCTTTGTGTGTGATTGACCGTGAGCAAGGTGGTGCCGATGCCCTCGCAACCGAGGGCATCCGTCTGGTGTCGTTGCTGACGGCCGGAGATCTGCGGGCTGCTGCTGCCTGATCGGCAGAGCCGGTGGTCTGTCGCGTGGGTTTCGGTGATGGCGAGGCGGGTGGAGGACTCGTCGACGATGCTCTTCTCGTCGGCGAACGCGGCGATGAGGGACTGCAGGGCGATGTTGTTGACGGAGCAGGGCAGGCCGCGGCTGGTGAGGTGGATCAGGTCGACGGCGTCGTCGGAGAACAGCGGATCGGACCGGCCGGCGATCGTCAGGTGGCGCTTGATGTAGCTGGCGGTCTCCTCCTGGGTCATGGTCAGCATCCTGATCGCGTCCAGCTCGTGGTGATCGAGCTGGACGAGACCGATCAGCAGATCCTGTCCGAGACAGGCCTGGACCGTGTGTCTCCGATCGGCCGCAGCACCAAGAGACTTGGAAAGGTGTTGGTGGGGGCAGATCCGAGTGAACGCAGCGGTGGGGATGTCAGAACCGATGGCAAGGTGTCCGGCATGGAGATATCCATTGCCCCTGACAGCGGGGATGAGGAGCACGCCGTCATCGCGCACTTTCGGCTCGCCAGTGATGGCTTCGGCGATGTCGACCAGCGCGAGCGGATCTACGACGCTGAGCAGGTGATGGAAGCAGCGGCCGAGGAGGCCGGCGTCGGGGAGGTCGACGGGAACGAGTTCGGCGGAGGCGAAGCCGTCGTGTACGCCTACGGACCCGATGCCGATGCCCTGTTCAAAGTTATGGAACCGACTCTGCGCAGGCTGCCGTTCCGGCCGGCGCACGTCCTTCTCAGGCGGGGCGACGTGGAGACACGTGTGGATCTGTAAGCCTGTTGGGCAAGGCAGCGTACTTCGCGAAGGATCCCGGGTAGCAAGCAAGTGCGAGTTCATCGACGAGATGCGGCTCGACACTACGGAGTGCGCATACAGCGTCGAGTTCATGTGCGGCCGACTCGGCGTCTCCAGACCCGGTATTACGGCTGGCGATCCGGCCCGGAATCTGCGACGGCCCAGCAGCGCGAGGAGCTGGAACTGCTCTTCGAGAAAGCCTTCGACATGTACGACGGTACCTACGGCCACCGACGCATCCAGGCTCAGCTGGACCGCTGGGGCGAATTCGCCGGCCTGGAACTGGTCCGCCGGCTCATGCGCGAACTGGGCCTTGAGCCCTGCCAGTCGCGGCCGAAGAGGTTCAGTCTCACCAAGGCCGCGGCCTGCCAGGTGTTGGACCTCGTCGGCCGTAACTTCACCGCTGACGCACCCGGCGAAAGACTCGTCGGCGACATTGCCTACATCGCGACCGGGGAAGGCTGGCTGTACCTGGCAACGGTCATCGACGGCTGCACGACGGAAGTCATCGGTTATGCGATGGACGACCACTACCAAACCCCACTGATATCCAGGGCGATCCGCAATGCGGAACGGAACAGGAACCTCTCGGTCGGCGCAATATTTCACTCCGGCCGCGGAAGCAACTACATGTCAGCCGAGCCCGGAAGGACGCTCGACCGGTTCGGGATCCGTAGATCTTCCGGCCGTACCGGGATCTGTTTCGACAACGCCATGACCGAATCATTTTTCGGCGCCCTGAAGAATGAGCGCGTATCAAGGGTGACTTACCTGAACACTTACCTGACCCGCGAGGCCGCCCGGCAGGATGTCACTCGCTACATCGAATTCTGGCAAAATCGCAAACGCCTTCACTCGGCGGTGGGTTACCGTCCTCCGCGCGAAGTCCACGCCGAGCACGAGAAGTTGCGAATCACCGCGTGAAATAGACGGTCAGATGCCTGTCCGGAAAATGCGCGGCCCCTCAGAGGGACACGATGGCGGAACGACGGACAAGGCAGTCCCGCGAATCACTCGCGCTTCGCGGCGCGGGCACCGGCGGTCCGGTTGCGGGGCATTCTTGGCAGAGTAGGCTGAATTTGATGAATGCTACCCGACCGGGAGGTAGGCCATGTTTGCCCGACTGCTGCGGCGTCGTATGCCGCGTGGGCTTGTCTTTATCGGCAACGGCCGTCTGATCCGGGGCTTCAGCGGCAGCCACTACGACGGTCACGGATACCTTGGCTGAAACACCGTCCACAAGTCGAACCGAGTCCGCCTCAGAGTCGCCGCGGCAGGCGACATTGGAGGATGTGCGGTGGCAGAGGACACCGATGCCCTGGTGGCCATGGAGCGGATCCTGTCACCGCATTGCCGGGTCACACGGACGTCCGGGGGAGCACTGATCGCGGACTGGAAGCGGACGCGTTTTCTCGGAATGGCGATGGCGGACATCCAGAAGTTCGCCGACGAAAGCTCCACGGAGCGCGCCGAACTCGTCACCGGTCTTATCCGTGCCCGGTGCGTGACGGGCCGCCAAAAGGAGCATTCCAACGTCGAGGTCGGGCTCTGGCTGCGCGGAGTGCATCTGCTGATCCGGACGATCGGATTCGGGCGCGTCCTTCGGCTCCTGTCCCTGGCGGCCCCGGACTATGCCCGAGCAGATCCCGCTTCCGCGGAAGACGTAGCCTCGCTGAAGCGGGCGGTGCACTCGTACGGCCGCAGAAGCTGGTTCGTCAACGACGACTGCAAGGCCGAGGCCGTGACAGCTTTTGTCCTGCTGCGTCGGCGCGGTCTGAAGGCCGTCCTCCACGTAGGTGCGCGCGAGCACCCGTTCGCCTTGCACGCCTGGACGTCTTCGGCCGACGTGTGCATCCCCGACGCCGATCCGCGCGGGCACGCGTTCACTGCAGTTCTCTCGATCAACGGCGGAGGCCAGTGACGTGGAAGCACTCCGCCTCGACTGGGCCGGGAGCGCACCGAAGCTCTCGGCAGCCGGGGCCATGGCCGAGCAAGGGCTCGTGACGACGGTCTCCTCACAGGCCGGAACCGCGGTGGTCGCCGGCTGGGTCGGCTCGGTCCGGGACCGCATGGCGGGTGCGCGCCGCCTCCTCGACGACTTCGGCCGGCCGGGAGCCGTGTCGCGTCTGCCGACCGGCGACTACGCGGCTGTCCTCGTGTACCGCGACCGCATCCTGCTGATGCGGGACGAGCAGGCACGTATCCCCTTGTTCTTCAGGGAGTCCGGCGGCCGTGTGAGCGCGGTGAGTACCTCGGCGCGCCGCCTGGGCGCCGGAGCGGAGCTGGAACGTCGCTACTTCTGCCGGTACCTGACCGGGAACATGGCGCAACCCCACTCGGAACTCACCCCTTTCGCCGGGGTGCACCGGATTCTGGGCGGCGAGGTGGTGGAACTTTCGATCACGGGGCAGATACGCGGTCGGGTGCCGCGACACGTCCGTCAGGCGGACGCCCTGTCGGTACCCGCGGCAGACGCCCTGTCGGTAGCGGCAGCAGACGGCCCCCACCTCAACGGCGCCGCGAAGGACCTGCGACTCGCGCTGGAGAACGCTGTTGGGCGCCGTATGGGCAGGACGACGGCGTGCCATGTCTCCGGCGGCACCGACTCCACCAGCGTCGCGTTGCTCGCGGCACGTCTGCTGACCGTGGGACAGGACCGCCCTGGGGACCTGGTCCTGCTTGCCGGACGCTTCGGCGGAGGAGAACTGGCCGAGGAACAGCCGTACCTCGACGAGGCGATGGAAGCGATCCGCCGTCATGTGCCCGCGGCCCACCCGATGATGATCGATGTCGATGACGTGGCCGACTTCGACGACTTTAGGCACCACGCGGGGGACGCGGACGAGCCTCATGCGCACGCCTTCCGCGCCCCGTTCTGGAGCAGGCTCCATGCCGCCGCGGCGGAACTCGGCTGTGACACCCTCATGACCGGCTGCGGGGCCGATCCGATTGCCGACGCCAACCCGCTTCACCTGCACAGGCTGGCCCGCACAGGACAGCTCCGGCAGATGACGAAGCAGGCACGTGCCTGGGCCACAGGCGGCGAGCGGGGCTTGCGGGACGTCGTCTCCGCCTACGTGGTGCAGCCGACTCTGCCGCTGGCCGCCGAACGGCTCACCGCGCTCGTCCGCCGCCGCGGAACGGTGCTCGGCGGCCTCGGTAACTTCGCCCGCCCCCGATGGCTGCGGTCCGGATTCGCGCGGGCTCACGGCTACCGTGAGGCCAGCGTCGCGGAGAGCCGCTTCGTGTTCGGACGCCGGCCGGAACAGTCGCTCTACGACGCGGCCAACTACATCGCCGCTCCGGACCCGCTCTCCTGGCGCCGCGCACGGCAGGACGGATTCTTCCTCTCGCACCCCTTTCTCGACCCGGAAGTCATCGCCACGATGCGCCGCCTCCCCGCCGAAGCAACGTTCCATCCGGGCCGTCCGAAGACGGTCCTGCGCGAGGCCATGGCAGATCTGCTCCCGCCCCGGATCCGCAGCCGAGCGGTCAAGATCCCCTTCGACGAGCTCTACGCCCACGGCTTGCGGACACACGGCGACGAACTCATCGACCTCTGCCGCTCCGCGCGGCATCCGCTGATCGCGGAGATGTTCGACATCGAGACTCTGTGCCGGGCGGTGCGGGAGGCGCAGCTCGGCATCGGGGACTCATACGCCTGGGATCGTATGAACAGCTCTCTCGCCCTGGTGGTGTGGCTGGAGCGATTGGACCAGCGCTCCCGCAGGCTCATGCCGGTCAGTGCCGGCCCTTGACGTCCCACAGGGTCCGTTCGATCGGGCCCTGCATGGAGTCGACGATGCCGTACCGGCTCTCCAACTCGCGGTCTTCCGATTCAAGGTTGACGCGGTTTTCCTCGCCGTTTCGCCTGATGGTTTGCAGCAGGTCTGCGCCATGCACACCGAACTGCCAATAGACGGTGACGTAACGGGTGTCCCTGGTATACGCGGCGATCGCGTTGTTCTCGTACACCTGGCCGCGGTAGACGACGTTGTCGACGTCCTTCGTTACCTTCACCCAGTTGGGCACCTGGCCGTCGCTCCAGGAGTACCCGGTCAGTTGCATCTGCGACAGGCCGAGTCTGTCCTTGCGTGCGAAGCTCCCGTTGGCATAGAACGCCAACTGGTCGTACGGCGTGTCCATGGGCAGTTGCACGACCGTCTGGGTGACGAACGTGTCGCCCGGCTCGATCCAGTTTCCGGCGGGCGCCCATGGCTGCGCTGCCACCAGCTCGCCGGGCTGCTGGATCTCCCGGCGGGTGAGCGGGTGTTTCTCCTGGAATGTCCGCCACTTCTCGGCATCGTCGCGCCACTGTTCGCGCTTCCGGTCCGTCGCGCTGATCTGCACTCGTTCCCCCATGGCGTGGAACTCGGTGCCGAGCACGTAGAAGCCCACATCGCTGCGGTTCTCGGCCCTGATGTCGACCGGCACCGCGAACGCCTTGCGGTCCTCCCTCAGTACAGGCTTTCCCACGGTGATCGTGATGAGGGGTCTGGCGCCGTGCTGGTACGGCTGGTAGAGACGCTCGTAGCCGAAGTTCGCCAGTGTGATGATCCCGGTGACGATCACCGCCGCCGCCACCCGCTTCGGAGCGGGAATCTCGACGGATGTCCGCCACACCGCGAAGACAGCCCAGGCGCAACCCACCGTGATCAGGCACCACAGCACCCGATAGGCCGTGGAATCGACGTCCTTGAACGTCATGAGCAGAAGCGCGGCGTTGGTCAAGAACGCCGCACCCGTGCCGATCAGCGCGACCGTTCCCGAGTAGGGAATGCGGTTTCGGAACCAGTGGTCCCAGGCCGCCACGGCGCCCACCAGCGTGGTGACCGAGACCAGGATGAGGATGGCACCGGTGATGCGACCCGCGTAGGTCAGGGCACCGCGGATGTCTTCGACGCCGAGCCAGCCCAGCGGCAGCCCCGTCAGAAGCAGAACCACCAGGATCAATACCACGGTTGCCGGTGACCGCCTGTTGCTCGTCGGGACCAGCAACTCCCGCAGACGGGAACCGACGCCGGACCAGAGGGGAACCTTCACGTGGTCAGCTCCCGACGCCGCAGGCCGATGCGGGAGTGCCGTCCGCTCCGATGGTGACCGCGACCGGAAACACCCCCGAGCCGGCTGGTGCAAGGTCCCGCCGGTCGGCACCGGCGTACGCCAACTGGACCCAAGAGGTGTCTCCTTCGAACGTCACTGCGGCACTGCACGGGTGGAGCGCCGTCCGGCGAGCCCCTGCCGGCATCCTGCGGCACGTACCTCGCGGTGGCGTCGCGGAGCATCCGATCCCCGCAGCGGACCAGGAGACCTGGTGCTGCGCCGGGACTCGAGCACCATCGTCCGTGGTGATCATTCGGATCACCACCCGGATGCCTCCGGACGGCCTACACGCATAGGTCGCCTTCGGGCTCCGGACGGGAGGTTCGCTGTCGTCGATGCTGCGGCGAACGAGGAACTCGTGCTGGTACTCGTCGGCGGGGATGCGTGCCCAGCCGTAGGTGCACAAGCCCTTCGCGCCGATCACGCAGGCGCGCAGTTCTACTGGGGCACTGGCCGACTCAGCCCGTTCGTCGGTACGCCGACCGCATCCCACGCCAGCAGTACCGCATCGTGCTCCTGCGGCCCGTAGGCGTCGGCGGCGTCCACGGTCAGCCGCGCGAAGGACGTGAAGCCGGCGTCGCCGGCGAGTTCGCCACCGGTGAGCACGTCGTACCAGATACGGCCGGCACCGTCCCAGGCGTGGCCGCCGAGCTGAGTCGCGGCGAGGTAGAAAGCATGGTTGGGGATGCCCGAGTTGATGTGCACGCCGCCGTTGTCGGCGAAGGTCTGCACAAAGTCGTTCATGTGGGCAGGCTGCGGATCCTTGCCGAGCTCATCGTCGTCGTACGCGGTGCCGGGCGCCTTCATCGAGCGCAGCGCGACGCCCTGTACTTCGGGGCGCAGCAGTTCCTCTCCGATCAGCCAGTTCGCTTCCTCGGTTGTCTCGCCCTTGGCGTACTGCTCGACCAGGGACCCGAATACGTCGGACAGGTGCTCGTTCAGGGCTCCGGACTGGCCCATGTAGGTCAGGTTGGCGGTGTACTGGGTGACGCCGTGGGTGAGCTCATGGCCGATGACGTCGGGGGACTGGGTGAAGTCACCGAAGATGCGCCCGTCCCCGTCACCGAAGACCATCTGCTCGCCGTCCCAGAAGGCGTTGTCGTAGTCCTCTTGGAAGTGAACGCTGGCATCCAGCGGGAGGCCGGCCCCGTCGATGGACAAGCGGGACAGTGTCCGGAGATAGAACTCGAACGTGGCACCAAGGCCGTCGTAGGCGTGATTGACCGAGGTGTCCGGTACGTCGGCCTCGCCCTCTCCGCGCATGCGCCTGCCGGGCAACTTCTGCCGGTGCTCGACGTCGCAGATGGTGCGGAGGGGGTGGTCAGGGGCGCGCCTCGGCGGGGCGGCGGTCGGGCCGATCTCGGCCGTCAGCCTCCGTTGGACGCGCTGTGCCGCGTCGAGCGCAAGGGTGCGGCGGGCAGGCTCGTTGAGGGACGGGTTCTCGGCCCGGGCAAGCCGGTTGAGCAGATGCGGTGGCACGATCGCACACGGCGTCGTGGCCACGGACCTGAGCGAGGAGCCTCGGATGTCGTCGGTCATGGGATGTGCTCCGATCGGTGCGGTGGCGTACCTCATCCGCCTGACACTCGCGCTTTTCGCGGGTGGCGGTACGCGTGCCGATCATGGACTTGAGTGGTTGACGAACAGCATCACCGTCGTCTGACCCCAGACCCCTATGTCCACGCTCGAGGCAGTCCCATGAAGCAGTGCTGCGGGTCCGTCAGATGCTGGTACGAGCCGTCGACGCCTGCGACGAACGTAAGGCGCGGCCCCCGCGGTACTGGGTACGGACATACTCAAGGGGGTCGACGGGATCAACTACCCGAAGAGCACGCACGTCAGCCTTGAGAGGCCGCGGCGCGAGGACTTCTTCGTGTCGAAGGTGGCCAACTGCTGTGCCGAGCATGGAACTCTCTCCCCCGGAGGAAAGGACGCTTCCGGTTTCAACGGGCGATCCATGCGCGCACGTGCTATGTCATCAGTTTCCGCCCGTCACCGGAGGCTTGCAACTCAGTGGACGAGGAGCCGGTATGCCGCGCGGGATCGTCATCTGCCTCGACGGGACGAGTCATCAGGTGGGCGCCCGCCACCGGCGGGCCTAGCTGGAGCCTCGGCCGCCGTTCCCGCGCGCCCGGCCCGCAGCCAGGGGGCCGGCCGCGGTGCGTCGCCCGGGGTCGATCTGCTCGGCGAACGCCTGGAGCGCGGCGGAGCTGTTCGGCGGCAGGACCGCCATCAGCCCCTGCTCCTGCGCCTCGGCCAATGTCTCCGCCGCCCTGCTGCCCTCGGGGACGTGCACCAGGCGGACGTGTCCGTCTCCGGAACCCCGCCGGTCCACCGGAGCGACGGCGCCATGGGTACCGTCGGGCAGGGTCACCCACAGCTGGAAGTCGTCGTACCGGACGAAGTCCGCCCCCTTGACGGGCCAGGGATAGTGGTGCTCGCCGGGCACCTTGGGCAGAATCCCCTGGTGGTTGCCGTGGGTCATGGGCACGCACGCGTTGAACAGCGAGTCGGTCCACGCCTCCACACCGTCCGCGTCCTTGATCGGGGTGCGCAGCAGTGCGTCCGCCTCCTCGTACCCCAGCTCGACGAGGGCGGGCAGGGTCAGCGGGAAGGCATCGATGAGGTCGGCCGCCTCCTGCCTGAGCCGGTCGACCTTCACCGGCTCAGCGCAGAACTGCATGCTCCACTCGATGCCCACCCGGGCCCGGTACATCCGCCAGCCGCCCGCTCCCTTGACCCAGAGGCTGCCTCCGTGGTGCATCTCCCAGTGCTCGGAGCCGGCGGGCCGTGACCCGTACGGCAGATCCGTGTCGCTGATCTCGTCGAGAATCTTGTGCGCCGCCTTCTTCGCGGCGCGGAAGAACGACGACTCGAAGCGTTTGGGGTGCTCGACCAGCCGTATCTTCCAGGGATGGTTCTCCGACTCGATCCCGCCGGGCTTGAGCGAGTCGGGAATCGTGGACGATGCAAGGGAACCGGCTCGGGCCATGTCCGACCTCCACGTGCCGACCGCGGTCCGTGTCCGGCCCACGGTGCCGAGTGCCCCCCGTCTTCATCGTCTGCCACCGGTCGGAGGTACGACAACCCGAGCAGCCAATGAACCGGCGGTGGTTCGTTGGACCGGGTGGTGGAGATCGAGAGGTCTGCCGCTGCCGACGATGTTGATCAGTTCCCAGATGACCTGACAGTGCGTCAAGATCGAGCGCTGACTCAGCTGGAACCAACCCGACTGCCTCGGCCTGGCCGGCTGGGCCCGCCGCGATCTGCAGCACCCTGACGTGACGTCACGGCGCCACCATGAGGTTCGTGCCGGCCGGCACGCTGGACGCGACGGCTACAGACCTTGCGTCTGGGCTCGATCGAACAGGTCAGCCGGCTTCGCCGTACAAAACTCGGCCGGGACAAGGTCGTTCGTGTGGGGCTCGAAAAGTCGTCGTTGCAGGTCAGTTAGGGCGTGCAGATCTTCAACTCGTGGCTTTTCCGCTCGGTGCCTGGTTGGTCTGGC
The DNA here is from genome assembly GCF_053607285.1 of Streptomyces sp. NPDC055140. Taxonomy (NCBI): domain Bacteria; kingdom Bacillati; phylum Actinomycetota; class Actinomycetes; order Kitasatosporales; family Streptomycetaceae; genus Streptomyces; species Streptomyces sp. NPDC055140. Next base: position 9,270 of record NZ_JBSGTG010000043.1, on the reverse strand, counting down.
ATGAGCTGGTTGGAAGGCCAACGGGCCGTGCTGACAGCCAAGTTCGGGGCGATTTTGCCGCACCTCAGCTGTCGTGCAGCGCAGCCTTCAGTGCGTCGACGGCGAGCTTGCGTGCGACGTTGGCGGCCCGGGTGTCGCGCAGGCTGTCCAGGAGGAGGAAGTCGTGGACCATGCCGGCGACCCGGACCGAAGTGACGTCCACTCCGGCCTCACGCAGCTTGTTGGCGTACTGCTCGCCCTCGTCGCGCAACACGTCGGCCTCGTCAGTGATGACCAGCGTGGTCGGCAGCCCTCTCAGCTGCTCCACAGACGCCTGGAGCGGGGACGCGTATACCTCGGCGCGCTGCGCCGGATCGGTGGTGTAGGCGTCCCAGAACCACTTCATGCCGTCGCGGGTGAGGTAGTAACCCTCGGCGAACTGCAGGTAGGAGGGGGTGTCGAAGTCGGCATTGGCCACCGGGTAGAGCAGGACCTGGGCCTTGAGGTCGATCCCGCCGCGCTCCTTGTTCATCAGCGCGAACACGGCCGACATACAGCCACCGACCGACTCGCCGGTGACGGCGATGCGCGAGGTGTCCAGGCCGTGCTGCGCACCGTGCTCCAGGACCCACTGGCCCACGGCATAGTTCTGCTCGACCTGGGTGGGGTACTTCGCCTCCGGAGCCCGGTCGTAGACGGGAAAGACACCCGCGGCGCCCGCGCCCACGGCCAGCTCGCGGAAGAGGCGGTCGTGGGTCTTGTCGTCGCCGAAGACCCAGCCGGCGCCGTGGATGTAGAACACGACCGGCAGAGGCCCGTCGACTCCCTTGGGCCGGATGATGCGGGTGCGCACCGTGCCCCACTCGGCCGCCTCGACGTCGACCCACTCCTCGTCGACGTCGGGGCGGGCCACGCCGGCATCGCTCTGCAGGCCGAGCAGGATGTCACGGCCCTTCTCCGGAGGCACTTCGTAGATGCGGGGGTGCGGATCGGTCGCCTCGGCCAGCTCCTTCGCGGCGGGTTCGAGATACGGGGTGATCGGAGGAGGAAGCTCAGTCATGTCCACTCCATGGCCACGTGCCCTGACGCGCGGCTCTCATCGGCCGCAACTGATGGTTGCCCCCAAGCAAAAGCACCCCGTTCCATCGTCACACCCTGCCCGCGGGACGCAACCTGCGGCAGAGATAGAAGATGCCCCGCCATGGACCCGCCATGGACAGGGCAACGACCTCGCTTCCGCACGTCCAACGCGCTCGACGCCTTTGGTGTTCGGTGCGGGAGCGGAGATCCGGAGCCCCTTGCGTTCTCGTGGCGTACAGCAGCGAAGTACAGCAGCGAAGTACAGCAACGCCACCACCGCCAACCCGGTCTCGCCTCGTGGATAGGGTGTCCCCGCATGTCGCGCCTGTCATGGGGACAAGGCGGCGTGCCTGGTGGGGAGGGGCTCATATGCGGTTCATGGCTGGAACGGCGGGGCTGGCTGCTGTTGCGCTGGCTGCATTGGCTGGGTGCGGGACACAGACGGCCGCCGGCCCGGCGGACGCGGTAGGGCGGGCATCGGCAAAGCCCTCTTCCACTGCGTCGTCGGCGAGGGCGAACGCTCGCCTCTCTTCTGCGGAGCTACAGGGCCGATGGTGGACATGGGCAGCATCGGAGCCCGAGGAGACCAACCCAGTGGCTGACGACGATGGAAGCGAGTGCGAGCGCAACCAGCCGCGAGACGTGTGGTTCCTGGCCGGTACCTTCGGCAGTCACGCCACGCGCGCATGCACGGTTCCCAGCGGTCGTCCGATCGCTTTCCCCGTCGTGAATCTCTTCGGAGACGGTTCGGACTGTGCAGCCTTCTTGAGCAGCGCGCAGGGGACCGTGCTCCTGGACGGCAAAGCGGTCAAGCCTGAGATATACCAGGACAACTCGATCACAGTGCAAAGCGCTCAAGGCAACGCAGTCACCGGAGAGGAAGAGCGCTTCACAACTGCAGGATGCGGCTTGTGGGTCCAGTTGCTCTCCCTCGAGTCTGGGACGCACGCGCTGAAGATCCGCGGACAGTCAGATGACTTTTCGACCGATGTGGACTACGCGTTGACGGTCGAGGCCTCATCGAAGTAGACCAGCCGCGTTGCGAAGACCCCGGGGACACTCCTCAGGGTCTTCTGCACCTCGACGGGGCGGCCCCTCACGTACGGAATCATGACGGCAAACGCCTGACCTCCGCGCGATAGAAGAGCACCGGCAGATCATGGGGCTGCCCTCATCAAGCGGGAGTTCAACGAACGGTCCAGTCACGGAGCTGACGAGCGATGCCGGCCACGCCCACCTGTCTGGAAGCGGTGTCGCGGACGAGCTCCACCGCAGCCTTGACGGGGTAGTCGAGGCGGCTTCCGTTGAGGAGCAGATACGCCTCAGTGGCGTGCCAGGCGAAGGCGGCATTCGAGTGCTCGAGGCAGGGGAGCCGTGCCAAGGTCTGAAGGAGTGCGCCCGCCTTCAGGTTCAGCGTGCCGTAGATGTTGTGCTCCAGGGCGCGCGCATTGACACGTGCGACGGCCGCGTACAGAGGCCCGTAGTCGTCGACCTGGGGGTCGCCATCGAGGAGCTCGGCGGCGTGGAGCAGGAAGGTCACGTCGAGCGGATGCTCGGGGACGGGCTGGGTCACGCGGCGTGCTCCTGCCCGCGCGCATCGAGATCACGCCGCGCGCGCTGTTCGGCCGCCCGGTGCTCCGGGCTCGGGTCCAAGCTGTCGGACGCGGCGCGGAAAGCGTCACCGCTGCGGGCCATGGACTCCCCGAATGCCGCCAGGAACTTCCGCTCGACTGCAGTCGCCTTGTCAACGGCGGCGGAGAGGATGTACTCCTGCAGGCTCATCCCTTCCTGCCGGGCGGCCGCTTCGATTGCTGCGCGCTGTGCCGGGTCGGGGAACCGCAAGTTCAGGGCCTTCGGATTGTTCGCCATGGTACCGATGGTACTGCTGGCCCCAATCTGGGGCTAGGTGCTCGGCCGCTGGCGGCCGGGTCGGCGCAGCGGCGAGGGTGTAGCCCTGTCGGCTCGGGGAGGTGCGGATGCGTGTGAGGACGCGCCTATCCGTCCGGGGGTGTCGCCGGCAGAGACCAAAGCCCGCGCGACGGCGACGGTAGCGATGTCTACGAGCGCCCGACGCATTCGCGCCGACCTCGGGGCCATGCTCGTCGAGAAGCCGACGGTAGGTGTCGGTACGCACCTGCTCGGCAGCGCAACAGTGGTCAAGAAGCCGTCCGGCAGTCTCCGCGACTTGGCGGCGGTCATGGTGCGGCCTGTCCGGCGGATCATTCTTCGGGGTCGAGGGTCCGGAGGTCATAGAGGTAGGAGCGGTCGTTCTTGAAGCTGCGCCAGACGGTGGCCGGGGGTTCGGGTCCGTCAGCGCGGCTGTTGAGGGGGTGGGCGGTGACGAGGCCGTCGGCGATCTTGCAGTGCCAGCCGTCGGTCGGCGACCAGACACACCACTCGTTCCCGTCCGTTCGGCGGTAGGCGGGGCGGCCGTTGTGCTCACCGTCGCGTTCGAAGTGGTAGCGGAGCCCGTCGATGTGGCGCACGAAGGTGAAGGATGCACGTGCCGTCATGGCTTCGGCACTGTATGGGATGGCTTCGGCACTGTATGGGACGACGCTGCTGGCGGCCATGGAGTTCTGGGCGTAACCAGGTGCGGGGCGCATCTCGCGGGCGGAGCCAGAGCCGGATTGCGGCGGCCGTGACGGTGCCGTGGATTCCTCGTGGCTTCGTCAAGCCGTGAGCGTGACGGGCGGCGTTGCTTGGTAACTACGTCGGTCGCGCAGGGGGCCCATCGGACGTACAGCGTGCGGGTGTGTGTTCTGTCTCTGTGAAATGCGGGCAGTCTCGGCTGTCGTGGCTACGGTCGTCGAGGTTCGTCGGCGTCGTCCCGGAGGCCCGTATGGATGCGACGCTGTGTCGGCGAAGGGCGTCGAGTCGAGCTGGAGTACGTCAGCCCGGCCGGCCTTCGTGAGCGTGGCGCTCTTGAGTGACTTTTCCTGCCGGAAGCCTGCCGCCTCGATCCGCCGTTCCGAGCGGGGTCGGGCCCGGTCGTCGCACTCGGCCATCAGCAGTTCGGCGAGGAAGCCGCGGTAGGTCATCTGGTCCTTCACAGCCCGATCGGCGATCTCATTGAACCTACCCGTCGGACTTGCACCGATTTATCTGTGTGGAGCAATGTGGAGACATGGGCGACAAGGAGGGCCCCACGCTCATTGCGTCGGTGCAGCGAGCCTTCCGGCTGATGGAGGCTGTGGGTGCGCACGAAGGTGGCGTGCCGGCCAAGCAGCTGGCGCGCGAGACTGGGCTGGCTTTGGCCACGACCTACCATTTGCTGCGCACGATGGTGCACGACGGCTACCTGCGCAAACTCGACGACAGCACGTTCGTCCTGGGGGAGAGGCTGGGTGCGCTGCATGGAGGAAGCCGCGATCAGGCGGCGCTCAGCAGGGTCCGTCCGGCGCTCACGGAGTTGCGGGACGGCCTGTCGGCCGCGACCTATCTGACCTTCTATGAGGACGGCGAGATCCGGGTCGCGGAGATCGTGGACGGGCCGAAGGCGCCCCGTGTCGATCTGTGGGTCGGCTTCGAAGACGCGGGGCATGCCACGGCGCTCGGCAAGTGCGTTCTGCGTGAGCTGGACGGCGATGCCCGTGCCGACTACCTCTCCCGCCACACGCTGAATGATCTCACCCCTCGCACCATCACTCACCGTGCCGAACTGCTACGGCGTCTCGACGCCCCGCCCCATGGGCCTGCCGTCACCGATATCGAGGAGTACTCCCTGGGCGCCGCGTGCGTCGCAGTGCCCATCCGCCGAGGCGACACCATAGGCGCGCTTGGTATCTCCCTGCGTGCCAATCGCACCGACCGCCTCGAAGGTGCTGTGGCGACGCTGGTCGCCACAGCGGAGCGGGTGTCCCGCAGACTCTCGCTCACCATCTGAAAACCGGGTCCTTGTGACTCCGCAGCCATGCTCGTCTAATGGACTAGGCGGACAAATCGGTCAAGGGTGCAGAGGAGCAGGGACGTGTCTGATCAGGGCGTCGCAGGATCGCACGACTCAGTCGATTACCGTGTGACCAACGGCTGGACGGTCGTCGAAGCCAACGAAGAGATCGACATTGCCTTCGCTCCTCTCGTGCAAGCCGCAGTGATCCGGAGGCTCGCCGAGGGGCACCGTCACTTTGTTCTCGATCTGTGCAGTACCCCCTTCCTGGACTCCATGGGGCTCGGCATGATCGTCGCTGTCACCAAACGCATCAAGACCCGTCACGGGTCGCTGCGGATTGCCTGCTCCGACGAGCGGCTCCTGCATGTCTTCCGTCTCGGCGGCCTGCGTCACGTCTACTCGTTCCACGACTCCGTCGAGCAGGCCATCGCGCAGCCCCCCATCGAAGAGGGACTTGCCGGTTGGCCTGGCAGGCGCAACTGACGGACCGCTATTGCAATGAGGCTGGCACGTGCTCGTGCCCGCCGGGCAGGTGCACCCACTCCGACGGGCCCGGCCACCGCACTCCCGGGGATTCCGTAGGTCTTGTCGGCACAGTAATTCCGTTGCCGGACGTAACCGCCACGGCAGGCGGCAGTGACCTGCCGTGGCGCAACGGAGACCTCTCGAAAGAACCACGCGACCACGCGACCACACGGCCAGCGGCGACTCGCCGACGCCGCACTCGAAGCTGAGGGCTTCGGCCACAGGCTTGCGAGGTGTCGCGACACCTTGGGGAGACCGAGTCCTGGACGCGATGAAGGCATGGGGTCGCGACAGCAGTGATCTGGAGAACGCAGGCGATATCGCAGCCCGCGAACGTCACGCAGGCCTCATGGCCGAACGCGCTTCCTGGGCAGGCGATGAGACAAGTGGCGACACCGAAGACCCGCCGTTTCAACTCAGGGACCCGCACTGGCCCAGCCATCTGCCGATCACTGAGGGTGGCCACACCGTACAAGCTGAGCCAGAACCGCAACCCGTGAACAAAGCCATGCACGCGAAGGCCGGGGCCCCGAACAATCTGATCCGGAGCAGGGCTCGGTGGCGAGAGGGTCAGCGCCCGCAGTGCGGGCACCGTCCACTGGGGCGGCCACGGGTTTCTATCTGAATGCCGACCTCCCGCAGTCGTCGCAACTGGTAAACGATCGACGACGTGGAGGAGACCCCGACCGCCGCGGCGAGCTCGCGTACCGACGGGGCCTCCCCGTACTCGGCGACCCACTCCCGTGCGCTGCGGATGATCCGCATCTGCCGGTCGGTGAGCATCACGGCCGCGCTTTCGTACGGGCGATCTCCTTGAGTGCCATCCGAGCCGCGGGCGTGCCCGCCGAGGTCGTCCAGTACGGGTGCCCGGCGATGAGCCGGGACAGGCGGAGGAGCCGCCGACGCCGGGAAGCCGCGTCGTCCGACGGGCCGGTGGCGAGCTGTTCGTAGGTGACGTACCAGGACGTCTGCGCCTTCAGAAGGTCGCTCGGAAAGTGGCGTTCCATGTCCTCTAGTAGAGCGTATGTTCGAATTCCGAGGCAAAGGCAACGCCCCTCGACGTGTCGGGGGCGTTCTGGTTGTCCTGCGTCAGTGAATCTTGCGAGCGTGCCATCGATTCTGATGCCGTTTGTCAAGCCGTTCTGGTTGGGCGCGTAGGGTTCAGTCGGCCGATGTCTCGCACCTCTCGAACTTTGTAGCGACTGATCGGCGTTGCAGCCCGTCGGCAATGAACTCCATCTCGACCAGCGTGCCAACCAGGCCAGTCTCTTGGAGCGCGCTGGCCATCACCTGTGCCTGGCCCAGGGGCAGGTGGAGCATCTCGAGCAGGACTCGCAAGACGGGGACGAGGCTCGACTCGTCGTCCGCGAGGCGAAGCCGTGCGGGCGCGTGCTCTGTCAGCAGGGCATTCCTGATCTCTTCAGGAGTCGCTCCGCCTGTGTCCTGCTCGCACCACCCGTTGGGGCAGTGCATGCACCTTCAGTGCCCCACCACAACTGCCCATGGTCGACGTACTGGCCAACTTCGCATATCAGCACGCCACCGCAGGCGCCGCACTGCGCCATGACCTTTACTCCCTGAGTGATCAACGCGCTCCTCGCCGTCGGATGCCAGCAAGCGGATACTCCCGCAAGCCTGCCCGTCAGTCGACCGTGTTACCGCTGACCTGGCAGATCGGCTGCAGGACAGAGGCGTCACGCTGCAAGCGCCGTCGGCGGCAAGGGCTCATAGGTCCGTCCGTCGCGTAGAAGCGCCCAGAGGACGTTGACGCGACGGTGGGTCAGGGCGAGGACGGCCTGGGTGTGGCGCTTGCTCTCGGCTCGCTTGCGGTCGTAAAACCGTCGGGACTCCTCGCACCTTCGGATGCTGAACAGTGCCGAGGTGTAGAAGACGCGCTGGAGTCTGCGGCTGTATCGCTGAGGGCGCCGCAGATTCCAGCTGATCTTGCCAGAGTCGCGGGGAACCGGTGCGACGCCGCCGAAGGCCAGGCGGTGAGGAGCCCCGGCGGGCCAGCGCGCAGTACCCGGCCCGGGTATCGTCGGGCAGACGCGCTTCGCAGACGCGCGCCATGACGTGAGGTAAGGAACGGTTGTGACGGACACCGGGCAGAGAGGCAGGCGGAAGGGCATCGCCCGGCTGCTGGCGCTCTGCGCGGTCCTGCTCGGCCTGTTCCTCATGCACGGTGCACCGGCAAACGCCGCCGAAGGCTGCCACGGCGCTATCTCCGCACCGGCTGCCCTCTCGACCGAGCACGCAGGCACCGCGATGGCGTCCACGCCCTCTTCGGTGATGACCCACGCCGCTGCGCAGCAGGCGTCAGCTATATCGGTGATGGGCGGGGCGATGTGCCTCTCCACGCCGGCCCGCGATTTCACGACGTTGCAGGTGGTCGGTCTCATGGCCGTCGTCGCCGTGCTGGCGGTGCTCCCCGTCGTCGGGCGACCGGTGGCCCTGGGCCGCACAGGGCGGCGCGGGCCGCCCACCCCAGGCGGGCGAAGTCTGCTCCTCCAGGTGTGTGTCGCGCGGACCTGACAGGCCCACGCCGAAACCCCGGAATTCTCCGTGGACCGGCGATGTGCCCTGCTCACTTCCGCGCGCCCGCCCGGCGTGGTGCGCCCACCCGGAAAGACCACTCGCATGCTCACTTCTGCCCGTCCCATAGCGCGTCGTCGCGCCCTCGCGGCGGCCGGCACCGCCGTCGCCCTGACGCTGACCCTGACGGCCTGCGGCTCCTCCATTAATCCCTCCTCGATGCCGGGCATGGACCACAGTGTCAAGGCGTCCTCGGCGAGCCCGTCGCCCTCAATGGGTGATATGCCCGGCATGGACCACAGGGCCGCTGGCAACGGCCTCAGCGACCACAAGGACGGCTACCGCCTGACCAGCAAGGACACAGCCTTGGCTGCGGGCAAGCAGACCCCCTACCGGTTCACGGTCACCGGCCCGGACGGCAAGCCCGTCACCGCCTTCACCGTCGACCAGACCAAGCGGATGCACTTCTACGCCATTCGCTCCGACCTGAGCGGCTTCCAGCACATCCACCCGACCATGGCCGCCGACGGTACTTGGAACGCGGACCTGGCCTCGCTCGAGCCCGGCTCGTGGCGCGTGTTCGCCTCCTTTACCCCTGACAGCGGGGCCGGAAAGGGCACAGCGTTCGTCCTGTCTCGCACTGTCACCGTGCCCGGCACCGGGACCGAGACCCGGCTGCCGGCTGCCGCCAAGACCGCCGAGGTCGACGGGTACACCGTCACCGTCACCGGCGAGCCGATGGCCGGCATGGCACACCCCATGACCGTCACCATCACCAAGGGCGGCAAGCCGGTCACCGGCCTTGAGCCCTACCTCGACACCTACGCCCACCTGACCGCCTTCCATGTGGGCGACACCGCGTTCACCCACCTTCACCCGACCGCCCAGGTCAACGGTGACCACGGCGGCCCGGAGCTGTCCTTCGACGCCGAGCTGCCCACCTCGGGGAACTGGCGGCTGTTCCTGCAGTTCCAGACCGGCGGAAGACTCCACACCGCGGCGCTGACCCTGAACGTCGGCTGACCCTGGCGGGGCGCCCCCATCTGGGTGGCGCCCCACACGCCGCCCCGCCACACGACAGCCCCCGGTGCGACGTGTCGCTGGCCCCATGCCGTGCTCGCCCCGGAAGGCTTCAGAGATGATCCATGCCGTACTGCACGCACTGTCGGAGGTTTCCCCCTGGTCGTGGACACCCTGGACACTGGATCTATGAAGTTCCAGAGATCAGGAGTTCCCGTTGGGGACCTACAAGTACTCGGCTG